>CAUJEY010000117.1 GCA_963169325.1 Bacteroidota bacterium
TGACGCAATGTCCATCGGCCTGCGCTTCAACGGTCAGAACGGCTCAACGATCACGGGCTTAGGCTTCGAGTTGTACCAGAACGCGCCGAACCCCTTCATCAACAAGACGCAGATCGGCTTCTACCTGCCCGAGGCATCGGAAGCCACGCTGACGATCTTCGACGAAACGGGTCGTACGCTGTTCGTACAAACGGGCGACTACGGCCGCGGCTACAACGCCGTGACGCTGGATCGTTCGCTGGTGAACGCCACAGGCGTACTGTACTACAAAGTGGAAACGGCGACGGATAGTGCCGTGAAGAAGATGATACAAGTGAAGTAGAAGTTTGAAGTTCAAAGTTTGAAGTTCAAACTAAAATAGCCGCCTCGTTTTCCCAGCATGGGAGAACGGGGCGGTTTTTTTTGTCAAATACAATCGAACCTCGAGAAATCAGCGATATTCAGGAATGTGGATAATTAAAAAAAAGCGTTCTTTGCGCACCACTTCAAAGGATTGATTTTGCATAATCTTTACCGGTTAGGGAGCTGCAAATCTGTACTCAGGCATTTGGATCATACCTGGGTATTTTAAAATTTCCACATCAATCGGGCATTTAAATACGGCATTCTTGTGCAGGCGCGGGATAGTCACTGGATTTGCCTTGCCTTGCCTGAGAATCATCGTTTTTGTCAAAAATAAGATATATGATAAAACTTTTATTCCGGATTGTGCTCCTTTCGGGCCTGGTATTATTGGTGGAGCGGGGGTATACACAACAAATTAAACTATCGCCGGCGAATGATCCGGCGATTATCTGGCTTCCGTCCGTACAGGCGCAAACGCAACTGCGGGACAAATTAGATATGCTCCACCCGCAGCTCCAGGTGCTGACGCCCGGTACTGTTCCATATACCGACCTGTTGCGACGTATAATTTTTTACAAATCTATCTTGCGTGCAGTAGTGAAGGAAATCCCCCTTCCTGTAGCAATAGAGCATGCATTGCCGGATGCGGCTTCAATCGGAGGTATATATGAGCAGACTTTTACCCCGGAAGCGGTATTGCGCCTGCTATATGATGAAGCGGTGGATTTGCTGGCCGATAATTAATTGTTGCGATTGAATTTATAATCTATAAAAATCTCTATGAAAAGGCGAATTATTAACGGCTTGATATTTCCAGCCTGGGTAGTATTAAGTACGGCTTGTTTGTTGAATGCGCAAACACAAATTTATATGCCATACAACAGCGGGCCGGTAACCTATACGCTGGATCCGCTTAATCAATGTTCCCTTATATTTACCGACGATGGCGTAGGCGATACCCCATACAGCCCGGGTTGCGGTACCGGTTCCGTCGTTACCTTTCTGCCGTCCGTGGCGGGCAATAAGGTTGTGGTCCAATTCACCTCATTTTACACCGAACCGGGTTTCGACGGGCTGTTTGTATATGATGGTCCTGGCACGGCATCGCCGCAGATCAGTTCCGGGGCAATCGCATTGTTGGGATTGCCCAATCCATTTTCAGCGGGCATAAGCGCCTGGCAGGGCGCTACGGCGCCTTATAACGTTGCTCCGGCCACCGTTCGGGCCACCGCTGCCAATACTTCCGGCGCCCTGACTTTTGCTTTTGACTCCGACGCCTCCGTCGGCAAAAACGGCTGGACCGCCATTGTGTCGGAAGTGCCCGGCAGTGTGTGTGCGGTTTTGGCCCCCGGGTCATTGCAGGTGGCTGCGCCGGCAGGCGCTTGTGCCGCCGATGTGCAGACGGCATTGCCCAATATTCAGCCCGGCGCTTGTTCGTTGGCACTGGAGTTGCGCTACCGCTTGAATGAAGGCCCCGTAGTGACCGTGCCGTCGCCTGCCCCGCCGGTAGTGCTGCTTCAGGATGTGCCTGTGGGGCTCAATGTAGTATCCTGGCAATTAGTCGAATCTTGTGCCGGCGGCCTGGTGACGAGCGCGGCGCAATTGATCACCGTAAGCGACAACACGCCGCCTGCGGTGGTGGTGCCGGCCAATATCACGTTGAATCTGGGGCCGGGCCAATGTTCCCTGCCGTACTATTACCAGGTGACGGCGGTCGACAATTGCGCTTCGGATGTTCCGGTCCGTGTGGAGCACCCGGTCGATTTTGACAATGGCGCTGCCGGTATCTTGTTTGATGTCAAAAACCTGGGCACGGAACCGATTATTATCACGGAATTCGGCCCGGTGCTCGATGCCGGTAGTTGGCCGGTGGAAGTGTATATAACGACCGATGCCCCGTCGTGGCAGGGCGTGGAGGATTTGCCTACGGCATGGTCGCTGGCCGGCACACGTTTGGTCGCTTCGACCGGGCCACAGGTTGGTGTTCCCCTCACCGGTTTTCACCTGCTTTTACCCCCCGGCGCTTCCAGGGGAATCTATCTGACGAGCACGATCGGAGCGCCTGTTCGTTTTACCGGGATAGGGGCCGGTCAGCAGCGGCAAGTCGACGACGGCGCCTTGCGGGTCTCGTCGGCGCCCGGTGCTTCCAAAGGATACCCCTTTGGCCAAACCAATTTGTCGCGGGCCTACAACGGCTATGTTTCGTACATCTCGACACCGCTGAAGCCCCAACAAATCGCGGGTCTGCCGGCCAATGCCCCCTTCCCGGCCGGCGCCACGGTGAATGTATTTCGTTGTACCGATGCCGCAGGCAACGAGGCCACGGCATCATTTACCGTGACGGTGCAATCGTATAATAGTCCTGCCAATTCGCTGATTTGTGCAGGCATCGTAAATGCTTCGCTGGATCCCGATTGTTCGACGACCCTGGGTGCCGACGATATCCTGATCGGCGGCCCCTACCGGTGTTACGAGACCTACACGGTGCAACTGGACAGAATACCGCCGTTTCAGGATGGTCCGTGGGTGCCGGCGCAGCTCAATGCCTCCGATGTTGGGAAATCGTACGGTGTACGCGTCCTTGACCCTTCCAACGGCAATTTATGCCTGGGCACAGTAGTTGTGGAGGACAAATTGCCGCCGGCCCTAACCGGAACGGATATAGAATTGCCTTGTAATTTCGATGTTGCCCCGACTTACAGCGCTATGGCAACTATGGTCCGGGAATTTCTACCTGTTACCGTATTACCGGTAAATGTGACGGATTACCGAACGGTGGAGTTGAAAATTCCGGCCGCCGGCCCGGCCAATGCAGTGGTCGAAGACATCGATGTATACTTAAAAATTACCGGCGATGTATTTGAAAAAAATCTTTGGGTGGAATTGGAGAGCCCGGCCGGTGTCAAGGTTATTTTGTGGAAACAACTGACCGGCTGTACCGGCCCCTTGTGGGCCCGGTTTGACGATGCAGGCAGCGTAAATCCGGACTGTAGCCTGTTTACCACCAACCAACGGGTTCGGGTTCCTCCTGGCGGCGGTTTGCTGGCCACTTTCGATGGGCAGCCGCTCAATGGCGACTGGAAACTGCGCATCGGCGATGCCAACGGCTACGGCGACCTGGCTGTGATCACCGAAGCCCGGTTGCAAGTGCGGTATAAAGCCACTTTTTCGGCGGGTTTTCCGGCCGGGCTGATTTTCCCGGGGCAACTCACCCAGGTAGCGCCGAGTGTTTTTGTGGTACCGGCGCCGCTACTCGATGGTTGCAGCGACGTAACGCTGAGTTATAGCGATGAACAGACTACTATGCCCTGTTCAACCGGTTTGTCCGTCGTAATCAAACGCAGTTGGACGGGGCGCGACGCGAGCAATAATACCGCCAAATACGTACAAACGATCCGCCTGATGCGACCGACATTTGGCGATGTGACCTTGCCGCCGGATTTCAACGACCTCGATGCGCCGGCCCTGGAATGTGGTGGGGCTTACCCGCTGCCCGCCTGGATCGAAAGCCAGGGGAAACAAGGGGCGCCTTATGTATTCGGAAGGCCATCCGGCTGCTCTATCAACTGGTCTTATACCGATGTGGTAGTCAGCATTTGCCCGGGTTCTTATTCCGTCAACCGCAGTTGGTCGATCGTAGATGCTTGTACGGCCCAATCCACCCAGTCGATGCAATTGATCCAGGTGCGCGACCGGACGGCGCCGGTGATCAATTGCCCTGCCAACCAGACCGTTTCGACGGATTTATACACTTGCTGTGCCACGGTCAATTTGCCCGATGTGGTTGTCGCTGATCTCTGTTCGACGATAGGAAATTTGCAGGCTCAGGTGGTGGTATTCAACCAGTATTCAGGCGACACCACGGAGGTGACTAGCCTGACCGGTACCTTGGGCAACTTCCCGGGCAATGACCCTGCGAACCCCGATACGCTGGCAGTGTTTGGTAATACGCCATGTCTGCCGGTCGGGGTGCATCAGGTACATTACAAGGTAGAAGATGCCTGCGGAAATCTGAAAACCTGCTCGCTTACCCTCACCGTACGCGATTTGACGCCACCCGTAGCCGTTGGGCATAGTCAGACGGTTGTCGGCTTGAATGCCGACGATCCGAACGATTGTTATGAACCCGACGCGAATGGGATACATTTTGCGGGCGTAACCAGCCTGCCCGCATCGGCCTTCGATCAGGGCTCTTATGATAACTGCAACTTTGTGCGGGTGACCGTACGCCGCATTCCGCCGTATTCCGCGTGTATTCAGGCTTTGAATGCGGAAAATGGGACGCCGCCTTGCTATGACGGTTTTCCTGATTTAAAAAGTGAGTATGCCCGGGCAACCGGCGAATCGGATTCTATTAAATTCTATTGTTGCGAAGCCGGAACAACCCAAAACCTGGCCCTGCGTTGTTACCAACTCAATGCGCTGGGGCAATACAGTTTGGGCGCCAACGGTATGCCGCTTTTTAATGAAACCCTGGTAAAGGTGGAAGTGCAGGACAAACTGAAACCCGGCTGCCAGCCGCCGCCCGATGTTACGGTTTCCTGCGAAAATTTCGATGCCACACTGACCGGCTACGGACTGCCCGGCCTGCAGGACAATTGTTGCCTGGATACCGCCAAACATTACCAGGGCAAACCCGGCCTGGCCTATTCCCTGAACAGTGCCCTTTTTGATACGGTTTGTAACCGGGGGACCCTCGTTCGAACATTTACGGTATTTGACTGCCAGGGACAAACCAGCCAGTGTACGCAACAAGTACTCGTGACGCGTGAGGTGGACTATGCCATCCGTTTTCCCGATGATCTGATCCTGCCTTTGTGTGATTCCAGTGGATTTTTTGGAGAACCGGTGTTTTTCGGCAAAGATTGCGAGTTGTTGGCGGTATCATATTCCGACGAAATTTTTACGGTTGTGCCCGATGCCTGTTATCAGATCGAACGCACCTGGCGGATAATCGACTGGTGCGATCACCTGCCCGGCAGCAATTGTGTCAAGGTGCCCAACCCAACGCCCAATGCCACCCTCCAGTCGGCGCAAAACCTGCCCGGACCAATCGTCTCGGCGCCAGGCACACAGGCGCCCTGGGCAGCGACGGTGGTTAAAACCACGCCGACCAGCCCGCAGGCCACGGATTACAGCACATTCTGGAACCCTGCCGTCAATTGTTATGAGTATACCCAGGTGATCAAGGTGATCGACACGAAAGCACCCGTGGTAGAACAATGCCCTCCCGGCATCGCCGATTTTGCGGACCTCACACCCAATTCGGCCGGATTATGGAATGAAACCTATTGGTTCGATAGCGGTACGGACAGTCACAACCTTTGCGAAGGCCCGGCAAGCCTGTCGGTCACCGGGACCGGTTTGTGCGCAGGCCCCAACTTGAATATTCATTATTTCCTGTTTCTCGATCTTGACGGCGACGGCGCGCCGGAGACGGTAGTGAACAGCGCGAACCTGCCCGCCGCCAACACCGTGATGTTTGGCAACGCTGCCAATCCAAATTTTTCGGGTGGCGTCGCCCGCGCGTTCGATGAACGGCCCGTGCCGCAGGCCGAGAAATACGGGTTTGCGTTGCAAAAAGAGCTCAACGGTTCCAAAATGACGGCGACGGTGCGTTGGAACACCCAACAATCGCCGGATACGTATATAACGCCGGAACTGCCTGGCGGCAAACACATGGTCCGTTGGGTCGTAGCCGATGGCTGTGGAAACGAAACTTTGTGTGAAAAACAATTTGTGATAAAAGACGGAAAAGCGCCTACGGTAGTTTGTTTTAACGGCTTGAGTGTGAATACGTCGCCCAGTACGATAGCCCAACTTTGGGCTACCGATTTTTTGCAATATGCCGAAGACAACTGCACGCCGTCGGATCAGTTGGTGACCGGAATCCGCAAATCCGGCACAGGTACCGGCTTTCCCCTTAACCCCGACGGCACGCCGCAAACAGGCATACAATTCACCTGCAACGAACTGGGCAACCAATTGGTGGAATTGTGGGCGATGGACCTTGCCGGCAATGCCGGTTATTGTGAAACTTACATAGTCGTACAGGACAACATGAATGCCTGCGCAGGCGTCACGGCATCGGTAGCCGGCACCCTGGCCACCGAACAAGCCGGCGGACTGGAGGGCGCCGGCGTATCGCTGCAGGCGACGAATAGCGCCCTGCCGGCCTTCGTATCGATATCGGATGCCGATGGCCAATACCTGCACAACGGCGTACCTTACGGAGACGACTACACCATCACGCCGGACAAAGACAACGACCCGCTGAACGGCGTATCGACGTTCGACCTGGTACTGATCAACAAACACATCCTGGGCCTGGAACCGCTCAACTCGCCGTTCAAAATGATCGCGGCGGACGCCAACAACAGCCGTTCAATCACGACCTTCGACATTGTTGAATTGCGCAAACTGATTTTGGGGCAATTTACCGTGTTGCCGAACAACAGCTCCTGGCGTTTTGTAGACAAGGCTTATACGTTCCCGAACCCGTTAAACCCGTTCCAGGAAATCTTCCCGGAAACGGTTCAATTAGCCGACCTGCAATCCGACAAGTCGGGCGCCGACTTTGTTTCGGTGAAAGTAGGCGACGTGAACAACAATGCAGTAACGAGCAGCCTGGTGAGGATAGAGGACCGTACGGAGGGCACGCTGCTGTTTGACGTATCGTCCACCCCCGATGGGCGCGTACGAGTCGGCGAAACCTTCACGGTACACTTCCGCGCGACGGAAAAAGTGAAAGGTTACCAGTTCACCCTCTACTTCCCGAACTTAGAAATGGTGGATGTGCGACCGGGCGCCGACATGTCGGTGGGCAACTTTGGTATCTTCAACGACCAGCACGCCCTGACGACCTCGTTCGATGCAGAACAAACCGTCGGCGAATTCGCAGTGACCTTCCGTGCCAAAACAACCGGCCAGCTCAGCAAAATGTTAGCCGTATCAAGCCGGATCACGAAAGCTGAAGCATACCGCAATGATGCAATGACGAACAATGACGCAATGACGAATAATGACGCAATGACGAACAATGACGCAATGACGAATAATGACGTAATGACCATCGCCCTGCGTTTCAACGGCGACAACGGTCCGGTGATCGTCGGCCAGGGCTTCGAACTGTACCAGAACCAACCCAACCCGTGGATACACCGCACCCAGATCGGCTTCTACCTGCCCGAGGCATCTGAAGCTACGCTGACAGTGTACGACGAAACGGGTCGTACGTTGTTTGTACAAACGGGCGACTACGGCCGCGGCTACAACGCCGTGACGCTGGATCGGTCGCTAATGAACGCCACAGGCGTACTGTACTACAAGATGGAAACGGCGACGGATATTGCCGTGAAAAAGATGATACAACTGAAGTGATGTGGGGCGAATTTTTAATTCGCCTACACTACGGGCGAATTACAAATTCGCCCCACATATACACATAAAATAAACGCCTCTTTTCTGGTCCCACAAAGGTTGGTTTTGGCCTTGGTTTCAGGAGGTATAAAACCTGATGGTTGATTTGGACGGCCCCTTTTTCCTCCTGGACCTGTCCTTCCGCGGGAATCTGTCCGCTCCTGGCTTGCGGCGCCAAAATTTCAGCAATTTTCCAGGAAACATGATGGCCGGTCTGACCAATGTACTTAGTTTTACGCGCTCGTTTTCATCGCTTGTCCGTGTCGGAACGTTCGCGCGGGTTTAAAAAAGCATTACATTCATCAAATAACGCCGTTTTAATATTAAAATCGTAATCATGCGGATTTCCACCTTCTTTTTGCTACCGGCATTTTTGGCCGCCACGGCCCTTTCAGCACAAAATTATCCGGAGAACCCTGAGCCTGGCGCCTGTTATATTCGTTGCCCCATTGAGGAAATTACGGAACTGGAAAAAGTGGTTGTCACACCGTCCTACATGCAATACAAAGTGGTGCCTGCGGTGTACAAAACAGTGGAAGAGCGTGTACTGGTAAAAGAGGCGTCCAAGCGGTTTGAGTACGTCCCGGCGGTATATCGCGAAGTGACCGACACCCTGTTGGTGGAAGATCCGTTCAGTACGTATTCGCTGCAGCCGGTACAAACCATCGATACCTTCGAAATCTTTGAAATTGAGCCGGCTTATTCCCGGTTTGAGACACGCCCGGCCATTGATGGATGCAAATCGCCCATCCCGGGGGATTGTGACGTGATCTGTTATGTGGTACACCCTGCGATCACCAAGCAAATTCCGGTCAAAAGAATCGTGACCCCGCCCAGCTTTACGCGGGAGACGCCACCGAACGGGCGTTACCGAACCATCAAAAGACAAGTTATCGAGACGCCGGCTACCTATCTGGAAGTTGAAATTCCGGCGGAATACGTCACGATTCAAAAGCGGGTGTTGGAGCGGGATGCTATTGTCGATTCCGTAGAAGTGACTCCGGTGATGCGCGAGGAAGTATTTTTAGTGACCGACCGGGGCGGCAGCAATGCGAGCGACTGGTACGAATGGAAAAAAATCGAATGTTCGTTGCTGGATTTCAACCTGCTGCCCATCTATTATGCGCGCAACAGTGACGCATTGAGCGCCAGAGCGAAAGCCATTATTGATGAAAAATTGCTCAATTTGATGCTCAAAAGACCTGAAATCCGGGTAGAAATCAATTCGCACACCGATGCGCGGGCTTCTGATGATTTTAACCTGGATCTCTCCAAACGCCGGGCGAAAGGCGTGGTAGATTACCTCGTGTCCAGGGGTATCAAACGCTCGCGACTGGAATACCATGGCTACGGCGAAGCCCAACTCGTCAACCATTGCGGCAACGGCGTCGAGTGTGCCGAGCAACAACACGCCCAAAACCGGCGGACGGAGTTTCGGGTATTGTCGAGGTGAGATTTAGAGGCTCGCCTAAAAGGAGTTCCTTTTTTAAGGATTATTTGCGGGGCGAAAACCCGCTGCGCTGTTGTATCACAAGTAAACCCTAAAATTTGAACACAAAATTATTCTTAACACATAGGCACATAGGCCACATAGTATTCCCTCTATGTGATCTATGTGCCTATGTGTTAATGTAAAAATCTGCCATGTTTTTTAAAAAGTGGCTTATGATGCAATCTCTTGTAATTCTGGTGGACGGCTCCCGCGCGGTTTTATAGGGCTACTTTTCCTTTCCCCCCTTCAACCCCCACACCGCTTCCTCCAGCCGTTCCACGCGCTCTTCCAATTCCTCCAGCCGCCCTTTCCCTTTGGGCGAATAGTGTCCGCCCGGTTCCTTCACCTGAACACTTTTTTCCTCCGGCTCGTCCATGAACATGGCGCCGTCGCCGGTCAGCAGCCAGTGCAGGTTTACGGTTTTATACGTATCTATTATACGGTTTATTACTTCCACGGATATCTTGCTTTCCCCTGTCACCATCCGGCTGATGTTGGGCTGCGTCATGCCCAGGCTCCTGGCAAAGCCTGTTTGTTTGAGATTTAACGCTTTCATCAGTTGTTGAAGACGAATGCCCTGCTCGATTTGAATTTGCTCCATGATGCATAGTTAAATGCCGGTTAGTTATATTTATCGAAAAAAATTTGATCAATATAACAAATAAGCATATTTTTGCTTGAAAATTAGCGATAGTTACCGGAAAAGCCAAAAATCTGACATTTCAATCGCAAACCGGATAAAAATTATAAATATGGGAAACAACAGTGCATTACTGAAAAAGCCGCCCACGGCAGCAAGTCTGTTATGTAACCCGGTCGGGCCGGCCGTTGGGTTCAGAACGAATACAGGCATTGCCGCGAAGGAAAATCCTGATCCCGCACATAAACCAAAAGAAGAAACACAATTAAAAAGGCGATGGACTACCATTGACGACTCCGAACAGTACGCCCTGACGGCAAAGGGAAACGGCTGGTATCCCTGTCTGCACAGCCGGCGAATCAACTTCTACCTGAAAACAAACGAGGTTTGGAAGTATGGGGTCGCCCGCAGCGGCGAATTCGGGCGATTCAAGGCGACATTTCTCATCCGGAACAAAGTGTCGTATATCGTTCAGTTTAAAGGCGCTTTTTCCCAGTGTTTGCGACAGGAACAGATCCGGCTGTTCAACTACCGCAACCTGCCGGAAAATCTGGCCCGTCCCCCGGCACAACAGTTGCCCCGGCCGCCATACAACGCGGATGTGCCGCTTGCCGGTGTTTGTTAATCGTTAAAAACCTGAACCATGATCGTAGTAAAAGTTGTTGACCAGGATATCGCAGATAAGGTGGATACTCCATTTATTGAAGCCACATTTTCCGATCTGCCCAATATCGGGATCATTTTTATCTGTACCCGCGATGGCAGACCGGAAGACGACTGGACTGATGAGGACGGCCTGCGCTATATCATTATTAACCTCCCTTATGAAACAGTGCGACAGATGCCGGATGCGCAGCAACTGATGCTGGCTATGGCGAAGCAGCGGCTGGGGTTGGTACGATGAATTTAATACTGCTGAGGGGTGAAATTCAAACACTTTCCGGTAAACCCGTAAATTTCTTAACAATGGGAGCCAACAAACCTGAGTTGCCAAAGCCCGAAACCCAAATTCAAGCAAACTACCGGTTACCGCTTACGGTTTTTGCCTTGTTTTTAGTCGCTATCATCCTTTTTCCTAAAATAGAGTATGACGAAGAATATGGCAAGCCCAAACTCCATCCGAAAGAGGAGGAGAAATTACGCAGGCGGTTGATGGAAATCGATGATTCGGAACAATATGCACTAATTGCTGAAGTGGCTGGCTGGTATCCATGCCTGCACAGCGGGCGAAGTATTTTCTACCTGAAAGCCGGGGAAGTATGGAAATACGGGGTCACCAGCAAAGGTAAAGTCGGACGATATGCCGGGAGCTTCTTAGTCAGTAATAAAGTTACATACGTCATAGAATTTAAGGGCACCTTCTCGGAATGTCTGAAACAGGAACAAATCAAACTTTTTAATTACCGTTACTTACCAGAAAACCTAGGCCGCATTCCTCAGGAACGATTGCCAAGACCACCATATAATTCTGTTATGAGATAATGTTGTAGGGTTTACTAATTCGTTATAAATTTGTAAAAAACTTCACAAATGGTCGTCGTAAAAGTTGTTGAAAAAGATGTCCTTGCCAAAGTTGACACCCAGTATATAGCGAAGCAACTCTCTGATCTTCCCGATATTGGAATAATTTACGTCTGCACTGCTGATGGCGGAGAAGAAGACGACTGGATTGATGAAAAGGGCCTTCGTCATATTATCATTTGCCTTCCATATGAGGAAGTCCTTGAAATGTCAGATGCACGACCACTGATGCTGGCAAAAGCACGGGAACGGCTGGGTCTGGTAGCGTGAGGCCCTTTTCTCCGAAATAACTGAATATGGTTTACGTAACCCGCATTATTGACGAAGACGTTCTCCCTAAAATTGACGCACAATACGTTATGTCAAAGCTCTCCGATGTGGCCAAGGACGCCGTGATCGTATTTATCTGTACCAACGAGAACTGGCGCAAAGAAGATACCTGGAAACACAAAGGCGAGACGTATTATACCATCCGCCTGCCCTACCAATTAGTAAAAGAAACGGAGGACGTTCGGCCGCTGATGCTGGAATTGGCAGCGCAGAAACTTGGGGTTTCGATACCGGTGGAAGCGGGGGCAATAAGCGGATAATACGTCGCATGCTGCAAAA
>CAUJEY010000118.1 GCA_963169325.1 Bacteroidota bacterium
CCCTAAACCCCCAAACCCCCAAACCTCCAAACTCCTAAACCCCCAAACCCCCTAACCCTTTTTAAGTTGCATAAACCACAAAGTATAAAACAGATACCAGGCTACCCCCATTGAAGTCTCTATAGTGTATTCTACTAAGAAGGAGGTGAAGACCAGGATTTGAAATACGGCAAAAAGGTAGTGAAAACGGTGCTGCCCGGCAACCACCGGGAATAAAAAGGCAAATAAGCTCAATGCCAGGCCGAACAAACCTGTTCCAGCCAGGATATATAAAAACTGGTTATGCGGGAGTTTCGGGGTAGGTTCGTAAGCCGGGTAGTTTTTTTTGACGATACGATCGGTTTCCGCCGGCAGGTCGCCGGCCCCAGCGCCCAGCCAGGGGTTTTCGCGCCAAATCTGCCAGCCTGTTTTCAGCGAGATCCAGCGTTCGGCATCCGAGTACGTTTCTCCTTCGTTTTCCAGATAACGCCCCCAATCGTACACCATGTACTCCATTTTTTGCTTCAGACTGGGCAACGTATTTATGGCAACCCAGGGTAAAACCGCCAGCAAGGCCAGCATGCCCAATGCCAACCGCCAGCGCCGGGTACGCCAGACGAAATACCCCAGCGTAAAAAACAAGGCCACGTAGAGGGCCATCAGCCCGCTTCGTACCGACAGGAAGTGCAAAAAAGCGAACAGAAAAACCGTGGCGACGCCCAACGCCGAATGCTCCCAGGCGTAGCGCCAAAAAAAACGTTTATGCCAAAGCCAGCCGCCGGCAATGACTGCCGTAGCCAGCATCAGGCTAAACCGGATATGATGCCGCGGCACCGGAATCGGGCGCCCCTGGTACATGGCATGCATGATTTCCGGTTTGTGCAACAGGAAATTGATACCCACGCCTGCGCACAAAATGACCATCGTCCAGACCAGAAGATACAAAACCAGCACGTATTGCCGCTGCGTGAGCGCGGGCAGGTTGGCAAAGGCCCAGGGCAGTACCAGAAAAGGCAGGCGCACCCGCGTACGTTCCAGCCAGTATGCCTGGTCTGCCGACCAAAAACCGCTGAACGCGGGCACAAGCAGTAGTAAAACCAACACGGCATATACGGGTTGCCGGAAAAAATGCCGGAACGATTCCAGCAGCAAATCCCACACAATCCTGCCCTTTGCCCATTGAATGTTGCCCCCTGTCGCTTGCCGCTTATCCGCCGCCAGGCGCCAAAAAGCCACAAATACCAGCCCCCACATACTGATGGACAGTAGAAAGGGCGACAACGGCATACTGACTACCAGGAGCGCTGCAAAAAAAAGCAGGGCATCTGCCGGCGCGGTTGCGTTGTTGATCCGGGAAGCGATATGTTGTAAAAAATTGTTTTTCAAAACCGGGTGCTATGTCGGGTATTCCGTTGGAAGCGCGCAAAGATAGGTCGCCGCGAGACGCCTGTTTGGATGAATCGTCCGGTTTTTCCCGTCAGTCATCCAAAAAACAGCCGGTTGGTCCCTGCGGGAAAAAACCGATTGAGCGAACTTCCCTATTATTGCAGCGTTTTAGACCATAGCTATGAATCGTGTTCTCCTCTTTTTCACTTTTAGCGCCGTCTGCGCCGGCTTTTGGGCTTGTCAGGGCGACACGCCACCCGTATCCACCGACTCGCAAGGCATGACCCGCGAGACGCCCAGCCCGACGTATACCGATGTCGAGCCGCGGCAGCCGAGGGCAAGCGCGGGCAACTTCGAAAATTTAATAGCCGATTTTGAAAGCAATGACCGGGTGATCTGGCAAAAACCGGGTATGGTCATTTCGCTGTTGGGCGACCTTGAAGGAAAAACAGTGGCCGATATCGGCGCCGGATCCGGCTATTTTACGTTTCGTTTGGTGCCGCGGGCCAAAAAAGTGATCGGCGTGGATATCGACCCGCGTTTTATCAATTTTATGGATAGTGTAAAAGTGCGGCTGCCCGAACAATTCCGGGACCGTTTTGAAAGTCGCCTGGCCAAACCCGACGACCCGATGCTGAAACCCAACGAAGCGGATGCCGTGATCATGGTGAATACTTACGGCTATATCGAAAACCGGGTGAAATACCTGCAAACCCTGTCGAACGGCATGTCGCCCGGCGGTGTATTGCTGATCATTGACTTTAAGAAAAACAGTCTTCCGGTCGGGCCGGACGACGAATTCAAAGTCGCCCTGAGCCAGGTGGAACGGGAATTGAAGGCCGGCGGCTTTGAAATCAGTAAAACGGACAACGAAGCCCTCGATTATCAATACATCGTTTTAGCGGTTAAGCCCAAACCTTCCTCCCAATAACTTTCGATTTAAGACTTACAACGATATGCGCGGTTCGCTCAAATTATTTACATGGTTAGGAATTCCGGTACACCTGCACTGGACGTTTGGTCTTATTTTTTTACTGCCGCTGTGGGAAAGTTATTCCAAAAACCTGGAATTGACGGATACGCTCTGGTTGTTCGGGTTGTATATTTCCCTTTTCGGCTGTGTTTTGCTGCATGAGTACGGCCATGCCCTCACCGCCCGGCGATACGGCGTCAACACGCAGGATATTATTCTTACGCCTATCGGCGGAATTGCCCGCCTGGAACGTATGCCGGAAAAACCGGTTCAGGAGTTTTTTGTCGCCATTGCCGGGCCGATGGTTAATGTGGTAATCGCATTCCTTTTATTGGGCCTGGGCAAACTGATCTTCGCCGGCGACAATTGGGACATGTTCACCTGGTTTCTCGGACAATATCTCCGCATGGACGAAGGGGGCACGCCTCCCATCGACCTCGAAGAACTCGGCGCCCTGCATTCCGGCCTGTTGTTATTCCTGCCGCCCCTGGTAGCGGTCAATATCGGTCTGGTGGTATTCAACCTCATTCCCGCTTTTCCCATGGACGGCGGACGTATTTTTCGTGCCCTGCTGGCGATGCAACTGGGGCGGGTGCGCGCTACTCTGTGGGCCACCCGGCTGGGTCAGACGATCGCCGTGATGTTCATATTCATCGGGATTTCCGGTATGTGGAATATGGGGATTACCCTGTCGTTTATCGGCTTTTTTGTGTTCATCACCGCCCGGACGGAGAACGCTATGGTGCGCCTCGACGACCTGCTGCGCCGGTTCAAAGCCAGCGACCTGATGCGACCGCAGTTCACCCGCCTGAACTCAAACGATTGGATGCAAACCCCCATCGCCTTGTTGCAACAGGGACTGGAGCGCCATTTCCTGGTCTTTACCATGGATGGCCGGCTCAGCGGTGTGCTCGAAGAATCCGACATAATAGCCGCGCTAAAAAAAGGAGATATCTCCGCAGAGATCAGCCAATATGCCCATCCTACGGTCAAAGTCGTACCATCCGGGCAAGATCTGCAATACGTATATCACCTCCTCATGCAACGCGGCAGCGCCATAGTAGGCGTGGCCGACGACGGAGAACTGATCGGCGTAATAGATCAAACGGGGCTGCAAAATTTTCTTCGATTGAATACGAATTGAGTTTGGGGGGTTAGGAGGTTTCTGGTTTGAAGGTTGGAGGGTTATCGATCACCCACAAATCCAACTTTTTTTAGCTGATGTCTCGCTGCGCTCGACATGACAATCTGTTGATAATCAAATTTATTCACAGATTTCACGCTGCGCTCGAAAGTAACATGGGAACACATGGCCTTACTGCGTTAGGAATGCCAGACGTATCCGGGAAATTTCGAGCGCAGCGAGAAATCTGGGTATAAATTTGATTATCAACAGATTGTCATGTCGAGCGCAGCGAGACATCAGCTAAAAAAAGTTGGATTTGTGGGTGATCGATAACCCTCCAACCTTCAAACCAGAAACC
>CAUJEY010000119.1 GCA_963169325.1 Bacteroidota bacterium
AACAACAACGCCGATTATGTGGCCGAATACGCCGACTACCGGCGCAGCCCGCAAGGCGGTGGACACAAGGTGTCGGTGGTGGACGTCAATGAACTATACGAGCAGTTTGCCTACGGCGTGCGTTTTCACCCGCTGGCCGCGCGCAATTTTGTACAGTTTATTCATAAAAAATGGGACGACCCGCGCTACCTGCTGATTATTGGCAAAGGGCTGGATTACAATACGTTTCGGACAACGAATGCCCAAAAATTGCTGGCTGATTCCATCTTTTTCGTGCCGACGTATGGTGCGCCCGGCGCCGACCAGTTGCTGGTGATGCGGGAAAAGAAAATGTCCGATCCGCTGATGGCAATTGGCCGCCTGGCGGTGGTAGAACCCGCGGAAATCCGGGATTATCTGAATAAAGTACGGGAACATGAGCAAACCTACACCTCGGCGCCCCAAACCCTGGAAGGCAAGGCGTGGATGAAACGGGTGATCCACAACTCCGGCGGCCTGGCGGGCGAGGTCGGCATTATAAAGAATAACACGCAGGAGATGGCCGATGAAATCGCCCAAAACCGCGTGGGGGCCGAAGTGTACACGTACTACAAAACCTCGAACGACCCGATCCAACTGTCCAGTTACGAACAAATGCTCGACCTGCTCAACGGCGGCGTGTCCTTGTGGATGATTTACGGACACTCGTCGCCGAACGCCGTGGATTTTGACATCGGTTCGCCGGCGGTGTACGACAACAAGGGCCGGTATCCGCTGATGATGATCATGGGTTGTTTTTCGGGCCTGTGTTCGACGCCCCAAAAAGGTATCGGCGAACAATTTGTGCTGGCGCCGGATCGCGGCGCTATCGCCTACATCGCTTCGGTCAATTTTAGCTTTATAGATGCCCTCAAAACCTTCGGGCTTAAATATTACGAACGCTTAGGCGGCGCTGATTACGGCCAAAGTATCGGCGACATCTTAAAACATACCGTAAGCGACCTGAACCAGTCCAATTACAGCGCCCTCGTCGCCCTGCTGCACCAAAACCTGCTACAAGGCGACCCGGCCATCAAACTGCATTTTTACCCGGGGGCCGACTATGTGATCGATCCGCAATCGGTAAAATTTGACCCCAACCCCATCTCCCTCGAACAATCCGCCCTGAAACTCGATTTCGACGTAGTCAATATCGGCGAAAATACGGGCGGCACGCTCCCGCTCCGGATCGATCAACGCCGCCCCGACGACCAGGTGCTGAACCGGCGGACGGATACGATTACCGCGCCGCCGTTCCGGCAAAAACAAACCTACAACCTGCCCACTTCGGGCAGCCAAATCGGGTTCAACCGTTTCCTGATCAGCCTCGATCCGCAAAACACGGTAGCCGAACAGCCGGCAGCCGCCGAATTCAACAACGAACTAACCGACGCCACCGGCCTGCCCGGCGCAGACGTGTACTTTTTCGCCGACGACGTGGCGCCGGTGGCGCCGTATAATTTCGGGATCGTACGAAAAAAAGACGTGACGCTCCAGGCCTCCACGCAGAACTTCAGCGCCGCGCCGATGCGATATTTATTCGAACTCGATACCCTGGAAAAATTCAACAGCCCGTTTAAAAAAACAGGCGAGGTATTCCAGGGCGGCGGCCTGCTGGAATGGAAACCGCCGGTACAATTGCAGGATAGTACCGTGTATTACTGGCGGGTGGCACGCGACAGCCTGGTAAATGGCCAGATTCCCTGGCGAAATCATTCCTTTATTTGCCTGCCTAGCAGCGCGCCCGGCTGGAACCAGTCGCATTTTGGTCAATATGCACAGGGGCAGTTCGTCAACCTGCAAGCCGTGGACAGCACCCGCCGGCTGGAATTTGTGGACAACGCCGGCTTTATTTCCACCACGGTGGCCTACCGCAACGTCAACCGTTATCCCGGCTTTCAGAATGTGTATTACGAAGGCTTTTTCGGCGACTATAACTTCAACGTACAGGGTATTTACCGGGGCGTCACCATGATGGTGCAGGACCCGAATACCGGTCACATCGTGCCCAATTTGCCGGGCAGTCCGTACAATCCGACAGCCGATAAAAAGCCGCTGTTTTCATTCGATACGCAGGATTCATTGCAACGGATCGCCCTTATGGATTTTATTGAAAATCAAATTCCGGGCGGCTATGTGGTCGGGCTGCTGGCTTTTCATTCCTATAACGACACCTTGGGTTACGCCCCGCGCCGCTGGGCAAGCGACTCTGTTTCTTACGGTAAAAACCTGTTTCAGGTATTCGAAGCGCAGGGCGCAAAGGAAGTGCGCTCCCTGGTGGATTATGCCACAGTGCCGCATCCGTACGGTTTTATTTTCCGGAAAGACGATCCGTTGTTCGATGCCGTGGATACGATCGTCTACAGCATCGATTCGGCCATCAATATCCGCCGGAGTTTTTTGGCTAAATGGTCGGTCGGACAGTTTGAAACCCCGGCGATCGGGCCTGCGAAAGCCTGGAAATCCCTGCACTGGCAGCGGAAAGCCTTCGACGATCCATCGGATGCGGTGCAACTATCGGTGTTGGGCACGCGGGAGGCCCTCGGCGACACCTTGTTGTTTTCTTTGCAAAACACGTTCGACACCACGTTGCAGTTTATTTCCGCTGCGCAATTTCCGCAATTAAAAATCCGCTACGAATCGGGCGATACGCTCAAACGTTCGGCCACGGAACCCGGCTATTTACGGGTGTTGTACGATCCCGTACCGGAGGGCGCGCTGCACCCGCAGGCTTTGTACGATTTTTATGGCGACACCTTGCAACAAGGCGAGCCCGGGCGTGTCGCTATCGCTTTTGCCAACGTGTCGGAAGCGGATTTTGACAGCCTTTTGGTGAAATTCCGGGTGGAAAATGAAAACAACACCGGGCCCGATTATTTAAAACGGTTCCGGCCCTTGCCCAGTGGCGATACCCTGCAAGCCGTGTTCGATTTCAGCACCCAGGGCAATACCGGCAAACAACGATTGCTCATCGATGTCAACCCGGCAAACGCCCAGCCGGAATTGTATCATTTCAACAACACGGCGGTGCGCGAATTCTACGTGTTGCGCGATGTGCGCAACCCTTTGCTCGACGTTACATTTGACGGGCAGCACCTGCTCGACGGCGATATCGTGTCGCCCCGGCCGGCCATTGTGGTGACGCTGCGCGATGAAAACCGTTTTCTGGCCATGAGCGACACGGCAACTTTCGCCCTGAAGGTCGTTTACCCGAACGGCGCAGTGCAGCCGTTGTCGTTCAGCGACCCGGCGGTGCAGTTTTTCCCCGCCCAGGCCGGTGATTTGCCCAAGAAAAACCTCGCCCGCCTCGAATGGCGTCCCGTTTTTACCGAAGACGGCGATTACCGCCTGCAGGTGAACGGGCGCGACGTGTCGGGCAACAACTCCGGCGCGCTGGATTACGCCATTACCTTCCGGGTGATCACCAAATCGTCCATTTCCCATTTGCTCAATTATCCGAACCCCTTTTCCACCTCTACCTGCTTCGTGTACACCATGACCGGCGCCGAAACGCCCGCCCATTTTAAAGTACAAATTATGACTGTCAGCGGCCGGGTGGTGCGGGAGATTACGGAAGCGGAATTCGGTCCGCTGCTGGCTGGCACCCATACGAGCAATTATTGCTGGAACGGCCGCGACGAATACGGCGACCAACTCGCCAACGGCGTGTACCTGTACCGCGTAGTCGCTAAAAAAGCCGACGGCTCGCCGTTTGAGTTTTTTGAAAATGAATCGGTGGACGGTTTTTTTAAAAACGGGTTTGGAAAAATGGTGCTGTTGCGGTGAACCGACATGACACCGGAAACAACATATCGCAGCAGCATACGCTGGTCATTTGCCGGCTCCGCAGGCGCCACCTTATTCCAGTTTTTGCAAATGCTGGTTTTTGCGCGGCTGGCGGGCGCAGAAGCCGCCGGCGACTACGTACTGGCGGCCACGGTGGTGGGATTTCTTGCGCCTTTGGCGGAACCAGGGTTGGGACAAGCAGTCGTGCAGGCGCGCGACCTGCGCCGCGAACACGTCGCCGCCCTGACCTGGGTGGGATTTATTTTTGGCTCGATCGTCTTTCTTTTCGTGTGGGCCGGTAGCGACTGGGTGGCGGCCTGGTACGCCCGGCCGGCGCTGGCGGGTCTGCTTCCCTTGATGGGTGTTTCGCTGCTGCTGACGCCCTTTGGCGCGCAACACAGCGGGTTGTTGGTGCGGGACATGCGTTTCGATGCGACGGCGCGTATTGAAGTGGCGGCCGCGGCGGCATCCCTTTGCGCGGTGACGGTGCTGGCTTTCGCGGGATGGGGCGTGTGGGCCATGGCCTGGGGATTTCTGGTGCGAAACATCTTGACAACGTTGGGAAACTGGTGGGCTGCGCGGCGAATACTGCCCTTGCGGGCTGATTCCTTCTCCCGCAGATTCCGCAGATTCTCGCAGATTAATTTAACTAAAAATCTGCGAAAATCTGCGAAATCTGCGGGAGATAAACCCCTCATCAATCGGGAAAAAGAGGTGGGTGATAAGGAAGCCGCATCATTCAAAACCACGTTGCGGGAAATACGTCCCATGTTGCGGTTCGGCGTATTTGACCTGGGCGCCCGCTGGGTCGATTTTTTGGCCAACTACCTCGATAAACTCATTATCGGCAAATGGCTCGGCGCCGGCGAGTTGGGCTACTACCACATTGCCTTCACCTTGTGCGTGCTGCCCACCGCCCGGATTGGAACCGTCGTAACGCGGGTCACGTTTCCGGTTTTTGCCAAAATGCAGCAACAGCATGTACAACTGCAAGCCTTTTTTCAACGCGCTGCACAGGAGGTGACGCTGCTGTTGTTTCCCGTTTATGCCGGCCTGGCGTTGTTTGCCCGGGAGCTGATTACCTTGCTGTACGGGCACGACTGGCTGCCCGCCACTCCGTTGTTGACGATTTTTGCCATCGCCGGTTTGGTGCGGACGCTGAATGCCGTTTTTCCGCATTTGACCAAAGGTATCGGGAAGCCGCAGTTGTCGTTCTCCTGGATGTTGATTTGGACGGCGGTGCTCCTTGTTTTTCTATACGTTTTTCTATCGATTGCGCCGAATGTCGAATCGGCGGCCTGGAGCCGGGTAGCGGCGAAATACATGGTGGAGATCGCGCTGCTCTTTTGGCTGGCCCGGCAATGCGGCGTCGATTTTGCGCCGGTGTGGCGGTATGCCCTGCGGCTGGGCGCCTACCTGGCGCCGGTAGTCCTGGCCGTAGTTGCGACAGACTTGTTGGTTGACGGGTTTTGGCCGGCGTTTGCACTGAAACTGCCGGTTTTCGGCATAGGCCTGGTTTGGGTTGCCCGGGTGTTTAGGGGCGACCTGAGAGGGCTGGCCGGAACATTCCGGCAAAAAGAGCGTTGAAAGAATTTAACTTTCCCGTATCATAAGTGCTTAGATATTTTAAACACAAAGGCACATAGAGCACATAGTTTTTTGATTTTCAAAGGTTTAAAGTCTATGTGTTCTATGTGCCTATGTGTTTAAAATCAAATAAATATGTTCAATTACTAACAACAGCTAGAAGCATGAAACTACCCTTGAAATGGCTCGGCCTGATTTGTCTGCTGGCATGCCTGAACGCCTGTTCCTTTACCTCCAGGGCTTCATTGAAGTTGCTGAACAAATCGGCCGGAGAACCGCCGTATGATATGATTGTCGTGCCGGGAGTGCCGTTTGAGGACAGCACCTGGAGCCAGGTAATGAAAATACGGGTATATTGGAGCAAATACCTTTTCGACCGGGGCATTGCCAAAAACGTGATGTATTCCGGTTCGGCGGTGTACACGCCCTACTATGAGGCGCAGATTATGGCGCTTTATGCTGCCGCGATCGGTATTCCCCCGGAAAACATTTTTACCGAGACCAAAGCCGAGCACAGCACGGAAAATATCTATTATTCCTACAAAAAGGCGAAACGATTGGGATTCAACCGCATAGCCCTGGCCTCCGATCCCTTTCAGACCAGGATGCTACGAAAATTCACCCGGAAAAAAGTGAGTCCGGAAGTCGGCATGATCCCCATGGTCATCGACACCATGCGCGCGATGGAGCCCGGCATGATGCACCCGGCTATCGAGTTTGAAAAAGCGTACAAACCCGATTTTGTCCCCCTGACGGAGCGGGAATCCTTTTGGCAGCGGTTTAAAGGTACGCAGGGGAAGCGGCTGGATGTGGAGGCGTATAAGTGAGTACGGAAAATGGCGTGGGCGGATTGAATAGGCGTGGGTAAATATAGGAGGATGTTGGGGATTTTGGGTGGCGGATCAGTATTCTCCGTTATGGGTGAATTTCTTTATAATGTCATGTTTCATTTTGAAATAAAGCCGGACGGTGAAATCTGACTCCGATCATTTGCCGATCCATTAAAATGAATTTAATTTTCCTCAAAAATCACCATTATGAAACACATCGTTTTAGCGGTAGGCTTTATTTAGTTTTCGACTTATTTTCTTCCGGCTCCACCCACTTCTCCGCAAACCACTCCTGCAAAATGCGGTGGCGGAAGCGCCACGTGGCGCCGTCGGTTTCGAGGATGTGGCGGGCAGTGAGTTCGTTGAGGAAATCTACGAGGTGGAGCGGAAGGAGGCCCTGGCGGTAGAGTTGGTAGCGGAGAAGGAGGTGCTGGAGAATGGAAAACCACAAAATATTCACTGAGGCGATAAATCGCTGATAGGGAGTATTTATTTGAATAAACAAAATATTAGGTTCAAGTATTTGCACAGCCAGTAATCTTATAAAGATAAAGATTAAAGCAGAAGATACCGCCATGAACAGAGCGAACTCTTGGTCGCCTTCTTCCTTAAATATTAGCCCGGTAATTAATATTAAAATTAACAATACAAATAGATTTGATATTTTCATTATCTTTTTTACAGTACTTATAATCGACCATTTTACTATGTCTTTGGTCTCTATTTTAGGGTACTTATTTTTACCTCCTTCAATTAAGCCTAAGATAAATCCTAAGATTACAAAAGCGAATGAACCATTGAAATACATGATGGCTAGGTTTGAGATCAATCCCCCAAACAAGCCGCCAATTAAGCCTCCGGCCAAGCCATCTAAAGTTTTGTAGGCAGGGAAGAAAGAACGCCACAAGCCTCCAGCCAAGCCAAAGAGTAGCCCTAATGTTAATCCAAAGATTGGTCCTTGGAGTAATGCTAAAACCACCGCATCAATTATCACCCTATTAGTAAAGTTCAAAAATAAAACGCCACCGATACCCAAAATTAGTACTTGTATCAATCCCAAAATTATCCCTATGACAAAACCAATTATTCCCCATCTTACTACCCAGCCAAATATTAATTCAAGTAATCCCCACCTCCACCAATCATACTGCAAATCCCTCAACTCAAACACCACCATATTCCGTTCGGTCATCCGGGATGCGAGGAAGGAAAGCCAGTGGCTCACCTTTTCTGCCGGGTATTTCTCATTTACATGGGCTTTTAGTTCGTATTCGACAAAGCGCTCCCCGAGTTCAGATTGGCGGCCCTCCAGGGTATCGGCTTTTAATTGGAGATCAGCCAGGGTCATTCCGCCATTGAACAGAATTTGAAGTATGTTGAAGTAAAACGGCGTTTGAACCGCCTTTTGCAGCAAAGTATCTTTTTCGATGGCATCGAGCAAGAGTTTAGCCCCCCATTCAGGCATTTCCGGGTTGGACCATAACCGTTGCAGTTCGGCCTTCATTTGCTCCAAAGTGAGTGGGCAAACCTCAATTGGTAAACCCACCAATACTGCCTTGTCTACCTCCTTAAACTCTTGCTTTCTGGATGAAATGACATAATGCCGCTGGCTGTCTTCCCCGTACCGGTTAATGGCCTCCAGACAAGAAAGCCGGTCCTCTTGCCGAATTTCGTCGAAACCATCGAAGAGCAGGATCAGGCGGTTTTGGTGGATGAGTTCGGCGGCAAAGCGATCACCAGTACCGGTTTCAGCCGGCAGAATCTTTTTGAGCCAGGCTTCGAGGGTGATGTACTCGTGAGACCAAGTAGCGAGGTTTATCAGTACAGGCAGTGCATCTGGTTCGGCATCGAGCAATTCGAGTACCAGTTGGAGCATCAGGGTGGTTTTGCCAGCGCCGGGCACCCCGACAAGCAGCATACGGCCGCGGGTATCGCGAAAGGTTTGGAGCAAGGCACCGCTGATTTCTTCGCTTGTATATTCTATGAAGGCCGGTTTATTGCCTTCCGGGAGCACTTCGGTATTGACGAGCTGGCGCAAATTGACTGGCTGACGGTTGGCAAGTTTCTGCCCTAAGCGGTTGGTATAGCGCTTTTTGAGGTAGTCTTTGATGGTTTGGTAGTTCTCCGTGCCGGTAGCAAGTTCGCTTTCCAGGGTTTTGATCAGATCCAGGATGTCTTTGGTGATCCGGTTGTAGGTGCGATTTTCTTCATCGCGGGAGTTGATGCCTTGCCGGCTGGAACGGCGGTATTCGGCGTAACGGCTGCTCAGGGTGGCGATTTCGGTATCCAGTGCCGGCACTTTCAACTCCGAAAGATGTCGCAGCGCCTGCTCCGGCTCCGCCTGGCTAATCGCCGTTTTGGCCAGATTGATCTGTTTTCGGGTTGCAGCGCCGGGCGGAATATTGAACCGATCGGATTTAGAAGGTGTGGCGCCGGGCCGTAGCCAATTGCCTATATCGGTGGTCAGGAAGAGGAGAATGATGGACCCCACCACAAAAAACCCCAACAAATACCCCTGATACCCCTCTCCAAACGTGCTCAAACACCACGCCCGCATCTCCTCCGAAATGATATCCGGAATAACCGCCACCGCCACGACTAAGCACATAGCGAGGAGAACGAGGAAGATGCCTTTTCGGGTGGGGGTGGGCATGGTGGCGTTGAGTTTGCTTTTGTACTGCGTATTTTTAAAAACTATTTGATCATTCCGGAAACCTTATCTACAATCCCCTCCACCAGCCCCTGCAGATCATTCTTTTTCCCAGTTACCTGAAACTCGCCACCCACCGCCGTTTCCCCATTGAACAACCGCCCGCGCACCTGAACGGACTCTCCGGCTGTGGTATATCGCCCTTTGATCGAATACGCATTTTCATACTCGTTCACGTCGACATAGATCAATTCTGCCAGCGCGCCTTTGGCTGTAAGTTCGCGAAAGTAGTTTTCCAAAGCCTTGGTGAGTTTTAAATCATCGGTAAAAGTGTCATCATTGGTGAAATTATTCCGGATAAATACCGGTTTGACCTGCGCCACCGGAATTTTTACGCTGGCATTCACAATACCGATATCGAAACTGCTGCCTCCTGCAGGAAAAGCCAGCACCGGCGTCTGTATGCCGCCAATGCCTTTGGCGAGTTCTGGTACTTTGTCGCGGGAATACTGGAACAGTGTCATTACGTCTACACGCTTATCGTCGGTGAGCGCCAGGCCGCTCATGCCTTGGAGGAGGCTGTACGTGAGCAGTCCCTGGCCGTATTGGCTGGCTTCGTAACTCACTTTATCTGCCGCACTTCCAGTGAGGATAAACATGCCGGTGCGGTCTTTCATGCGGTCGAGGGCGCGAATCTGAGAAGGGTCGAGATTCTTCTGGGCCAGAGCCGCTAAAGATTCTACCACTTTGCCCGCGTTGCAGGCATCGAGGATCATGACCTGTTTTTGGGCCGGGATGGCGGTCAGCCACTGGGCAAATTCATTGGAAGAAATGGTGAAGTTGTCACGGACTCCCGGGTCGCTAAGGTCTTCGCTGCCGATGTCTTTGGTGAGGTAGTAGAACTGGGCCTTTTCAGCATCGCCGTAGGCCAAGCCGTGGCCGGAAAAATAGACCACTAGCACATCGGAGGGGTTTGCCTTGACGGCGATCTCGGCAAAGGCCTGGCGGATATTGGTTTTGGCGCAGGATTCGGCAGGCAGAGTCGAAGAAAGCAGATGTACCGAAGTCCGATCAGGACCGAATAAAGCTCCGCCAGCATCGCGTAGAGCCTGACTTATCGCCGCCGCATCCTGGTCGGCAAAGCGCAGATCAAGTTTTTCGCCGGAGTAGTTGGAGGTGCCGACGACTACGGAGTAGAGGTGGGGGATGGTTCTCAGGCCTGGGGAATTCGGCGAGCGATAAGTCAGTTCGTAGGCCTGGCTTTTTAGCCAGCCTTCTTGGTTGTAGGACCGTAAAGCGATCGTATTGAAGGTATCGGTTTGGTAGTATTTGGCGAAGGCGTTTAGGTCGAGAGTAAGGGATTTTTGGCGTTTTGGGTTGACGTCTTCCTGTACTTCTTTGTCGTTGATGAAGAGGCTGAGTTTGCCCATGCCCCCGCTTCGGTCGGTCAGTTGGATGGCGAGTTGGGCTTTTTCGATGCTGGCTTTTATTTCGGGATAGAGGGCGACTCGGTCTAAGTTGGCAACGTTGCGGAGTTCGCTACTATCGAAGCCAATGATTTTAGCGAGTAGGCCGGGTTCGTAGTAGCGTTCTTTGAGTTGTTCCAGTTCGATGACGTCCAGGCCTTGGACGTAGTACATAAGTTTCATGGCGTCAGGAGAGGCGTCGAAGAGACCAGAGGGAGTGGTGACGACCCAGTCGGTGGAGTCAATGGCGACTAGTGTGGCGAGTTCTCGACCGGTAACTGCAGACCAAAGTTTGGAAGTGTTATCCAGACTGCCGGTCAACACCTGTTTGCTGTTGGGTGCAAAAGCCAATGATGTGACATCATCTTCATGACCCGTAAACGTTTTTATTAAGTGGCCTTTCAAATCCCACAACTTTGCCGTTTTGTTTTCATAGCCTATCAACACTTGCTTTCCATCGGGTGAAAAAGATAGAGCATTGATGTGTCCTGCATGCCCCCTAAAAGTTTGGATTACACGGCCAGACAGGTTCCACAACTTCGCGGTGTTATTCCAACTGTTCATTAGCACGGTTTTACCATCGTGTGAAAAGACCGCCAAATCACCCCAAACTTTATGCCTCTTAAATGTTTGTATTTCCCGGTCCGACAAGTCCCGCAATTTCAACGTGTTAATCCCTGTTTTGGTTAGCACGGCTCTTCCATCGGGCGAAAAAGCTACTGCTTTCCCGGTAAATGTTTTCAATTCCCGGCCCGACAAGTCCCACAACTTCGCTATTTCAATCCCACAGTTCGTTAGTACAGTCTTGCCATCAGGCGAAAAAGATAACGCATTCCCAGTAAAGGTTTTCAATTCCCGTCCCGATAAGTCCCACAACTTCGTGGTATTCATCGAATTGTCTATTAGAACCGTGTTGCCATCGGGTGAAAAAACCACCGACCTGAAAAGCCCCCCAGCTCCATTGAAGGTTTGCATTGTTCGGCCAGACAAATCCCAAAACTTTACTGTATTATCCCAGTTACCTGTTAACACGGTCTTGCCATCGGGCGAAAACGTCACCGAACTGACGGCAGTAGCATACCCCTTAAGGCTTTGAGTTTCGTGGCCCATCAAATCCCATAATCCAGCCGTTTTGTCCTCGCTGCCTGTCAATATGGTCTTACCGTCAGGCGAAAAGGCCACCGAAGTGACGCGGTAGGCATGCCTCGTGAATGTTTGTATTACACGACCAGTCAAATCCCACAACTTTGCTGTGTTATCGCTACTTGCTGTCAACACAGTCTTGCCATCGGGCGAAAAGGTCACTGACCATACTACTTCAGAATGCCCGATAAAGGTTTGCATTTCCTTGCCCGACAAATCCCACAATTTCGCCGTCTTATCTCTACTGCCCGTCAACACGGTCTTGCCGTCAGGTGAAAAGGCTACCGAACTAATAAAGAACTTATGCCCCTTAAAAGTTTGCAATTCGAGGCCCGACAAATCCCACAACTTCGCAGTGTAATCATAACTTCCCGTCAATACTTGTTTACCATCAGGCGAAAAAGCCACCGAGCAAACACCTTCCGCATGCCCCTTAAAGGTTTGTATTACTCGACCTGTCAAGTCCCACAACTTCGCTGTTTTGTCACTACTGCCCGTCAATATCTGTTTGCCATCAGGCCGAAATGCCACCGATTCAATAAATGACTTATGTCCTTTAAAGGTTTGTATTAGGCGGCCCGACAGATCCCATAGCCTCGCTGTTTTATCAAAACTGCCTGTTAGTACAGTCTTACCATCGGGTGAAAATGCTACTGAATGTACCTGGTCGGTATGTCCCTTAAAAGTTTGAATTACGCGGCCCGACAAGTCCCACAATTTGGCTGTATTGTCAGCACTGCCCGTCAACACGGTCTTGCCATCGGGCGAAAAAGCTACTGAACTAACTTCCTTAGTATGCCCAATAGGCACTACCAACCGTGGTACCTGCCCCCACAACCAAGCCGCCTCCAACAAAAAAACCAAAGCAAAAATCATTTTCATTTTTCAAGCATTTCGTAATACAAAAATAAGTCCCCCCCCCCTAAAAATCACTTAATCATCCCAGAAACCTTCCCCACGATCCCAGCCACCAAACCCGGCACATCCTGCTTATTCCCCTGCACCTCAAAATCGCCTTTCGATCCTTTGCCCTGAAATAATTTTCCACGGACCACTACCTGATCGCCATTGATCGTGTAGCGCCCTTTCATCGACCAGGCGTTTTCATATTCCTTTACATCTACGTAAATGATCTCGGCCCGGGCGCCTTTTGCCGTAATTTCACGGAAGTAATTTTCCAAAGCATCCGTCAACCCCAACACGTCATCGAAACTAACCTCATCCTGAAACACATTCCGGATAAATACCGGCTTCACCTGGGCAAGCGAAATTATCACGCTGGCATTCACTATACCAATATCAAAACTGCCGCCTGTCGGATAGGCCACCACCGGCGTTTGTACGCCACCGATGCCCTTGGCCAATTCGGGAACGATATCGCGGGAATACTCAAATAACCTCAGTACATCCACCCGTTTATCATCCGTGAGCGCCAGTCCGCTCATGCCTTGCAAGAGGCTGTACGTCAAAAGCCCCTGCCCGTATTGGCTGGCTTCGTAACTCACCTTATCTGCCGCGCTGCCGGTGAGGATAAACATGCCCGTGCGGTCTTTCATGCGATCGAGGGCACGGATTTGTGAGGGGTCGAGCGTCTTTTGGGCAAGGGTGGCCAGCGATTCCACTACTTTCCCGGAATTGCAAGCATCAAGTATCATTACCTGTTTTTGGGCGGGGATGGCTGTGAGCCACTGCGTGAATTCGTTGGACGAGATGGTGTAGTTGTCGCGCACGACCGGATCGCTGAGGTCTTCGCTGCCGATATCTTTGGTCAGGTAGTAAAATTGCGCTTTTTCCGCATCGCCGTAAGCCTGTCCATGACCGGAAAAATATACCACCACGACGTCGGCCGGTTGGGCCTTCGCGGCAACATCATCGAATGTTTTGGCGATATTGGTTTTGCTGGAGACATCGGCAGGCGTTTTTGCCGAAGTTGAAAGCAGCCGCACCATGGTTCCTTCGGCGCCGAATAAAGCTGATCCTGCACTTTTTAATGCCTTGGCCATGGCCTCAGCGTCCGAATCGGCAAAGTGCAGGTCGAGGCGATCGCCCGCGTAGTTAGCAGTGCCAACGACAATGGCATATAGGCGCGGCTTTGTGTTTCCAAGCGGTTTAGATGCTGTGGCTCCAACCTGGTTATTGCCTTTTGCCCCCGTGAGCCGGTAAGGCAGTTCGTATGCCTGGCTTTTTAGCCAGCCTTCTTTATTGTAGGCCCGTAATGCAATCGTGTTTTCTGCATCCGGGCGGTAATATTTGGCAAATGTATTTAGGTCAATACTCAGGTTTTTCAATCGGTTGGGGTTGATGTCTTCCTTAACCTCTTTGCCGTTGATGAAGAGGCTTAGTTTGCCGAGGCCGCCGTTGCGCTCGGTGAGTTGGATGGATAGTTGGTCTTTTTCAATATTAGCGTTGATTTCGGGGTAGAGTGCTACTTCTGTGAACGCCTTCACATCGCGCAGTTCGCCTTTGTCGAAGCCCATGATTTTGGCCAGCAAGCCGGGTTCGTAGTAGCGCTCTTTGAGTTGTTCGAGTTCGATGACTTCCAGGCCGACCATGTAGTGCATCAGTTGCATGGCGCCGGGCGAGGCGTCGAAGAGACCGGAAGGAGAGGAGACAACCCAGTCGGCGGAATCGACGGCGATCAGGGTGGCAAGTTCCTGGCCTGTTTGAGCCTTCCAGAGTTTGGTGGTATTATCTCCACTGCCGGTCAGGACGGACTTGCCGTCGGGAGAAAAAATCACGGACCAGACGGGGTGAGCATGACCCGCGAAGGTCTGAAGTTCCCGTCCTTGCAAGTCCCAAAGTTTGGCTGTGCCATCGTAACTGCCCGTCAAAACGGACTTCCCGTCGGGAGAGAAAGCCACAGAACTGACGGAGTAAGCATGTCCTGCAAAGGTCTGAAGTTCCCGTCCTTGTAAGTCCCAAAGTTTGGCTGTTTTATCCCGACTGCCCGTCAAAACGGACTTACCGTCGGGAGAAAAAGCCACGGAGTTGACGGCTGCAGCATGTTCTGAGAAGGTCTGAAGCTCCCGTCCTTGCAAGTCCCAAAGTTTGGCTGTTTGATCCTCACTGCCCGTCAGCACTTTTTGCCCGTCGGGAGAAAAAGCCACGGAGTTGACGGCTTCAGCATGTCCTGCGAAGGTCTGAAGTTCCCGTCCTTGCAAGTCCCAAAGTTTGGCTGTGTAATCCCAACTGCCCGTCAAAACGGACTTACCGTCGGGAGAAAAAACCGCACTTGTAACTTCACCAGTATGCGCTACAGGTACCAGCAACCGCGGCGCCTGTGCCAGCATACCAATATTCCCATAAACCAGCAAAATCCCCCCAACCACCAAAAAAGTCGATAGCCGCCGCCGACAACCATTCAAGAAGATTTTAGAAATACCCCACGCGGCCATAAAAACAGTCGAGAGTGCCAGACGAATGCCGTTTCGATAAAGTGCAGACATGGAGGCGTTGATTTGGTTATGAGTTGTTTGATGCAGGTTTCAAAGGTTCTGGATTTTCAATGCATGGGCAATGTTACACTTTTAATAATTACTGCCAGTATTGTCGC
>CAUJEY010000120.1 GCA_963169325.1 Bacteroidota bacterium
GAACGACGACCGCACGGCCGAACTCATGCGGCTGTTCTACCAAAACCTGCAAAAAAAGGGCTGGGATAAAGACCGGGCGCTGTGGCAAGCCAAAAACGACTTCATCGCCAAACACAAAACAGACGGCGGAGCGCACCCGTATTTCTGGGCGGGGTTTGTGCCGGTGGGGGATATGGGGAGTTTTGAGTTTTGAGTTTTGAGTTTTGAGTTTTGAGTTTTACCGGAGGCTCGCCAGACGTATTTGGCGAGCCTTATTTTTTTAAAAAATTTTCGACCGGCACTGGGCACCGCCGCCGGCCCTGCAAACCAATGGGAAATAACACGGTAAAACATAACATTTCAAGACTATGAAAAATCACTTGACAGGCAAAATGGCTTCCGATCCCAAAGTTTTACTGGGCGAAATCAACCAACGGCTCCGCGGACTTTTGAATGCCACGGGGAAACTGTTTAGAAATGACGACCCGGTCATAGAGAACCTGGAAAACGTGCTGCGGCAAACTACTATCCTGCAAATGATGCAGGGCGAGTACGCCGTGGCCATTGCCGGGGTTCCCGGCGCAGGCAAAAGCACCCTGATAAAATCGCTGTACAACCTGGATACGTTCATCTCGGGGCGTACCGGACGCGGCGAACGGCTGCCTATATGGGTGCGCGAAATGGCCGATGTGGAAGTTCCACGGGCTTATGTGCATGCCTACTACGGCGCCGGAGCGCATGGCGGCGACATCCTGCGCCTGCCGGTAGCCTCCACGGAAGCATTTGAGGCCATTGCGCACGAGCCGCGCGCCCGCGACGAAGCCGATATGAAAAATGGCCGTATCAATGTACTTCTGGAACTGCATGTGCCCCCCAGGGTTTTCGGGATGGAAGGTTACGGTTTTCTCTTGCTCCCCGGCCTGGAGCACTTCCACCTTGCCGACCGGCGGGATTCGAAATGGAACCAACTCATCCTGTTTTCGCTCATCGCCGCCTCCCGCTACTTGCTGGTCGTCAATAACGTAGCCAACTATCAGGAACTGGCCGCTTACGAACAATTTCAGGAATGGTTTCGCAATAGCCGTCCCTTGTTCGTGCTCCCGGGCAGCGACAAAGAGCAAAATGGCGGATTGGATAAAAAGGAGGCGCTTCGCGAAAAACTAAACCTGACCGACGACGAAGCTGACCGCATCGTTTGCACCGGCCTGGAAAATATTCCGGCCTGGACAAGCGAACTCAGCGCTGCCCTGCACAAATACAGCAGGCAAGACCACGGCGCCGAAACGGTACAACTCGTTCAGTTGGCCAAACTGTTCGACAAAGTGCTGTTCGACGCGTTGAACGAAATCAGCTTCGCCGCCGAAAAACACTTTCACAGCGAACACAGTGTGATGGAGCGTTTCCTGCAGGATTATTTAGAGGGTTATGAGGGCGCCGTCCGGAAAGAAACCAACGCTTTTATGAAAATTTTATCTGCCGCACTGGAAAAGGAGGCAGACGATTTTCAAACGCGCAGCGAAGCGGAACACGGCAAGACCGGTTTCTGGCAACACGTCTGGAATTTCACCTTTCGCCAGGGCCAGCCTTCGCCGGATGCTTTGAAAAAGGTAAAAAAATCGGTCTGCGAAGACTGGAACAAACAACTGGCCCATTTTACCGAACGACTCTACCAGGATTTGCCGCAAGGCGAAACAGAAACACTCCGCCAGTTGGCCATGGGCGATCTGGAGCAATTGCACCCAACCGACGGCCTCAACCAAACCCTGCGGGACACCCTCAAAAAACTGCCAAAACTGACCAGCTACGCCCTCATGCAACGCCCGCAGCGCGTACATTTCCTGCGGGAGAAAATGCCTCAGGTTCAGCCAAATGCAGCACAGGGAGCCAGTTTGCTTGGGCCGGCCGTAAGCGCAGTCAGCAGTTTCCTGCCTTCCGATCAGGCCCGTGTGACGGCTGCGGTATCGGCCCTTGTTATCCGAGGTATCGATTCGGTGCAACGCGCGGAGCAGCATAGCAAAAAAAGATTGGTCGCCGACCTTACCGGCCAATTGTACGACCAAACCTTCTCCGTGTTCCGCGAGGATTACACCCGCCTGTCCGGCGAATTGCAGGACGTCGTCCGGCACTCCCTCGCCAAACACCTGAAAGTAGAAGACACGAAGAACGAATACCAAAACATCCGGCTGCGTATCAGCCAAATGCGCGACTCCATCGCCGCTGTTAAAGAACTTGTCAATAACCGTACTGCTCACCGGCTAATGGACTGAAAAAATTTAATGAATATGAACACCGAACACGATTTCTTCCAACAATGGAAAACGGCTTACGAAGGCCGCCTGCATTGGGCTTATGCCGCCCGGGACCGCTTTTTAGACGATTTTGACGCGGGATTTCGGCGCCATGTCGAAACGAGCCCCGGACGCGGCGATGCTTTTGTCGCCCTATACGGTAACACGCAGGTGGGCAAAACTACCCTGATCCTCAAACTGCTCGGCATCCGGAAAGACGAAGGCGGAAAATACTTCGCAGAAATAGAAGACATCCTGCGCGCCGGGCGCAAACAGGGCAAGTCCTCCACGTCTACCGCGGTCATTTACCTGCGCAGCCCCGACGAACATTTTCACCTGATTCGCGGCATGAACGACCGGTCGGAAAACCTGGATGCCGCACAACTGATGGCCGAACTTCAAACCCTCCGCCACCAGGTGGAAACCCGCGCCGACAGCCTGCACCCGAACGGCGACCGGCAAATCGACGCGCCGTACAACATCTTCGTAAAAATACCGAAACAGTACTTCGGGGAGGACGAATCCGCAGTAACGATCAATATCATCGACTTGCCGGGTTTGGGCGGTGATCCGAAGGAAAAACGGCACCTGAAGTACATCCTCGACCGAAACCTGCCCCTCAGCACGCTGGTCGTATTTGTCGCCATGTCCAACGAAAAGGCGATGCTGCTCGACAGCATTGAACACGACTATGTGCGGCGTTGGCGGCGTATGCCCGAAGCGTTTCGAATCGTCACCACCCACACCATCAGCAATTTGCGCGGCGAAAAAAGAGACACCCTGACGAAAATTCAAACGAAGGAAGCCCTCGTAAATCATGTACGCGCCGAATATCAGCGCACGCTGGGTACCAGGGACGACGAAATGCCGGCCATTTACCCGTTGGAATACGGCAAATCGTGGGACGAAAAGATCCGTCCCGACCCGGATATGGCGCGTTTTCACGGGATCGTGGATGAACTGGTAGACGATCTCCGTCAGGACCTGCAACGCCACGTCACCCCCCACCACAAAATCATGCTTACAGCCGGTATGTTCAACGCCCTGAAAAAAGAGATCGAAGCGCAAACGAATGATCTGGAAGAAGCCTTGAACCGGGCAAATGAAAAACACCTGGAGGTCAGGCAATATAAAACGGCGTTGAAAAACGACCTGAAAGAGGTGGAGCGCCGGATATCCAAACTGGAAGCGGAAATCGTCAGCACGCAGGTATCGGTACGCCTTGGCTATACTGCGTCCGGCAACATAAACTATTGCACCACCCAAAGCGAATACGAATCGTACATCGCGTCCGAAATCCGGCAGATGGAAAAACTGGCGAAGGGTAAACTGGCTGAATTTTCAGGGGAAGATGCCAGTGTCAAAAAAATTATCCGGCGGTATGTAAACGAATTGTCCGAGTACTGTGATCAAATGCTCTGGATTAACCGGTTTTTGGGTGGCCAACAAGATCGTCGGCGCTTTATCTCCGGCAGACTTTCCGCCGGCGCAGCAGAAATCGAAAAAACCATCCAAACGCTTTTAACGGAGGACCGGCAAAGGCAAAATGAGGAGATCTACGCCAAAATTACAAAACGGGAAAAGGAGGCAAAAAGAACCCAACAGAGCATCGATCTCCAGCGCCGCCTGGAAACGGATACGCGGCGCAAAGCCGAAGCCTGTGAAAATGCCCTCCAAACATATATCAGCCAAAGCCACGACCAACTCCAGCACGCCAAAACCTTCCAGCGCTATATCGCCGGAGGCTACGAACAGCAAGCCGCCATACTGGAAGCCCGCCGGCTGGCGCCCGAAGCCGAACCGGAATCCGTACTGCTTTCCACCCTGGAACAAGCCCTCCTCCTCGAAGACTATTACATTTTAAACCAAACTCAATCCACCCGATAATGCGCACACTATCCGATGCACCCGACCAACCCCTACAAGAAGCCAAAGCCAAACTCCGCAACCTGCTGACCGAATACGTTGCCACTGATTTGCAACATACCATCCGGTCCGGTTTCGGAGACACCCAAAACCAATTGGAAACCGGTATCATCCGTATCAAAGGAGAAGCCGAAGAACTGCAAAAAAAAGTCCGCCAGGTATGGGAAGACCGCTGGGAAGCCTGGGAAGAACGCCTGGACAAACTCCCCGCTGCACTGCGGGAACAGTTCATGGCCGAACTCAGCGGGCCGCTTGCCCAACAGCGCGAACTGCTTCAAGCGCAGGCCGAATCGCTCACCGGCCAAATGAACCGCATGGCTCAAAACCTGTCCAATCAATCGGCGCAACAACAGCAGGAAATGCAAGCCCGGTCCGCCGAATTTACCGCCCAACTTCAACAACAGGAGCAACGCGCCGCAGAACATGCCGACGCTTTTTTTATGCGCCTTGCCGGCGAAATGGAGACATCCCGACGCGCCACGGCAAACCTGCATGATACGTTGACGGAACAGGCCAATAAGATGACTGCCGACCTGCAGGATTTCAGGCAAACTGCCGAGACGGCTCAACAAGCATCCTTAGACCAAATGAGCCAGCGCCTGGCAAAACAAATGGCGCAACAGCAACAGGAAATACAAGCCCGGTACGCCGAATTCGCCGCCATGCTTCAACAGCAGGAACAACGCGCCGCAGAACACGCCGACGCTTTCTTCACGCGCCTTGCCGGTGAAATGGAAACAATCCGTCGCGACACGACGACCCTGCACGATACACTAACGGAACAGGCCCAAAAATTGACTGCCGGTTTGCAGGATTTCAGAGAAAATTCCGAGAGGAGCATACAGGCCTTACCGGTACAAATGTCTGCAATCGCAACCGCTGCACAGGCCAATCAAGCCGGCCAAATCAGCCAACTGACAAACCAGGTTGGCCACTTAGACCAACATGGGCGCAAAACCAATACACTCGTCTGGATATGCCTCGCCCTTAATGCCATGACACTTTTGACCTTTTTCTACCTTTTAGGAAGATAAGAAAATACTTTTCAGGCAAAAAAATACCCGGTTTATGCAAAACATAACAGCCGATACGATTCGCGCCACCCTCGCCGACGGCGATTTGGGCATGGCCTTGTCCGATTTCCATGCCTGGGCTGCCGCCACTAAGTCGCCCTGTCTCGATGAAGCAACGGAACTCCTGCGCCGGCATCACCATGCCGGCAAGGAGTTCCTCGCCGGACGAATAGACTGGGCCGAAAAAAGCAAACAGGACAGTAAATCCACCCAGGCTCTCCTTAAAACGCTCGGAAAAATACCCGCTTCACCCCTGCCGGATGCCAGGCCGGCGGCCGACCCGGCATGCCTGCGAATCAGGCATAAGGTGCAGTCAACACCGGTAGCCGACCATGGCTATCTGACGATTATCGAAATAACGCTGCACAACAAGGGAACGATAATCATGCCCACGCTGAGCGGCGATGTGCGCGTGAGCCGCGCCTATCCATTGCCCGACCCAAGGCAACAAGCGATCCGGCAACAACTCGCCGACGGACGCCAGGCATTTTTCGACCTCGATCCGCACATCACCACGCTTTGGCGAACGCCGTTGGATGCCTTGCAAATCGAACTCGCGCCCGGGGAACGGGAAGACGTCGTTTTTAAACGCATCATAGCCGGCTACTTGCGCTGTATCGAGGTACACACAACCGTTTATGACCACACCCAACCCGGCAAACTTCTCGCCTGGAAACACACCTCTTTTCATTTTTTCAACCCATAATTTACGCCATGTCTTTTTTCAATCACCCGCACGGGCCCAATTTCGGCCGGCGTATTACCCCCGATATCCAGGCGCCGGAGCAATCCGGCCTGTTTCAGGATGTTTACTTTAATGTCCGGGACTTTGACCGCTTTACGGCATTGTCCATAGAACTCATGCTGCCAGATGGACGCGTTTTTTATCTTTCAGCACAAACGGCGGACGATGGCTCCCTGGGCGGGGCCTATGTGATAGCCGGCGCTTATTTTGACGTCGCCGGCCAATATCAACTGAAAGTGACGGGGGCATGCAAAGGAGAACTCGTTGAACGGTCGAGGCATTTTTTTGTATTTGATTAACCGATTCAGTTTTTCCGTCAAAACATAAATTTAACAGATGTATTTTTCAGCCCGCTCGCACCACAAAACAACAAACCATGCTGAAACGAATCTTCCCCATTTGTGTACTATCCATTGCATTTTTATGGACAAAAAACCAGGTTGCAGGGCAAACTGCGCCGGATACCGCCGTCGCCCGCACCTTGTTCCGGGAAAGCGTCGGGTTGACAGACAAGGACCAGTTCCGCACAGCAAAAGAGCGCCTTTGGGAGGCAACGCGTATTTTGGAGGCGGCGGGAGCCACAGAAACCGCCCTGTATGCAACCGTGCTGCACCAGCGGGGCGTGGTGTTTATAAAAACCATCCGCCCCGATTCGGCCATCACACTCAACCGGGCCGCCCTCGCCATCCGGGAAAAATTGTTCGGCTATAACAGCGAACCGGTGTCGCGATCGCTGCTGAATATCGGGCAGGCGTACTACGGCAAACTGGATATTAAAAAAGTGCTGGAGTACACCCAATTGGCCCTCGAGGTAGCCAAAACCCTGCCGCCCGGAAACGCGGAGGCCGTGGCCGCCGCCTTCAACAACATGAGCAACGCTTACGTCCAAATGGGCAATTTGCCCACCGCCATGTTGTACGCCGACTCGGCCCTGGGTATCCGTCTTACCGCCCAACCCGTAGATTCCGTCAACCTGGCCATTTCGTACAACAACATGGGCAACCTGCATACCCTCGCGGGCGATCATGCGCGGGCAGTCTTCTGCCTGGAACAAAGCCTTGCCTTGCGCACAGCGGTTTATGGGAAATGGCATACCGATGTGGCGGTAACCTATTGCAACCTCGGCGCCGCCGTACACTTTACCGGCGATAACGAACGGGCCCTCGATCTCCTGCAAACCGCTTTGGAGATACGCCAACAAGTGCCTCCCGCCGATGAACTCGAAATGGCCGAGTCTTATGCCAACCTCATGTTGCCGCTTATTCCGCTCGGCGACTACGACCGCGCCATCGAATATGGCCGGCTGGCTTTGGCAATTTGTAAAAAAAACGGCCTTCGGGGAGCAGCCACTATGGGAATCACCCACCTCGCCTGGGGAAGCGCGCTGGTGTACAAAGGCGCACTGGAGGAAGCCATCCAACAGTTCGAGTCAGCGCTCGGCATTTTCTACCTCACCCGAAATGCGCCCTCGGCCGCCGAGGCGCTCAACAACATAGGGGCGGTGTACGGGCAAATGCGCGATTTCCAGAACCAAAAAAAATTAATGCACCAGGCATTGGAGCGAAAAATGACCATTCAGAAAGACCACCCCGATTTGGCCATTGGCTACATCAACCTTGGTTTGGCCTGTCAAAATGCGGGGCAACCGGACAGCGCCCTGCTTCTGCTCCATCAGGCTGAAGCGCACCTGCTCCGCACATCCGGCCCGGCTCACCCGCATTTCGTCACGTTGCACAACACCCGCGCCCTGGCTCTGGCTCAACAGGCCGACTTCGACGGAGCGCTCGCCGAGATCGAACGTGCCAAACGCGCCAATCGATACGACCGGCCCGGCGTATTTCAACAGGTCGTGCATATCGACAACCTGCTCACCACGCTCACCGGGGCCGCCGAAATATGGCGCAGCCGTTCGGACCTCGAACACGCGCGCACGGCATTACTGGAGGCCTATGCCGGTGTAGCGTATCTGCGCGCCGCGCCACTCGACCCCGGCTCCAAGGCGGCCATCAACAGCCGGGTTTTTCCGTTGCACGAGGCGCTTATCGCTACCGAAATGGCTCTTTTTCAAAAAGACCAACAGGAGGCGCACCGCCGGGAAGCATTCCGGTTTGCCGAATCAGCCAAAAGTTTTAACCTCCTCCTCGCCGTGCGCAACAGTGGCGCCGACCGGTTTGCCGACCTGCCGCCGCATATTGCGGAGCAAGAGCGCACCCTTGAGGCTAACATTAAAAATCTGGAAAAACAACGTTTTGCCGTCGAGTCGCAACTGCCCCTGGACGAAGTTGTACTGGATTCTCTGCTCGACCTTCTTGTCGCGAAAAAAGATGCGTACCGGGCATTACAGCAGCATATCCGGCAGCAGGAGCCCAACTATTATGCCCTGAAATACCAACCGCCGGCAGAAACCGTCGAATCGGCACAAACCCTGCTCTCCCCCACTCAAACCCTGCTCGAATACTTCACGGGCGACAGCGCCGTGTATATTTTTGCCGTCCGGCGCGACACGTTTGTGGTAAAAGAGGTAAAACGAGGCCCCGGTTTCCCGCTCGACTCTCTCGTGCGCCAACTCCGCTACGGCCTCACCCACGCCCAACTCACCGACCCCGACTCCAAAGTTTTACTGAAAAAAACAGCCGCCGCCTACACCGCCGCAGCCACTGAACTGTACCGCCAACTCGTGGCCCCCGTGGCCGGCATGCTCACCGAAAATGTCATCATCGTGCCCGACGGTGTGCTGGGCTACATCCCCTTCGATGCCCTGCTCACCCAAAAACCGGCCGACCCGGAGCGTTTCCACAGCCATACCTATTTCGGCAAGGAAAAAAAGATCAGCTACGCCTACTCGGCCACGTTGCTGCGCGAAATG
>CAUJEY010000121.1 GCA_963169325.1 Bacteroidota bacterium
CTCGAAATATTCAAAGCGTTCCCGGTAAATTTTGAGCGCAGCGAAAAATCTGGATGAAAATTGAAAACATATGGCTGTCATGTCGAGCGAAGCGAGACAACCGGTTCCAAACCTCCAAACCCCCAAACCTCTAAACCGCCAAACCTCTAAACCCCCAAACCTCCAAACCCCCAAACCTATTCTAAACCAGATGCGGAAAAGCCCTGGCCGACAATTTCATTTCCAAAGCCTTCAAGATCAGGCCGGCGACTTCGGTTGGCGCCAGGCGTGTGGTATTCACGACGAGATCGAAGTTTTGCAGATTGCTGCCATCGGCGCCGTATTTCGCCAGGAAACGGTCGTTTTCGCTTTTTTTACGGGCAGTAATTTTCTGAATGGCTTCTTCCCTGTCCCGGTATTGTTCGCTGTTTCGATTCGGATCGCGCATGATACGGTCGACTGCCACATTGATATCGGCTTGCAGAAATACCTTAAATGAATCCGGGAGAAAAAACCAGGCCATGCGGCTATCTACAACATACGACCCGGATTCATGGGCTAATCCTGCGAAAATCCCGTCGATTTTCTGATCGATTTCAGGATCAATATCAGCGCGGCGGTTCATTTCCAGCGTGTCGAGGCCCATTTCCTGGGCTAATTGGCGCTGTATACGTCCGGTGGAGACATATTGAAACCCGGTGAGGTCGCACAGAATTTTGGAAACGGCGCTTTTACCGCTGCCCAGGTCGCCGGTGATGGTAATTTTTGTTCCGGAAGGAAAGATCATAAAGCCTGCTCGTTAAAGGGCGGCAAAGGTATGAGTTTTAACCTTATTGGCCCCACTGCGTGTGAAATACCCCGGGGCGGTCGATTCGCTCGTAGGTATGCGCGCCGAAATAATCGCGTTGCGCCTGAATCAGGTTGGCCGGTAGCCATTCCCGCCGGTAACCATCGAAATACGACAGGCAGGCCATCAGGGCTGGCACGGGTATACCGGCGTCGATGGCAATTTTTACTACCTCGCGGGCGCCCTTCTGCAAAGGGGCTAAATCCTGCGCGAATACGGGGTACAACAATAAATTGGACAAACCGGGTTGTTGTGCAAAGGCTGCCCGGATATCTTCCAGCAATGCAGCCCGGATGATGCAGCCGCCGCGCCACACACGGGAAACTTCGGCCAGGTCGAGTTCGTAACGATAGGTGGCCGAGGCGTGATGCAGCAGGGAGAGCCCTTGCGCGTAGGTGATTATGGTGGCAAAATGTAAGGCGTGCTCCATTAGCCCGGTCAGGTGCTGCTTATCCACGGCAATACCCGAAAGGGTTACGGGATTGAGTTTTTGCGCTGCAGAACGCTCTGCTGACAAGGCCGAGAGGTCGCGTTGTGCCACCGCCATATCGATAGCCGGAACAGGCACATGCAGGTTCAGGGCATCCTGGGAGGTCCACATACCGGTTCCTTTTTGTTTGGCGCCGGCGCGAATCAGGTCGATCAGCCGGTTGCCGGTTAATTCATCCGGCTGGGCGAAAATGGTCGCAGTGATTTCAATCAGGAACGATTGCAGGGGGCCCTGGTTCCAGCGGGAGAACAGGGCATGCAGTTCGTCGTTGTTCAGGCCGCCGGCTTCTTTCAGCAGGTGATAGGTTTCGGAGATGAGTTGCATAAGGGCGTACTCGATACCATTGTGTACCATCTTCACGTAATGCCCGGCCGAGCGCGGACCGAGCCAACCCACGCAGGGCTCGCCGTTCACCTTGGCCGAAACGGCCTGCAACATTGGGGCCAGGCGTTGATACGCTTCCTGCGCGCCGCCCGGCATGATACTCGGCCCGAAACGCGCACCCGACTCGCCGCCTGAAACGCCTACGCCTATAAAGTGCAGTCCTTCTTTTTCCAGGCGGTCGGTTCGGCGATCCGTATCACTAAAGTGCGAATTACCGCAATCCACCAGCAGGTCACCCGCGCTTAACAAGGGTTTTATCTCATCGATCACCGCATCCACGATGGGACCTGCCGGCACCAGCAATAGTATGGCCCGGGGCCGCGCCAGTGCAGCCACGAATTCGGCCAGGTCGCGGACACCATGCACCGGGTGCTCGGCGGCTTCGCGTTCCAGTGCCTGTACTTTTTCAGGGTCTTTGTCAAATCCAGCCACGGAAAAGCCGTGGTCGCTCATGTTGAGCACGAGATTTCGACCCATGGTGCCGAGACCGATCATGCCGAAATCGTATGGTTGTGTTGTCATGCGCTGTGTTTGGGTGGTTTTTGTAAAATTAGTTTTAACCCGGGAACATCCTTAACCCGCGTGTCACCCTGTAAAGGTAGGGAGTTTCAAGGGCGGGGGTAAAAGTGGCAGCAACTTTTACCCACGTTTTTGAACACCCTACCCTTACAGGGTGACACGCGGGTTAAGGATGTTCTGCAAGGGTTGAGTCAAATGTCTTTTACTAAAAAACTATAACAAGTTTTTCACCACGAGACACGGAGTCTTTGAATATCGAATATCAAACACGGAATGTCGAATGTCGAAGCAGCCCTAGCACACACTGTGATTCGGTATACTCTACGTTCTTTCGATATTTGACATTCCGTGTTCGATATTCGATATTCAAGGTCTCCGTGGTGAAAAACTTTACCGCATCCGGATCATTTTTCGCACCGCGCTGTCCGTATCCGTCTCAAGTTTGTAATACAGCATCCCTGTTTCATCCAGCAAGGTGTTATCGATCACGATGCTGTTGTAGCCTTTGGCAAACGATCCTTGTTTGGAATACAGTACCCGTCCGGTTTCATCAAACACGGTGAGCGTGGTGTTGGCGTTTTCCGGCAAATGGAAGCCCACGCGGGTCGTATTGGTCCAGGGATTTGGTTGATTTTGGTATAACTCAAAACCCGTACCGGTGACGGTTACCGTTCCTTCCTGGTTAAAGCGCAGCCCCACCTCCAATTTTTCACCGGTATCTTGTTCGTCCCGGAGACTTTTCATATTATAGGCCTCTGCCCGGGTGATCCGGCTGGATATACTCAGCATTTGACTCAATTTTCCGGCAGATGTGGCGCGAAATACCAGGCTAAACTCGCCCGCATTCGGCTGACCGGCGTCGGTATTGAAGGAGGTGGTCAGGGCATGCTCGTCGGGGAAAACACCGAAATGATCGGCACTCATCCCGGCGCCCGGATGAATATCCACGATCTCCAATCCCGGAAAATATAGCGTGAACTGGTAGCCGGCAACCGATTCGACCGGCAACAACGCAACGGTGAACTCGTCACCGGCTTTGAGCAGTCGATCCTGCAAGTCGAAGTAGAGGGTTCCGTTGGTGCGATCTTCCGTAAACAACAGGCTGCTGGGCACGGCGCTTCCATTGACATCGCCGGTTTTTACCGCTACGAAATCTTCCTCCATCAGATGGGTTTGCACATTGGCCAGTTCTTTTGTTTCCGGGAAAATATCCTGGAACGGATTGGACTGATCCGGGAACTGGTATGCCTTATCTACAAAACGCCAGGAGGTGTTTTGCGGCAGTTCGTCATAAAGACCCAGAATGAGTTTGCGCAACTCCACGATATCGAATGTTGTGATCGAGCGGCTGTTGTTTGCGTCCGCGGCGATCATTTTATACGGCGTATTCAGTGGCGCCAATCCCAGAATGTGTTTGTTGATCAATACCAGGTCGAAGGTGCTAACGCCGTTCAGCGGGTCGTTGTCTTTCATCGGAACGACTACGGCGTTGGCGGCCAGGGGCACGGATTTGGCAAGCAGGTAATATCCCGATTGATCGGATAACGTCAACATATTGAGGGGCGGCTGCCCGTTTGGCGCAATACCCTGAACCTGTACATTTACGTCTTCCAAACCTACCCCCTGCTCTGTTTGCAGCATACCGGCAACGGACGCGTTGGGGGAGTTACATATCCCGGCATTGTCCTGCACCAAAATGTATGTGGTACAATAATCGGAGTTGCCGCCCAGGTCCATGGCCCATATTTCCACCAGATTGTTACCCAGTTCCGTACAATCGAACAGGACGCTGGTTTGCGGAGAACCGTCCGGATTGAACGGAAATCCGTTGCCGGCGCCGGCTTTGCGGATACCGAAGATGAGGAGGCCCGGCGCGGTGCAGTTGTCATAAGCGTCGGTTACGAAGGATTGCACGTCAATCATAATCATTCCCGTCGGCATCAGGTTGATACTCAGCCCGTTGATGCAGGTGATGGTCGGCGGTTTGCAGTCTTTTACCACAAAGGTGTATTCGCATACCTGTTCGTTGCCACAGCCGTCTTCCACGATCCATTTTATTTTGTGTACGCCGTAGGGGAGTTCCGGAAGGGTATAAGTACTGGGCGAGGAGACGGTGTTCCAGCGCACACAAGCGATCTTGTTGAAGCCTACCTCACTGGTTTCGATCGTAAAGCGGTATTTTTGGTTCAGCGGTACCGGCCGTTCATCGAAAACGCGGACGGTACCACCGAGGTAGTTCGGGCTGCCGGCATTGCCGAAAAGCACCGTGCCCGGGTCGGGGGGATTCGCACTGTTCACCACGGTTTCCATATTGCCGTCGTTGTCCAGGTCGAGAAACAGGAGATACCGTATGTTGACATTGGCGCCCGAGCAGGCGTCGGAGGCGGTAATGCAAAGGTCGGCAGGCGCTTCGCACAGGTCGTGACTGCCCGTTGCCGGCCCAAACCAATAAGGGGCATTCCACAACTTCGCGTCGTTCGTCGTCAGGTCGCACACTTCCAATGGGCTATCCGGGCAGAGCATGGTCGGTTTTTGGGTATCCGTGATTTTGATGATCTGTTTGTAGCGGTAACAGTTGGCATCGGCCGACCAGAAAATGCTGTAATTGGTCGGCGCCGGGTCGCCGGCATTGATTTTTACCACCGTTGGGGCCCAGGGCGCCGGGGTGCCGGGCGCCGATACTATCGGTCCTGGCAGGTTGGATTGGTGATTTAATATGGCATTCGGATTGGGATTCGGCACATAAATGCAGGGCAGGTTGGGGTCGTAGGTACACCAGTTGATGATCGTCCAGGTTCGTTCAATTTTGAAACAGGCGTCGGGCACCACGGTGAATAGTTCATCCTCGTACGATATGCCGAGAAGTTCACAATCTTCCCCGAACAGTTCCGGTTCGCCAAAGTAGTCGCTGCCGGCGCAAACGGTAAGTATGACGTCGTTGGGGAATTTGACGTAGTAGTCCTGTTTATACTCCACGATGATCCGTTGGGTGCATTGATTGGACTGGCCCCCGCAATCGAATATCCGGAAGGTACGGGTGATGGTACCTTTGTTGCACACGGTGTCAAATTGATTGTAATTGACCTGAGTCACGATGGTATCCACACAGCAGTTGTCCACACCGGTCGCCATACCGTAGGCCCAGAGGCTGGGGTCGAAGTTTTCGCAGCTCACCGTTACATGGGCCGGTGCCAGGCAGGAAGGTTTGAGTTTGTCTTCAATGTATACCTGTACCACGCAATCATTCGAGTTTTCCTCTTCAAATTCCAGCGAAACGGGCCCCAAAGGTACCGGGACACCATATACCCGGAAGATGACCGATACGGTGTCGTTTATGTCTTCGCAGCAAAATTTTACCTGATCAAAAAACTGGTCGTTGGGCTGGCAGGCACTCGAATCCTGACGCCGCGCCTTGAAATAAACATCGGAGCAGTTGTCATAAGATCCGTCGTCGAAGGTACTTGCGTTTACGAAGATCATCCCGTCGATGCCCAGGGATACCTGGGTGATTTCATCGCAGGCAGCCACGGGCGGCGACTGGTCATCCACGGTAAGCCGGTAGGAGCAGGAACTTGTGTTGCCGCAGTCGTCCTCCACCGTATAGGTTACCGTATGCTGGCCCGGTGGCAGGCAGGGCGTGAATCCGAAGGCCACCAGCGTATCGGGGTCGGCGAGGTTGTTGCCGGGGAAGGTGGTGATGGTACCGTCCAGATTGTAGGTGCTCAGGATATCGCCGGTTACCGGATGGCGGACTTCGATGAGTGCCCGCGCTGTTTTGATGCGGGAGCAAACATCTTCGGCAAGTATATCCGGCAGGTTGGTGGTGGCGCAACAGTTTAGCGGATCGGTGCTGACAGTTAAATCGTCCGGACAATCCAGCACTGGGCCGGTATTGTCAATGACTTTTATGAGTTGCAGGTGATATTTCGGGTTTGTCGGACTGGCCGGGCTGCACATATCAACTACTACCCAGGTGCGGATGATGTCGTAGGTGCCATCACAGGTCTGCAATTTTTGGTCCGTATAAACGGCTGACATTTTACAAAAACCGAGGTCTGGGTATATCGGGAAATTAAATCCAAATGCAGTCAGGTATGGCGCCCCGGTCACCTGGGGAGAGGTGTTTGCCGGCCCGTCGTTGCAGGGCAGGGTAATATTTGCCGGAAACGATACATCGCTGGTATGCTGCTGTTTAAAATTGAGATATTGGGTACAGGTACCCTTATTCCCGCTGGCATCCGTGGCCGTCCAGACCCGGAGCATATAGCCGATATAATCGTCGGTACAGGTCAGGTTGACCCAGGTATCTTTGTGGGTCAGGACATACGGATTGCAGTTTTCCGTAACGACCGGATATGCCGTAGGGATACCCAATACATTTTTCAGATATTCTGGTGAAAGGTCGGTGATCGCGCAAATCAGTTCGATATCCGTACACACCAGTTTGGGCGGCAGGAAATCTTTCACCAGGATGGTTGCGGTACAAAAAACGCCGGTACAGTTGTCAATTACCTGAACGAGCAGGGTCAGGCCCACATGCGAGCAATTGACTTTATTGCCGATATTCACGCCATTGACAAATACTTTTACGGTAAACATGGAGTCAAGATGGTCCCCCTCCAGAAGCATATCGGGCAAAATTTCCACCATGCCGTCTTCATCCAGCGAAATCATCACATTATCGTTACAAACCATATCCTGACTCGGTTGAAAATGCAGTATGGTCTGATCGCTGACCGGCGTGCAGGGGCCCGCGGGGTCGGCGCTGGTCAGGGTGAGCGTTACGAAACCGGCTATCCGGTCGGCCGCACTGGGTACGTAGGTCGTTGCTTGGGGGAAAGCATTGCCGGGCTGGAAGGAACCGGTGCCGCTGCTGCTCCAGGTTCCGGTATTTACGCCGCTGCCGTTGGCCTGAATAGACGCTCCTAATTTGCTGATTTCCAGGGTTTCATTTAGGCAAACCATGATATCTTTTCCGGCACTGACGATTGGAGCGGTATTGATCGTTACCAGCAGTGTGTCGGAGGCTGCCGGGCAGGGCCCGGGCGGGTCGTTGGTGGTGAAAGCGAGTTTAACGGTCGCACCATATTCGCCCGGGGCCGGCGTGTAGGTAGTAATAGGGGCCGATGCGTTAGCAAAAACGCCCGTTCCGCCACTCCAGGTTCCGCCCGTCGCGCTGCCGCCCAGCGCTGCTGCCAGGCCGGCGTATTGATTTTGACAAATGGTTTGATCGTTTCCGGCAAAAACCGTCGCAGTCGTGTTGACGGTAACGGTCACCGACTGACCCATTACCGGCTGAACACAGCCCGCGTCATCTTCCACGCTCAATGCGGTGTAGGTGGTTGTTTCCGTGGGTGAGACCACTGTGGTGATCATATCCATGAGATTGTTCCCATCCAGGTCGTCGGGTATAAGAACGGGGAAATAAGTTGTATCCGAGGCACTTGCAGCCCGCATCATCACCGTGTAAGGAGGCGCGCCGCCGGCCCCCGTTACTTTCAGGGTAGTGGAAGAGCCTGCGCATATCAATGCGGGAGCGGCCGGAGCCAGTGCCAGGGATGCCGATGCCGAACAACAACCAAAAATGATTTCATCTTCCAGACAACCGAATCCGGGCTTACAAATCGTCAGGATCACCGCCTGTCCGGCATTGGCTGTTTGCATACCATTAAAAATGGTCACGCCCATATTGTTGGTTACGGAGAAGGTCGCAACGATTTGTCCTAAATTGTTGCCGGCAAACAAAACGGAAATCGTATGATTATTGCCGATATTAATGGGGGTCGTACAATCCGTTGCATTTCCCATCGGATTGGGCGTGCCCACATTAAAATAGATCGCGTCGAAATTGCCGTTTGCGGTCATCAGGTTGATCAGGCCCTGGCAACTTTCGCCAAACGGCTCACCCATCGGGCCGTTTGCCAGGTTAAACACAAGGTCGAGGCAACGGTAACTGGGCTGCATGCCGCAACAATTATTGCTCATAGACTGCGAAGTACAAAACTCCTCGCCTATAATATTGAGCATCGAAGTGGGCGTGACATTGAACTCATACCGCGTCGGATTACCCGTTGGATTACATTGCCCAAATGCAGCATTGGGGCTGCTCAGCAAAAACAACAGATACAAACCGGATAACAGGCGCATCACTTTTTTCCAGTAGTTGGAATAAAGCCGGTTTAGGAGCATGGGCGGGGTGACAGCCAATAACAGGGGCATACGATATTGGCTATCGTGTTGACGTTTTCTCATAGTTGAATTGGTTATTTACCATTAAGTCCACCAAAAGTCGCTCCCCATTGCAGTACCGGTCCGGACAGTTTGCCGTGTTTATTTACTCCCCAAAACAGCAAAAAAAAGAACCTAAAAATCTTAGATAACTGATTATCAATACTTAGCCTGAAATAGATATCTGTTCAATCCGGTCTGCCAAAAGGCTGGTGCCGATATGAAAAAGACCCCTAATTTCGCACCGGAATCCCCCCTGCCCAAAGACATGAAAAATAAACACCTGGTTTTACTCTTCCTGGCGGTCCTGGTTACCGGACTGCTTTCCCGGTATTTACCGATTCGGTACAAGCCGTTTTTTCAGAATGAACTGATCCGGGTGGATACCGCGGCAATGACGAAGTGTATCCTGTTGGCGCCCGGTCAGGCGGAACTTGCCCTGGAACGCAGCGAAACCGGCTGGACTGCGGACCAGCACGGCAGGATTGCGCCCATTCAGGCGGATGATATGACGCCCTTGCTGGCTACCCTGGCGGGTCTTTCGAGCGTGCGCCGGGTTAAAACCGACTACCCGGATTCCCTTGGTTTTGCCGATGGCAAAAGACTGCGCGTCCGGATATTTCGCGATACGCGGTTGATTGAACATTTTGAACTGGGCGATGAAATTACGGAAAACGGACAGGCGCTGACCTACATCCAGTTGCCCATGCACAATGGGGTGTATTTGACACCCGGCCATTTGCGGGGTATGTTTGCCCGTACGCTGGACGATTTCCGATCAAAAACGGTAGCGCCGGTGTCGCCGCAGGTCATCCGCCGTATCGGGATACTGGACCTGGCTGCCGACACGATGATTATTTTTGAAAAAAACGATTCTTTGCGCCATTGGGCATCTGCCAACCGGCAATTCAGCCTGCGCGATGATTCGGTTCAGCAGTGGTTGGCCTTGTTCAATCGCCTGAACAGCAGCCCTTTCGCCGATCATTTTGACGAAAGCCGGGCGCGGGAATCGCGGATAGCGGCCATTTGGCTGGACACGCCGGACAGCGCCGGCCTTACTCTTGAGTTTTACTATTTGAAACCGCCCGATGTGCCGGAGGATCTATCCGGTATGCGCCGGCAACACCTGCATGCGCTGCCGGCGTATGTGATCCAAACCTCCGCAAACCCAATGAACTACTTCGCCGCAGCGGATACGAATCTGGTGCGTTTTCTGTGTTTCGGATTGTGGCAGTCGCCCCTTTCGGATAAAAAGATCAAGGAATGACGAAAAATCAAACTTCCACAATCGCCAACTGGGGAAATTACCCAAAAGTGCGCGCTGAAATAACCGTTCCGGAAACGCCGGAAAATCTCCGGGAACAGGTACTGGCCCGGGAGCGGCTCATTGCCCGGGGCAATGGCAAGTGTTACGGCGACGCGGCATTGAGCCCTTTTATCATTTCCACACTGCGGCTCAACCGGGTGCTGGATTTCGATGCCGTCAATGGCGTTGTTCATTGTGAAGCAGGCGTACTGCTGGCCGACTTGCTGGATGCAATCGTTCCGGCGGGCTGGTTTTTTCACGTGACGCCGGGTATCAAAAATATTACCATCGGCGGCGCTATCGCCTGCGATGTGCATGGTAAAAATCACCCGGACAAAGGTTGTTTTTCCAACTGGCTGATCTCTTTTGAACTCATGCGCGCCGATGGCGCGATAGTCCATTGTTCGCGCGCGGATAATCCGGATTTGTTCTGGCAAACTTGCGGCGGCATGGGCTGGACGGGCGTCGTCTTGTCAGCCCGGTTCCAATTGATGCCGCTGCGGAGTATTTATATGCGGCAATTGGCCGTTCGGGCGGAAAATCTGGAGGCGCTTTTTGCTGCGTTTGAAACGAATCAAAACCGGCAATACGCCGCGGGCTGGGTGGATTGTTTGTCGGGCGGTGCGGCATTCGGGCGCGGCGTGGTGTATTTTGCCGATCATGCGGAACCTCAAACACCGGAAGCGCCGTTGCTGTTTCCCCAAAAAAAGCCCAGGAACGTGCCTTTTTATGCGCCTTCCTGGTTACTCAATCCACTGACGATACGGGTGCACAACGCCATGCTGTTTTCCAAAGCCAGTACCGGCGAGCATTTGGTGGACCTGGACCGTTATTTTTACCCGCTCGACAGCATCCAAAACTGGAACCGGTTGTACGGGCGTCGGGGATTTATCCAATATCAGTTTTGTTTGCCGGAGGCAAAGAGTTTCGAAGGCATCCGGCAGATCATGAAAACCATCCGGGAAAGCCGCGATACGCCATTTCTTACGGTGTTGAAACGGCATGGTGAGCGGCCGGCAGCGGCCATACATTCGTTCCCCATCCGGGGCTATTCGCTGGCGCTGGATTTTCCGCGTACAAGCAGTATCATTTCTTTGGTTCGGGTGTTGGACGAACTGGTGTGGCAATACGACGGCAAAATTTACCTCGCCAAAGACGCCTGCTCGGCGTCGCGTATGGGCCGCGTCGATCCGGTCGCGTTTGGGGAGCCTAAATTTCACTCGCTGCTGAAGGAGCGGATTTTGGCAAAAAAACAGGGGGCATGAGATTCGACAGGCTGCTTTTTTGGAAAACCCTCTTTTTCAGCCTTTTAGCCGCATACTGTTGCTTTTATGCGCCGTATGGTATCAACGAAACCGATGGCGGCTTTCTCAGCGGACTGGCCTGGCAACTGCTGAGCGGCAAAACGATGTATGCCGATTTGGTGTACGTGCGGCCGCCAATACCGGTTTGGCTGCGCGCCCTGGAACTTACGCTACTACCGGAACAATGGGCCGTATTGGGCGAGCGGTGGATATTTTATGGTAAAGTAGCACTTTACGCCTGGCTGGGCGCAGCCGTGCTCACTGCCGGGGCGCAGCGCTGGATACTGGCCGTATTCGGGTTCGTAGTGTCGGTACACAGTTATCCGCCGGCGGCCTGGCACACGGTAGATGGAATTCTATTCGGGGCATTGGGGATATGGTGTTGGACGAATTGGCGCAGCACCGGCGGCACACTCTTGTCGGGCGTTTTTATAGTGGCTTGTCTGTTGTGCAAACAGTCTTTTTATCCGATGGCGGTTATTTGGGGGGGGCTTATTTTGTTTTCACCACGGAGGCACGGAGGTCTTGGGAATATCGAATATCGAACAGCGAATGTCGAACGTCGAAGTCGTGTAGAGCGTGCCGCGGGATTTTTAGCCTTCGGATTATCGCTTGGCTTGTTTTGCTGTTACTTGTACCTGAATAATACGTTTTCCACCTTTTGGCAACTCACCAACGGCGCCACTTCCGGCGGGCAGGCCTTGCAACACGGCGTATTGGATTATTTCCGGATACAGCCGGTTTTAGCGGTTTCAAGTGTCGTTTTATTAAGCCCGGTCGGCCGGTGGTTTTGGCAAAAACGCGGGGTGAAAATGGCTTTTGCTGCCTGGGCGCTGTGGCTGCTGCTGTTGGCTTGCTCTTTCGGCTGGACCCTTTATCAGCGGCAGGAATTCACTGTGCCGTTTGCCCAAACGCGGTTATTGTTTTGGATAGCGGCAGGCTGGGGCTTATACTGTTTCCGGCAAAAAGACTGGAATTTTGAACAAAGTCTTCGCTTTTTCACATTGCTGGGGCTTAGTTGGTGCGCGGCAGTGAGTTGGGGTTACAACTTGCCGATCCTGTTTGCTTTGCCCTGGGTGTATGCTGTGTACGATATTTCCAACCGGCTGTTGAAGGCGGCTTTTCCCCAGAGGCGGCCGGCCTGGCTGCCGGTCGTGGCTTTGCTCGGCCTGCTGGTTTTGTTTCGGCTGGGCTACGAATTCGTTTACCGCGACGGACCCCGCGGCGCAATGACCATACACCTGGGTGACATTTTCCCAAAACTACACGGCATTTACAGCAGTGCAGAAACCGCTGCTTTGTATCGCGACCTGCGCGACCTGGCCGCGCAGTATGGCCCGAATTTTAAAACGCTGCCGGCTTTTCCACACGCGAATTTTCTGACCGGCACCCGGCCGCCGTTGCCGTTGGATTGGGTGGTGGCGCGGGAAATGCAAGCGGGCACTGAACAGGTAGTGCGGGAAGTACAACACCAAAAACCCGTATTGTTTATAGAAAAGGAGTATGCTGAGCGCCTCGGCACCGACCCTGAATTGCAATTTACAAAGGACTGTTTACGGCAGGGCAGGGTAGTGGCGGAGACGGGGTATTTTTGGGTGGTGGAGTGAGTAACGTCATTAGGTCATTTCGTTGATCGTCAGCACAATACTGGACATTTTTATTTCCAATAAAGGTATAAAGCGGAGAGTACACTAATTTCACGCAAAGGCGCAAAGGCGCAAAGTAAGAGGGGGGAATAACGCTTATACATTTACGTGAAATCCAAAGGTTTAGCCCCTCTTACTTTGCGCCTTTGCGTGAAATTAGTGTACTCTACGCTTTGTGCCTTTGTGCCTTTGTGTGAAATAGAAATGTCTAGTACTAGGGAGCGTCATTAGGTTATTAATTAAAACCCATCAACTTCCCGATAAGCCGCAATCAACGCCAACTCCCCATCAGCGCCCGGCTTGGCGTTGCCGTGTTCCATGCCGCAAACACCCTGAAAACCGCGGCTGTGAATATATTTGAATACATTTTTATAGTTGATTTCGCCGGTAGTGGGTTCCTTGCGTCCGGGGTTATCACCGATTTGGAAGTAGGCGATTTCATCCCAGGCTGCTTCCATATTGGGAATCAGGTTGCCGTGTTGAATCTGGGCGTGATAGATGTCGTACAGGATTTTGCAGGAGGGGCTGTCCACGGCTTTACAAATCAGGTAGCCTTGTGCGACGTCGGTCAGGAAAAGGTTGGGGTGGTCGCGGAAATTGAGCGGCTCCAGTACCATGACCAGGCCATGCGGTTCGAGGATATCGGCAGCGCGGCGTAGTGATTCGACGACGTTGGCGGTCTGATAATCCGGGTCAATGCGCGGGAAAACGCAATTGGGCACCACGGTCATCCATTTTGCGTTCACACGCCGGGCAATATCCACAGCGCCGCGTATATCCTGCAAAAAAGCCGCCCGGGCGTCTTTGTCGCCACTGGCTAAGGTGCCTTCGCTCCAGTTGATCCGGTTGGCTACAAACACGCCCATAGTCATGCCGAGTTGGCTCAGCAGGGCGCCGATTTTTTCCTGCATATTCACCTCTCGCTTCCACATATCGTTGTCCTCGATAGCCGTAAATCCCTGATCGGCCATGAAACGAATTTGATCCAGGAAGTTGTCGCCCGCGTTGTGTTTGAACATGCCGTCGTGGGGGGCGTATTTGAGTTTAAAGTTCGAAGTTTGAAGTTTGAAGTTTGGAGTTTGAAGTTTGGAGTTTGAAGTTTGAAGGGCGTTTGACCCGGGAGTGGAGTCTTTAGTAGCGGCGGCTAAAATCGTGCTACCGGTTAGCAAGGCCGTGCTTGCGGCCAGGGTATTTTGAATAAAATGACGTCTTTTCATCGAAAATCAAATTTTTAATTTCAACTTATCTTGTATCTATGATGTTCAAAAGAGTTGTAAAATAACCACGACTCTTCATCTTATGCGCAAGTATCCATATAATATTTTGATTCTTTTGCTGATTACATCAGGTAACTTACTGTTTTCACAACCTGTTTTCACGACTGTTGAAAAAGTTATTTCAAAACGAAGCCCCCGGATTGTGGAGCGTTATCAGGTTATTTCAAAAAAGCCCGAATTGCGCCAAGGTACCTTTGTCAGAACAATAAAAGGCGAGACCGTAGCCGAGGGATTTTATAAGAATAACTTACGCGACAGCACGTGGAGCGGTCATGCTGCGGGCAAACGCGTTTTTGAAGGATACTATAAGAATGACGAACGGGTAGGGATATGGTCTTTCTATACTCAATCAGGTAATTTGTTGCACCGCTACGATTTTGACCAGGACAGCCTGCTTTTCTTTGATAACACAGTAGCCGCATCTGATAGAATGGAAGAAGTAAAAAAATGCCGGCCAATGGATACATCCAGGTGTGAGGTGATGCCTGTATTTCTGGGTGGTGGCGCCTATATGACCTGGCTGATTGATAGTTGGATGGTATATCCGAAGATAGCCATAGAAAATGGAATGCAGGGTATTGTGGTAATTTCCTGTATCGTCGATACTACGGGTAATACGACCGAATTGGTACTGGAAAAAGGTGTGTCGAAGGAAATTAATGCGGAAGCGCTACGGCTGGTAAATATGTTTGGGAAAATCTGGATTCCCGGGCAATTGAACGGGAATCCTGTCAGGGTAAAGTATTCCATCCCTTTAAAATTCAAGATATATTAGCGCTAATTCAAATTCCCGTTTCTACCAGCCAAACTTTTAACCCCCGACCCCGTTTTTTCCATTTTTCCCAACCTGCCATTCCTCCCACGCTGATGGCCGTTGCCCAGGCGTCGGCCTGCGTGGCATTGGGCGCCTGTACGGTCACAAGCACCCGGTGGGTGAGACCCAGCCCGGTTTTTGGATCGATGATATGGGAGTGTCGCACGCCGTTGATTTCCAGGTATTTGTACGTAGCGCCGGAGGTGGTGATGCCGCAATTACTCAAAAACAACGTTTCCGGTACATTCGGATCGAGGGTCGGCTTTTCAATTCGCCAACCAGCAGCACCGGGCGGAGCGTCGCCGAGTGCGATGTCGCCGCCGGCGTCTACCAGGGCGCGGTGGATTCCGGCAGTACGAAGCAGGCGCAGGCACTCGTCGGCAGCGTAACCGGCTGCGATGCCGCCCAGGTCCAGGCGGGTTCCCCGGCGGGCCAGTTGTGCGCACCCCGGTCCCCGGAAACGGATATTGCGCCAGTCTACCGTCGAGCGCGCCGCGGCAATCCGGGCAGAATCGGGCATTTCCTGAAAGTGAAATGCCCGGCGCCACAACCGTGTCAGCGCCCCGACCGTCGCATCGAATGCGCCGTCCGTTGCTTTCGAGTACCGGCGCGCATGGCGTAAAATATCTTCCAGCTCCGCCGAAACCGGCACGGGTTCCGGATTGCCAGCCCGGTCGCTGAGGCGATTGAGTTCACTTTCCGGCAAATAGTCGGAAAAAATGGCGTTCAAGGTATCCACCCGCCCGAATACGCGCGCCGCCACAGCGGCAGCATCAACCGAGTCCTGATCGGTGTAAAATACCAGGCGGAATATGGTACCCATTTGGGGGTGAGAAAAGGTATAACGGTATAGTGTTTCAGGGCCTTGTTCGATCTTTTTACTACCGGGTGTCGGCTGTTCATGTTTGTATACCCGCGTGTCACCACGATCGCCTATAGCCATAAATTTTTGGATTTCGGGCCGCTTTTTCTCCCTCCCCCCGACCCCAAAAAGGGAGTAAAAAGCGGGAAAAGAAAAAAAGTTATATAAAATTTAAACAAATTAATACCCAGAATTGGT
>CAUJEY010000122.1 GCA_963169325.1 Bacteroidota bacterium
GGGTGGCGTTTTGCCATACGCCGTTAACTGGAACGACAGCAATTCCGCATGGTCGAGGACGGGCCTGCCGCCCGGCGTTTATACCGCCACAGCCACTGATGCCAACGGTTGCAGCATAACCCAAACCTTTACCCTCGACCCTGGCGGGGCGCCCCTGCTGGCGGACAGCAACCTCGTTCCCATCCGTTGTTTCGGCGAATCGAATGGGCAAATATCGACGACCATTTCCGGTGGCACGCCGCCATACCTGTACAATTGGTCGGGGGGCGGAAATACAAACGCCCTGGCGAACCTCGCCGCCGGCATGTACACCCTCACCGTGAAGGACGCCAACGATTGTTTATTGCAACACACCTTTATTTTGGCGGAACCAGCCCTATTCACCGTGCCGGCGGTGGTGGATTCCACTTCCTGTACCAGCGCAACGGGCAGTATTACGCTTTTTCCGGAGGGTGGCATTTTGCCATACGCCGTTAATTGGAACGACAGCAATTCCGCATGGTCGAGGACGGGCCTGCCGCCCGGCATTTATACCGCCACGGCCACTGATGCCAACGGTTGCAGCATAACCCAAACTTTTACCCTCGACCCCGGCGGGGCGCCCGTGCTGGCGGACAGCAACCTTGTTCCCATCCGTTGTTTCGGCGAAGCGAACGGGCAAATAACCACGACGGTCTCCGGTGGCACGCCGCCATACCAGTACGATTGGTCGGGGGGCGGAAATACAAACGCCCTGGCGAACCTCGCTGCCGGGGTTTACACCCTTACGGTGACCGACGCCAAGGGCTGTATCCTGAAAACTCAATTTAATCTCCCGCAAGCCCCTGCAATCGATGTGCAAACAAGTGTCCAGGCAGATACCTGTTTCAAACAAACCGGCGCTGTACTTGTCGACATAATGGGAGGTGCATTACCCTATCAGTTTCAGTGGTTTGGCGGACAAACGTCGGAAGACTTAAACCAGTTGATTGCCGGAGATTGGGCACTTACGCTTACCGATGCTCATGGATGTACCGTTGTTACGGCCGGAACGGTAGCGGCAATAAACCCGGCCATTGAAAATGTGGCGTTTACGGTGGACTCAGTATCGTGTTTCGGGTGGAATGACGGACGTATACGGGTTGATTCGGTGAGCGGAGGGTATTCACCTTTTGAATATTCCTTCGGCAACGGACCTTTTAGCGCCGCTACTCAAATAGATAGTTTGTTTGCAGGGTCGTATACCCTTACAGTAGTCAACGCAGCAGGTTGTATTTGGCAGCAAAATATCCCAGTAGCAGAACCCGGGCCTTTAAACGTGACCCTGACTGCTTCGGATACGCTGGTGACTGTCGGCCAGTCGGTTCAATTGCAGGCCATAGTGATTCCGCCGGACGCCATTTTAACGGCCATTGAGTGGTGGCCGATGGCTTTGTTCAGCGTACCGCAAAATCTCGTACAACAAATTATTCCGGAAGAAACCACCCTGTTTCAAATCCGGGTGCATGATGCAAACGGCTGCACGGCTATCTCCGAAACCCGGGTAATCGTGAAACCCGCACAAGATATTTATCTGCCTAACGTATTCAATCCTGCATCCGTGCATAATAGCGGCTTCACGGTATTTGCAGGATCGGAAATCAAACAAGTCCGGCTGCTGCGCATATTCGACCGCTGGGGAGAGTTGATTTTTGAACGAGCGGATTTTCCACCCAATGACCCCGATTTGGGATGGCACGGCGAATTTCGGGGAAAACAGGTCGCATCCGGCGTGTTTACGTTTCACCTGATTGTGGAATTACAAGATGGCGGTACGATCGAACGAACCGGAGATGTAACCCTGCTTCGGTAAGCAGGAGTTCTTTTACCGGCATGGTTAGTTTTTTGCACAAATTGCAGACTTTTGGGCCAGGATTGCAAACGACCCAACCCGCATTACCATGAACATTGCACAGAAAATTGAACTCCGCCTCGGCGACATCACCAAAGTAGATGTTGACGCCATTGTAAATGCCGCCAACTCCTCGCTGATGGGCGGCGGCGGCGTCGACGGCGCCATTCACCGCGCCGGCGGGCCGGATATCCTGGAAGGATGCAGGGCCATCGTTGCCCGGCAGGGCGGCTGTAAAACCGGCGAAGCAGTGATCACCACGGCGGGCAAACTACCTGCCCGCTTTGTCATACACACCGTGGGCCCCGTCTGGCAGGGCGGAACAAAAAACGAACAGACCCTGCTGGCTAATTGTTACCGCAATGCGCTGTTATTAGCCATCAAAAACGAATGTCGCAGTGTTGCGTTTCCCAACATCAGTACCGGCGTGTATCGTTTCCCCTTGGCCTACGCTGCCGAAATTGCCGTAAATACAGTGTGGGAAGTATTATCTCATACCAATCAGTTGGATAAAGTGATCTTAGTCTGCTTCGATGCAGCGAGTTATTATCTGGTAGAGCAAGCATTAGTTGCACTTAAAAAGGAAAAAAATAATAATTGATGAAATCATCGCTCAAACTCATCCTGTTTCTCTTTGTCACTTTTACCGCTGTCGGCTGCGACCGGGTCACCAAGAATCTGGCAAAAGCCCACCTGGCACATCAGGAACCGGTCTCGTATTTTAATGATGTATTCCGGTTGGAGTACGCAGAAAACATTGGCGCCGCGATGAGTCTGGGCGCCGACTGGCCGGAAAGCACCCGATTCTGGCTGCTCCACCTTTTCCCGCTGGCATTGCTGCTGCTGTTGCTGGCCTATACCGTTCAACAGGCCGGGCAGTTGCATCAAGGACAGGTTGTTTCTTTAGCCCTTATTTTCTCCGGCGGAGCCGGCAATCTGGTGGATCGCCTCTTTTATGACAGCCGGGTACCGGATTTTATGATCCTGCGTGTTCAAAGCCTGCATACCGGGATTTTTAATGTAGCCGATGTGTGCATTTCCGCCGGTGTTGCAATGATGCTCGGCTTTGCGTTATTTGCAAAAAAGCAGGATTAATCCAGCGTTCACACTACTCTATCGAAAAAAGGGCCGCTTCACTCAACGGCCGGGCCGATCCTGTGTTACATGGCGGCTAATCTTTAAAAACACTCCCGAACCGCCTACTGCAAACCGCCTACTGCAAACCGCCTACTGCGAACCGCCTACTGCAAACCGTTTATTGAAATGTCTTTTATCCTGAAAATGGCCTGGCGCGACAGCCGTCGCAACCGCGCCCGCCTTTTACTTTTTATTTCCGCCATTGTAGCCGGTATCGCCGCGCTCACCGCCGTGCGTTCCTTTAGCGTCAACCTGACGGCCGATATCGACCGGGAAGCCAAGAGCCTGCTCGGCGCCGACCTGCTCATACAAGGTAATCAACCTTTGCCCGACTCCCTCATGGAACAGGTGATGGCTACACCGGGCGTTCAACGCGCGCGGGTGTACAACCTGCTCAACATGGCCTATTTTCCCAAAAGCAACGGCACGCGCCTGACCAATGTGCGCGCCGCCGATCCGGGTTATCCCTTTTTTGGCACATGGAAAAGCGTGCCGGAAAAAGCCTGGCAAACCTACCAGAACAACGGCAAAAAAGCCGCGCTGGTGGAACACGGCCTCATGCTGCAATTCGGCATACAGCCCGGCGATACGGTAGAAATCGGCACCGAATCTTTCGCCATTGAAGGCGACCTGCTGTCGCGCCCCGGCCGCGCGGGTATCGGGTCGGCCATCGCGCCGATTGCTTTTATCCCGCTCGAATGGCTCGATTCTACGGGTCTGGTGCAAAAAGGCAGCCGAATCTGGTACCAGTATTATTTCAAAATTCCGGTTGCCGGCGACTTGGATACGCTGGTCAACCGGTTGGAAAAACCATTGGAACTGGCCAATATGGACTGGGAAACCGTGGCCACCAACAAAGAGAGTATTGGCAATGCATTCGGTAATTTTTCCACGTTTTTGAATTTAGTCGGTTTTGTCGCCCTGCTTTTGGGCTGTATCGGGGTGGCCGGCGCGGTACACATTTATATCAAAGACAAATTGCCTACCGTGGCCATCCTGCGTTGCCTGGGGGCCAGCGGGCGAAAAGCATTTTATGTGTACCTGGTGCAGGTAGCGGGTATCGGCCTGCTGGGCGCTTTATTGGGCGCCACCCTGGGTTCGCTCGTTCAAAAAGTACTGCCCTGGGTGACGAAAGACTTGCTGCCGATAGAAAATGTCAGCACCGACTTTTCCCCGATGTCGGCTTTTCAAGGCGTGCTGCTTGGGGTATCCGTCGCTATATTGTTTGCCCTGTTGCCGCTCTCCGGCATTTTACAAACCTCACCGCTGCGCACGTTAAGGGCCTCCTACGGCGAACAGGAAACAGTGAGCCGCTGGCTGCGCTGGGGCGTATACGCCCTGATAGCGGCGGCCATTTTCGGTTTCACCTGGTGGCTCATCGGCGAATGGAAAGAAACGTTGTGGTTTATCGGCGGCATAGCGGCGGCTTTTCTGTTGCTGTTCGGCGTTGCACATTTGATGATGATTGGGTTGCGGCGGTTTTTTCCCAAAAAATGGTCCTACGTGTGGCGGCAAGGCATCGCTAACCTCTTCCGGCCCGAGAACCAGACCGTGTTGCTGGTGGTGACGATCGGACTGGGCACCATGTTGTTGTCCACACTGTTTCTGGTGCAAAACCTGTTGCTGAAACAGGTCGAGTTTTCCGGTAGCGGCAGCCAGCCCAACATGATCCTGTTCGACATTCAGACCAACCAAAAAGACAGCGTGGCCGCCATGGTGCTCGCCCACGATATGCCGGTGCTGCAACAGGTGCCCATCATTACCACCCGCCTGGAAAGGCTCGACGGCCTGACCAAAATGCAGGACGAAGCGGACACGACGAACAAACGCCCAGGCTGGGTATGGGACCGCGAATACCGCGTCACGTTCCGCGACACCCTCATCGACACCGAGGAAATCGTGGAAGGTCAGTGGGAAGGCGTACACCGGCCCGGGGATCCTATCAAAGTGTCCATCTCCGACAATCTGCAAAAAGCCATGAAGGCCAAAATCGGTTCAAAACTCGTGTTCAATGTGCAGGGAGCCCTGTTTGAAACGGAAGTGGGCAGCGTACGCAAGGTAAATTTCAACCGGGTACAAACCAATTTTCTCGTGGTGTTCCCCACGGGCGTACTGGAGCCTGCGCCGCAGTTTCACGTCGTGGTGTCGCGGGTAAACAGCGCCGAGCAATCGGCAACATTCCAGTCGGAACTGGTGCAGCGCTACCCTACCGTGTCGGCCATCGACCTGACGCAAATCCTGAAATCCGTTGACGAAGTACTGCAAAAAGTATCGTTTGTGATCCGCTTTATGGCCCTGTTCAGCATTCTGACGGGTTTGTTGGTACTGCTCAGTTCTATTTACCAGGGCAAGTTTGCGCGGATCCGCGAGAGCGTATTGCTGCGTACGCTGGGCGCGTCGAAGAAGGTCATTCTGCGCATCATTTCGCTGGAGTACCTGCTGTTGGGTGCGCTGGCTTGCCTGGCCGGTATCGGGTTGTCTGTAGCCGGTGCATGGGCTTTGGCGCGTTTTGCCTTTAAAATCCCTTTTGAGCCCGAGTGGTGGCCGTTGGGGGTTACCTTTCTGGTCATTACCGGCATTACGGTCATTATTGGCTTGGCCAACAGCCGGGAAGTGGTGCGAAAACCGCCGCTGGAGGTATTGCGGGCGGAAGTGGGGTAATTTTAAAAAATTCGCCCACCTTTGCGCTGCTGCCATGGTCTAAAACTAAGCCGCCCGCGCACGCAAAAATCGCTCCTATGAAAAAATACCTGATGGAAGGCATCGGCGCCTTTTTTCTGACCCTGGCCGTCGTGATGATGGCGCCGGGCAACAACGGCGGCATGGCGCCCTTGGTAGCCGGCGCCATGCTACTGGCCATGTATTATGCCGGTGCGCATATTTCCGGGGCACACTATAACCCGGCTGTTTCGCTGGCCGTTCTGATCCGGGGCAAACTCGACCGGGTAGATTTTACGTATTACTGGGCGGCCCAGTTTGCCGGTGGAGGTTTAGGGGCGATGATGGCGGCTTTCCTGCTGCGCTGTACGGGCAACGGCGAAATCATGGTGCGCGGCAACGATTTGGCCTGTACCCTGATCGCCGAGTTTCTGGGCGCCTTTGCCCTTGCTTTTACGGTTTTGCAGGTAGAATATGCCCGGGAGCATACCGGGCCGGGATTTGGCGGGGTAGCCGCCGGATTTGTATTTTTTGCCGGCATGGCTATTTTCGGTCCCATTTCAGGGGGATATCTCAATCCCGCCCTGGCGCTCGGCGCCAGTGTAGCCGGCCTGATCGCCTGGAGTGATTTCCCGGTCTACCTGATCGGCAGTTTGCTGGGTGCGGCGGCAGCAGTGTCGCTGTTCCGGGTCATCAACAGTGAACCGGCCTGATCATTCTTTTCCTGACTTTAACTTACAGATTTCACCTGCGGGCTTCCGGCTGCGGGTTTTTTTGCATTTTTGCGGCGATAAGTACCAGTCCCGGTACTTAACAATCGTCCGAACCATTATTTATGCGCATCATTGGCCAAATAGAACACCCCGACCTGAAGATCACGGTGTTCAAATCAGACAACCGGATTTCCGTTAAATTTGAGAACGAAGGGTATGAACAAATTTTCAAACTCGGCGCCGATGAACGCCTGAACAGCGTAGAATCGATCCAAAAATGGGCCGATTCCGCCTTTCTCGATGAAGTTCTGGCGCGTATGCAACAAATGCATCGCAGCCGCTTGTCCGCCATGGTTCGTACCTTCCCGCCGGAAACGGCTTCGGAATTTGAAGAAATTATTTGAAATATTTTGATGCCTGAGTATCAGAAGAAAATCTGGCAACTCAGCCCTCCCGAACACCTTTACTCGTATAGCTTTTCGTATCATTGCACCCGCTTTTAAAACACATCTATTATTTATTTCTAACTCTTCAGCAGTTTCTTATGAAAAAATTGCTATTCGCCTTGTTAACGCTGATTCCACTGGCTGGTTTTGCGCAAAATGCCCAAACGACACGCCCCCTGTTTGATAAAAAAACGATCGGAGAAATCCGCGTGACCCTGCCGGCCAAAAACTGGGGCGACGCGCTGGACTCGATGCGTCTGTACGGCGAGGGAATGATGGTGGGCACTGCCCTGGTAGACGGCCGGAAATATGAAAATGTCGGCGTTCGTTTCCGTGGCAACAAATCGTACCAAATGGGTATCAAACGCAACCCTTTTCACATTAAATTAAATTACAGCAACGGGGAGCAAAATCACCAGGGTTACACCTCCCTCAAACTCTCGGCAACCAAGGCCGACCCGAGTATGGTGCGGGAAATGCTGTTTCACGAAATAGCAGCCAAATACATGCCTTCCTCCGCAGCTTCTTACACCAAATTGTTCGTCAACGACGAATATGCGGGTGTTTTTATCAACCTGGAAAGTGTAGACGGCTTGTTTCTCGATAACCACTTCGGCTCGCGCAAAAACCCGTTCTTTAAAGCCGGGGTGGATTATAAACCCGAAACGGCTGCAAGCGGCTGTAAACAAAATATTTTCGGCTCGCTGGAATACGAAGAAAATATCGATTGTTATCGCGAAAATTTCACCCTCGAATCGGACCGGGGTTGGGCCGATCTCCAGGAACTGACCCGGGTTTTAAAAAACGAGCCGGCCAAAATTGATCGTATCCTGGATGTGGACCGCACCCTTTGGATGCTTGCACTGAATAACGTAATGGTCAATTTAAGTAGCTACACCGGTATCTACAGCATAAATTATTACTTATATAAAGACAATAACGGACGTTTCCAACCGGTTCATTGGGACCTCAACCTGTCTTTCGGCAGTTTCAAAAATACCGGCAACGGCAGCGACCTCGACTTGCGGGGTCTGCAACGCCTCGATCCATTGCTTCATGCCGACAACCCCTACAAACCACTGCTCAGCCAGCTGCTGAAAGACCCGCTGAACAAGAAATTATACCTGGCACATATCAGGCAAATCAATGATGAAAACTTTGCCAATGGCGCTTACGAAAAACGCGCGAAGGAATTGCAGGCCATGATCGTAGTGCCCTTCAACGACGACAAAAATAAAATTTACAACATCGACGATTTTCAAAAGAGTTTGACCGCTACCGTCGGTAAAAAAAGTAAAATCCCCGGTATCGTAGAACTTATGTCGAAACGTTCCAGGTTCCTGAAAGAACACCCCGAACTGACCGCATTGCCATCGGCTATCAGCGACGTAAGTGTGCAAGGACGTGGTAAATTTGAGAACCAACGGCTCAATACCTTCCGGATCGTCGCCAATGTCGACCGGTTCCCTAAAAAAATCTTTATTTATTATCGCTTCGACGACAGCCGCCCCTACACCGCTATGATTATGACGGAAGAAGCCTCCAGCGACCTGCCCTCCGGAGTGAAAACTTTTTCTGCCAACATCGAAGCCCAATCGGAAGATGCCGTACTGGACTACTACATCATGGCCGAAAATGCAGGTACCGTTTCGTTTTCGCCGCTGAATTATTTCAGCAAACCGTACAAGATTAAATTGAGCGACTTGAATAAATAAACCGTTTGAAGTTTGAAGTTCGAAGTTTGAAGTTCGACGTGCGCACTTCAAACTTCGAACTTCAAACTTCAAACTTCAAACTAATAGCCTCTACTGAAAAATGCGTACTATTTCATTCTTATCCATTCTCCTGTTATTCCTGCTTGGGAAAACAGCACTCACTGCCCAGGATTTCTACGGCAAAGAAATCCAGGAAATCCGCATTGAATTGCCCTACCCGAATTGGAACCAAAAATTGGATTCGTTGAAAAACGTCAACCCGGAAGCGCGTCTCCTGGGCAGCGCCTGGATCAACGGCACCCGTTTCGACAGCGTGGGCGTGCGCTACAAAGGCAACAGTTCCTATTTTCGCTCGAAAAAAGAAACCTACCGGAAATTGCCGATCAATGTCAAGCTGGACTTTAAAGTCAAAACCCAAAAACTGAAAGACGGGCAAAGCACGGTAAAACTGTCCAATGCGTTCCTCGACCCCAGTTTTATCCGCGATCCGCTGGCCTATTCGATTATCCGCAACTACATGCCCGCGCCGGTATGCAACTTCACCAAGGTGATTTTAAACGACAAATTCCGCGGCGTTTATGTCAATACCGAGTCGATCGACGGTAATTTTCTGAAAAAACATTTTGAAACCACCTCCGGTTTTTTAATCAAATGCGACCCGGACAACTGGAAACGGGTGCGCAGTCAAACCGGTTGCCCGAAGGGCGAAAACGCCTCCTTAGTGTACCTGAACGACAGTCCGGGCTGCTACGACGCCTTCTACGAAGTGGAAGATGCCGCCGGTTGGAAACCCTTGCTGCATCTTATCAAAGTACTGAACAGAGCCCCGGAGGATATCGAAAAGGTGCTGGATGTTGATCAGACCCTGTGGATGCACGCCCTGAACAACGTATTGGTCAACCTGGACAGCTACACCGGCTCTTTGTCGCACAATTACTACCTGTGGTTCGACACGACGGGCGTCGCTCATCCGCTGATCTGGGACTTAAACATGGCATTTGGCGGTTGGCGCCGCAATTTCAGTTTCGAGGTGATGTCGGACGAGGATCTGATTCAATACAGCCCGATGGCAGAATTCGACAACCCCAAACGGCCGCTGATTTCCAAGGTTTTGCGTACGCCGCTCTACCGGAAACTCTATGTTGCGCACATGCGGACCATCACGAAGGATTTCCTCGAAAAAGGCCAATGGCTGACTGAGGCAGAGGCCATGATGAAGCAGATTGACCCCTGGGTAAAAAAAGACTCGCTTAAGTTATACACGTACGAAGATTTCCAGCAATCGCTCGACAAAACATTGGTTTCCGGCCCCGACCGGGTTATTGGGTTGCGTCAATTGATGGAAAAACGCGGCCTGTGGCTGGCGAAACATCCGGTATTCAGTAAAACGCCGCCCACGCTGTCTGAAGTTAAGCACACCACTGCCGATGCAGAAAACCTGCTGATCACGGCAAAACTCGGCAATGCCGAAAACGGCTGGCTTTTTTACCGGCGCGAAAAAATGTTCGCTTTTACCCGCACCGCCTTGAACGATAAAGGAGAAAACGGCGATGCCAAAGCCGGCGACGGTATCTTCAGCGCTTTGGTACCTTCCGAAAAAGTGAAACATTATTACATCGCCGCAGAAAATGCAGAAGCCGCCGCCACCTGGCCGGAGCGCGCGTCTTATGAGTATTTAAAAGTAGAGGCGAAATAACAGCCAGGTCAATCCTATCAGCAAAACGGTTCCAAAACCCACCACTAAAGAACGGCGCATCGAAGCATGCCCCTTCACCATCGAAACGGAAAATTTGAATAAGGTATTGGAAAGCGCCGCCACCAGGATCACATTAGCGGCATAATAAGACGTTTCTGATTGCTTTGCCCATTTGGCCGTACTAATAGTGATCGCATCCATATCGGCCAGACCGGAAATAACAGCGGATAAATAGGACCCTTTTTCACCAAACCATTGTCTGGAATAATACATAAACAAGGTAACCGCGACGTATAACAAGCCAAAAAACAGGGCATTCCGGATATCCAGGGGGTTCCCCAGGGGAATACTCGCCGGTTGTGATTCCTGGTCGTTGTTGCGGGTGTAGTACCAAACTACCCCCAGGGTATAAACCAGCATGATCAGGCAGGGCACTACCAGTTGCCAGGTGATGGCGGTATTAAATGCCGCCGTGAGCAACAACAGCCGGACATACAACACAGAGGATGAAAGCAGGATACCCGCTCCCCACATACGGCTCAACGCCGGTGTCTCCCGGCTCCGGGCAGCAAATACCCAGGCGATCATCGTAGATGAAAACAACCCACCCATCACGGCCGTCAATAAAATACCGCGCTGCGGACCGGAAAATTTCAACATCAGGTACCCCGCAAAACTGATGGAAGAGACTAAAAGAATGATCCAACCCAGTTCCCGGTAGTGTAATATATCTTCAGGGCCAAAATACTTATTCGGCAAAATCAGCAACAACAACAGGGCGATCACAAAAAACTTAATAAAAGCCAGCAGCTCATTATCCGTAATCTGTTTGACAAAAGCATGCAGCTCCTCCTTAAACGATAGCAACACGGTCGTTATCACAGCAACCGCCAATGCCTCCGCCGGATGGCCGAAGGCCGCCAAAACCCCCAAAATAAAAGCGAGCGACAAGGCCAGCTCCGATGTTAGTCCGATGTTGCCTTTTTCCGCCTGCGAAAAATAGGCAGTAGTGATTAACAGGAACAATCCCAGCGTGACAGCCGGCAATAACCACGGTAAGTAGTGATCCGAAATAAAACCGACCGAAAATCCCAGAATGGCAATCAGGGGAAACGTGCGAAGGCCGGCAAAATGGCTCGTCTTCGCCTGTTGGTCGTGTTCGCGTTCCAGGCCGATGATAAAGCCCACGCCGGTAGCCACCAGCAAACCCTGAAAAAATGGGGGTAAAAAATCAAGCCAGGAAGTGTTCATATCTTTATTAGTTTGAAGTTCGAGCGTTTGAAGTTTGAAGTTCGAGAGTTTGAAGTTCGAGAGTTTGAGAGTTCGAAGGTTTGAAGAACGCAAGTCAACCTTCGAACTTCGAACTCTCGAACTTTCAAACTCTCAAACCTTCAAACTCTCAAACCTTCAAACTTTCAAACTTCGAACTTCAAACTTTTTTTAGGCCAATTCCACAATAGTCACCCCTTCTCCACCCTGCTCTTGCTCGGGATGGTACACGTTCGAGACGTTGCCGCCGTATTCTTTCAACTTGTGGCGCACTACTTTTCGCAAAATCCCGTCGCCTTTGCCGTGCAAAATCCGCAGTAAACTTGAATTGGACAACAACGCATTGTCTACAAATTTCTCCAGGACCCGAAGCGCCTCGTCTTTACTCATCCCGCGAATATCAATCTTGGCATCAAAGGATGCCGCCTGTTGCAGATCGGTATTCGTCACCGTAGCGGTTTGTTGCAGCGGTTCGGCTACCGGCAACAGGTCGCGTACCCCGACCGTGACTTGCAGTGCGCCCATCGAAACAACCGCCGTTCCGCTCCGCAAACTTTCTATCCGGCCGGTAGCGCCGCCGGCGCGCAGCCGCACAAAATCGCCCGGCTGCAAAGGACGGGCAGCGGCCGAGGGCACGGCCTTCTCCTCCAGTTTGACGACCTCGGCGTTGGCATCGTCCACCTGGCGCGCTTTTTCTGTGCGCTCCTGCCGCAAATTTTGGGCGACCTGCTGAACACGTTCCAGATTTTTTTCCTCTTTCAACTGTCGAATCAGCTTGTCCACCTCCCGGCTGGTATTGGCGCTTTGCCGTAATTCGAATTCTTTTTGGTCTAATTTCAAGCGCTTGCGCTTGATCTCCAGGTCCTGTTGCAAACTGTCGTAGGTTTTGATCAGCCGCTCGAGCGATTGTTCCTTGGTGTAAATGCCCTGCAGCTTTTCTTCCAGTTCCTGTTTCTCCCGTTGCAGTTCGATGAGGATGTCGTCCACGGCCGTTTCACTTCCGGTGCGATTGCGCGCATAGTCGATAATTTCTTTTGGCAGGCCGCTTTTACCGGCAATTTCAAAAGCGTAACTGCTGCCCGGCCGGCCGATCTTCAATTCATACGTAGGTGACAGGGTATCTTTGTCGAAGTGCATATTGCCGTTCAAAATGCCCTGATTCCGAAAGGCAAAAACCTTCAGGTTGGAATAGTGGGTCGTCACCACGGCAAAAACGCCCTTGCGGTAAAATGCGCGCAAAACCGCCTCCGCAATCGCGCCACCGGGTTTAGGGTCGGTACCGCTGCCCATTTCATCTACCAGCACAAGGGTGCGCGGATTGGCTTTTGCCAAAAAAACGCGGGCGTTTTGCAGGCGGGAGGAGTAAGTACTCAGGTCGTCGTCGAGGCTTTGCTGGTCGCCGATGTCGGCAAAAATTTGTTCAAAAATCCCGAATTCACTAAGTTCGTGTACCGGCACCAGCAGGCCGCTTTGCACCATAAGTTGAAGCAGCCCCACCGATTTCATCGCCACCGATTTGCCGCCGGCATTCGGTCCGGAGAGCACCAGAATATGGTTTTCCGCATTCAGGCGCAGTTCGAAGGGAACCGTTTTGCGGTTACCGGCTTTGTTTTTCAGGTAAAGCAACGGGTGATACCCTTTCCGGATGCCGATCTGCGGTTTTTCTTTCAGGATCGGCATACCGGCCCGCATGGAAAGCGCCAGCCGGGCTTTGGCCTGGATCACATCGAAGCGGATCAGGACGTCCAGATATTGCCGCAAAACCGGGCTGTACGGGCGGATTTGTTCGCTCAGGTCGCGCAGAATGCGGAATATTTCCCGCTTTTCTTCGCTCTCCAGATCGAAGATGTCGTTATTTATCTCAATCACGCCTTCCGGTTCGATGAACACCGTACGCCCCGTATCGCTTTCATCGTGAATAATACCGCGGATTTTCCGCTTGTGCTCTGCCGGCGCCGAAAGCACGCGGCGCCCGTTGCGAAAACTTTCCGGCGAATCGGATAACCAGCCTTTTGCCCGGCATTCCTGGATGATTTGCCGGAAGCGGTGGTCCAACTCCCGCACTTTATTTTGCATCTCCCGCCGGATACGCATCAGTTCGGGTGAAGCGTCGGCGCGGATTTCCCCTTTTTCATCAAAAACAGCGTGAATCGCCCGAATCAGTCCTTCATCGAACGACAAGGGGCGGATGATGTCAAATAATTTGGGATAAATTTCCTTTTTAACGGGCGTAAAAAACTTAAACACATCCCGCATCAACAACAGAATCCGGACGACGCGCTGAAATGCTTCTGCCTGCAGGGTATAGCCCGGGATGTCGAGCATTCGCAAATCGGGCCGCATGTCGGCGTAGATTTCAATCGGGAAACGGTCATTTTTTTCCAGGGTGAGTTTATATTCCCGCACTTCCCGCAGCCAAAGGTCTATGGCGGAAAAAGAAGTGGAGGGTTTCAGTTCCTGTAATTCGGTGGCGGCCATCGGGGTAAGCGCTTCCTTCTCCAACAGGTCCAGTATCTTGTCAAATTCGAGTTTCTGATAAACGTCGCGCGGTTCAAAATTCATATTCATTGGCATATTGGTTGCAAAAATACCGTTCCCGAAACAAATCCCTGCTATGGAAGTTCCCCAATGGATGCAATTATCACAAAAGAATATTTTGTTCAGTGTCGGTAATTAACAATTTGATCTAAAAATTCATTGGCAATATTTTGTTTTAATACATTTGCTGCTTCATTTTCAATTTAACAATGCCTTCCTATGCTAAAAAAATTACTCCTTTCCGTCACCGCCGTTGCTTGTATGTTTCCGGCTTTCGCTCAACATCAGCGCCGCGTTCTCATTGAAGAGTTAACGAATGCCTCCTGCCCGCCCTGTGCTGCGCAGAATCCGGCTTTTAATGCCACTGTTGCCGCTAATATCGACTTCCTGACGCCGATCAAGTATCAAACAAACTGGCCGGGTTTCGACCCGATGAACCAGCAAAACCCATCTGAAGTAGCAAGCCGGGTGACATATTATGGCGTTACCGGCGTTCCAAACGGCCGCCAAAACGGCACCCTGGAGGTATTTCCGATGACGAGCTACACTGCGGCAATGATCCAGGCCGCTTACAACACGCTCACTCCGGTTACGATGAACCTGAGCCATTCGCTTACGGCTAATTATGACTCCATCCTGATTCAGGTAGAAGTAAAATCGGATGCAGCCCTGACCGGAGCGCTTCGCCTTCGCGTGGCAGTGATCGAAGAAGAAATTCTTTTCGATGCAGCGCCCGGTAGTAACGGCGAAAAAGACTTCTTCCACGTGATGCGCAAAATGCTCCCGAATGCCGATGGAACGGCTACCGGTGATTTTGCCGCCGGCGAAACCAAAACGTACTCGTTTGCCTGGCCGCTCGCTTATGCCTACAACCTCAACCAATTAGGCGCAGTGGCTTTTTTACAAACCGACGATACCAAAGAGGTATACCAATCTGCCATTTCACACACCATCGGTGGCATTCCCGATGCAGGGGTTAAAATCCCGGGTGCATTTTCCTTTAATTGCACCTCTGGTATTTCTCCCCAGTTTACCCTGACCAATACCGGACTGGGCAACCTCTCGACTGCAACCCTGCGCTATCGCGTAAACGGTGGCGCCTGGGTTGACTATCCCTGGACGGGCGATCTGGCGCCGGATGAGTCGACAGTCATCACGCTCACAGATGTCGTCATCGCTCAAACCGGAACAACCAAATTAGATATCGAAGTGCGTAGTTCCAACAACGGTATTCAAACGAATTTGATCAACGCCATTTCGACGGTCAATACCCGCTCGCTGCTCGACGCACCCAGCGCTATTCCGTTCAAAAATGACTTCCAGACGGCCGTATCCTCGCTTCCGCCCGACTGGACGGTTGTAAACCCCAGTGCTGACGGCTGGAAACATGCGCTCAACGCCGGTACCAATCGTTCTGCCCGTTGCAACTTCTACGATATTCCGGAAGGTGGTCGCGCCTACCTGACTTCACCTAAAATTGACCTGACCGCAGCAGCTGGTCCCACCTCACTGCGCTTCGACCACGCGTACAGGACTTATAACGCTACTTTCTTCGACAGCCTTCGCATCGAAGTCTCCACGGATTGCGGCGTCAACTGGACCACTATTTTCCATAATGGCAAAGACGGCTTGGCTACGGTTGCAACGGCAAGTACGACGGCTTTCACGCCTTCCTCAACGCAATGGCGCGCCAATGAAATCGATATCACCAGCTTCAACGGCAATGAAATACTCGTCCGTTTTGTGGGTGAAAGCGGCTTCGGCAACAACCTCTGGATCGATAACGTGAACGTTTCGCTCACCACCGGTGTGGAAGAACTGCCGCTGAATGAATTCGTGCTGGCGCCCAACCCCACAAAGGATGTAGCCAACGTGCGCTTCAGCCTGACCAATCCCGGCTCCATTCGTTTACTGGTATTCGATGCTATCGGTGCACTGGTTCAGTCACATGATCTTGGCGATCTCGTTCCGGGCACGCACAATTTCCGCCTCGATCCCGTAAATCTGACAAGCGGCAGTTATCGCGTTGTCCTGAAAGGCAATGAGGGCACGGCTCAAATTCAGTGGATTGTGCTGAAATAAGGTTTGAGGGTTTGAGGGTTTGGAGGTTTAGAGGTTTGGAGGTTTCTGGTAAGAGCGCAATGTTGAACCTTCCCTGACTATCTTCATAAAGGCGGCATCCATTAAAAGGGTGCCGCCTTTCTTTTTTCTAGCCTTCAAACCAGGAACCTCCCCCCAAAAAAACCCAACCCTCCAAACTCCCCCCCCCCAAAAAAACCTCCAAACTTCCAAACTTCCAAACCTCCACCCCCCCAAACCCCCAAGCCTCCAAACCTTCAAACCCCCAAGCCTCCAAACCTTCAAACCAGAAACCTGTTTTCTTATTCATGAAACTTTACATCATCGCCGGGGAAGCATCCGGAGATTTGCACGGCTCCAATCTTATAAAAGCCCTCGTGCAGTTGCAAACGGAGATCAAATGCCGTGTCTGGGGCGGCGACCTGATGCAAGCGGCGGGTGGGGTATTAGTCCGGCACTACCGCGACCTGGCTTTTATGGGTTTTTGGGAGGTGTTGAAAAACCTGCGGACGATTCTGCAAAACCTGCGTTTTTGCCAACAGGACATCCTGGCTTTTCAACCCGATGCTATTGTCCTGATTGATTATCCGGGCTTTAATTTGCGTATTGCAAAATGGGCTAAAAAACAGGGCATCCCGGTAATCTATTATATCGCTCCGCAAATCTGGGCCTGGCATACCTCCCGTGTACACAGCATCAAAAGAGATGTGGATAAAATGCTCGTTATCTTACCTTTTGAAAAAGCGTTTTATGACAAGTACGACGTACAAGCGGAATTTGTGGGGCACCCCTTACTTGATGCGCTTGTGGGGGGGAATTTTATTTAGCCCCAGGCACGGCGGAAAAAAAAAAAGACCCCCAA
>CAUJEY010000123.1 GCA_963169325.1 Bacteroidota bacterium
TATATTTTTTATTTTACATTATCAATTAAACTAATTTATTAAAACGCTCAACCTGATGGCTATGCCCCCCTAAACCCCCAAACCTCCAAACCCCCAAACCCCTAAACCCCTAAACCTCCACCCCCCCAAACCAGCCCTCCCCGAAATCCTATTGCACCACCAACCGCACGGCTCCGGTCTGCACCCCATTTGTCAGCCGCATCCAATACACGCCGGCCGGGAAGCCGCTCAGATCGAACGTTGCCGAAAGCGTACCGTTCGCGGTCTCGTAAATCTGTTCTTTCAACCGTCGGCCGGCAGTGTCGAAAATATCGGCGCGAAGTGTTCCTGCCGGCGCGTTGCTCAAGGTAAAGCGGAACCAGCCCGAGCTGGGATTGGGTTGCACTAAAAGCCCCCAAGCCTGTGCCGGCTCCACGGTTCCAATGACGTTTACCACGATTTCTTGCACCACGGCAATACACCCGTTTTGGTCGCGTACCCATACCTGGTAAGTACCGTTAGGCAAACCCGGGAACACGGGCGAACTTTGGTAAGTCACGCCGTCCAGACTGTACTCCAGGTTGCCGGTTCCGCCGGAAGCGGCGATGGTAATAGTATCTTTGGTAACGTCCGCGACAGCAAAGAGTGGCAGTGGATCGAACAACATAAAGGATACCTGAAGCGTATCGCCGGCAAAGTCAAACACGGTAACCGTGTACGTGCCGGCGGGTAAATTGGTCGTCGGTAATCCTATAATATATGGCGGGGTTCCACCCGTAATTGTTATCACGGCACTTCCGTCGGAAGCGCCGGAGCAGGAAGGATTCGTAGTAACGATGCTTGCTGCCAGTCCCTGATAATCAACGATAAATTCAAGGGTGGCGGTACAACCGTTGGCATCTGTGACCAGCACGCTGTATGTGCCGTTGGGCAGGTTGTTAAAGTCTCCGGAGGGCTGTGCGGGTCCGCTGTTCAGGCTGTATGTGTAGGGGGAAACACCGCCAAAAGCGACGACGGAAACATTGTTTTTTCCCAGGGAGAAGAAATTTGCGCCCAGCAAATCAGGCGCCGTGATGAAAAACGACGGTACGGAAACGGCCGTACCGACTGCGTCTTTTACCCCGATCGAATGTATACCCGCTTCGACGTTTATAAAAACGCTGTCAGTTTGATAAGCGCCCCCGTCGAGGCTGTACTGATAGGGCGGAATACCGCCCCCGGCAGATACGGTTAGTTCGCCCGTTTCGCCGGCGCAGGCGATGCCCTGAACGGCAATTTCCAGTATTTGCAGCGCCGGCACGTCGATAATCCCGGAGGTCGTAGCCGTGCAGCCGTTGGCGTCGCGCACGGTTACGGTGTAGTCGCCGTTGGCCAAATTGCCGAAGGTGTTTCCGACCTGGAAGTTTTCCCCGTCGATACTGTATTGTAAGGTACCCGTGCCGCCGGAAGCGGATGCTGTCAACACATTCAGGTTATCGGCAACGGAAAGGGTCAATGCAGGCGGGTCTGTTATGGTCACGGCATTTGAGGTAACCGTATTGCCCGAATCGTCTTTCACCACCACCGTGTACACGCCGGCGCCCAGGCCGGTAAAGGTGCTGTCGTTTTGAAAATCTACGCCGTTCAGGCTGTAGGTGTAGGGTGTCACCCCACCGGCGCCCTGAACCGAAATAATGCCGTTTTGATCTCCAAAGCAGTCATTTGTGCCAATAATTTTCAATTCTGCCAGCAATTCATCCACGGCAACCACCACGTTCGCCGTGGCCGTACAACCATTTGCATCCTGAACGGTAATGGTATAAAAACCATTCGCCCGATTTTCAAAAAGGTTGCTACCCTGGAAATTCTGACCGTCGATACTGTATTCGAGTACCCCTGTGCCGCCCGTAGCCGTTACCGTCATATCATCATCTATAACCGTTGCCGTCACCTGGATAGCCGGCGGGTCGGTAAGTATCACGGCGTTGGAAGTAGCCGTAGTGCCGGAATCGTCTTTCACCACTACGGTATAAGTGCCGGCAGGCAATCCGTCGAATTCGGCTTCCGGCTGAAAATTAACCCCGTTTAAGCTAAAGGAAAGCGGCGGCACACCGCCCAAAGCACTGGCCAAAATGGCGCCGTCGGCATTGCCGAAACAGTTAATTGCGGCAGAAATGTCCGCTTGAATCATCAGTGTGTCCACGGCGATAGTGGCTTCGGCGGTAGCCGTGCAGCCGTTGGCGTCGCGCACTGTCACGGTGTAATTTCCGTTGGGCAAATTTGGGAATACGTTGCTGTTCTGAAAATCCTGGCCGTCGAGGCTGTATTCCAGGGTTCCGGAGCCGCCTGAGGCGGTGGCAGTAATATCGTCAAAGATTACGGCGGCGGCGAGCCCCAGCGCCGGAGCATCGTTCAGGGTGATCGGGCCGGCTTCGGCGGTGAAACCGTTTTGATCGGTTACCAACACGGTATAGTCGCCCGCAGGGAGATTGTTGAATACGCTGAAAAATTGCGGGGCGCCGCCGTTCAGGCTATATTGAAGCGGCTGTGTTCCGCCAGTCGCGGTCACGGTAATTTGCCCGTTCGCTTCGCCGGTGCATTGCACCTCCTGGGTGATTGCCGCCGTCACGCCGAGATCATTTTGAATGATGATAATGTGGAACACGGAGTCATGCACCCAATCGTTGGTGCTCGCGTCCAGCGCGTCGAAGCGGAAAGCATCGGCCGTAGCAGCACCGGCATCGTGCGTATAACTGAGCGAACCGGCAAGTATATCGTCCTGGGTAAACGTATCGCCAATGCCAAGCGGCAAACCATCTAAAGACAGGATGCCATGCACCGGCACAGATAACAGCGTAAAAATGCCATGATCCGGATTAGCGCTTTCTATCTGGAGGATCAGGTGCGAGGTGGTAATGTCGCCCGGCGTACCCACCAACACGGTCAGCGGATTGGTCACTAAAAGTTGACCGGCCGGCACGGTATCGAAAAAACACAGGTCCAGATTCCAGGCGGTAATGGCGCCGCCGTCTTCGGGGAAATTATCGGTCACTTCGAGTTTCCACAGGCCCCCGGCGCTCCGGTTATGGAACCGGTTGAGCAACTCGATGGGCTGGAACGCGCCGCTGATAGCGGGCAGGGTGTTACAGGTATTTTCCAGTTCAGTGGCTGTTTTCGCTGCGTTATCATCAAAAGTCAGGTTCAGGTTTTCACCGTTGCAGCCGCTGGAAGTGACAGGATACCCCGGCTGATCGAACAATGTGGCGGTTTCGCCGGAAGGCGCAACCAGCCGGGCAGCGAGATCGCCTACCCAGGTATGGTTTATTTGCAGGCCGATGTTCAGGTCGGCAATGAAACGGCCCGCTGGAATATCGATAGTCGACATGACGGTGCCGACTTCATTGTCTGAAATATTCACCGGCACGTTCGTGCTGCTAAACGCAAACCCACACTCCGGCCGGCCCGTTTGGAACGCAAATACGCCGGAAAATGCGCTTTGCCCACAGGCGTTATCCGCCTTTACCCGCCAATAGTACACCGTAGCCGTATCCAATCCGCTGAGCGTTGCAACCGGGGTAGTCACCGTTTGATCAAAAATAAGCGATGTGGAACCGAACGACGGATTGGTTGCAACCTGCACCTGGTAGGAAAGCACGTCCGGTATGCTTTGCCAATTTAATATTTGATTGGGCAGGGCATTGCCGGCGCCATCCACCGGACTGGTCAGCAAGGGGGCATCCGGGGCGCCGTTGAGCACGGCGAGTTCAATGGTGCGCGTCCGGGTAAGCGTATCGCTGTTGCCCTGAATGGTCAGGGTATAGGTGCCGGGTACGGTTAAGCCGCTGAGTTCTATCTGGGCGCTGCCGCCCGGAGTAAGCGGATTAGCGCTGATTTGAACAGTAGCGCCGGCAGGCACGCCGTCTACAGTCAGGTCAACTGAATTGGAAAAGCCACCTAAACCGGTCACGGATACCGTCAGCGGCAGGTTTTCACCGATACAAACCTGGGTAGAATTGTCGGAGACATCCAGTACAAACGTAGGCGACAGGGGCGCTGCGATCTCAAAATTTTGATTATTAATATCAAAAAAGACATTTCCGACCGACTGTACCATGATGCGGCAGCTGGGCGATATCTGGTTCGGTACGTCTATTGCGGCAGCGCCGTTGTTGGGCACGCCGTTGGCCAGTACGAAGGGATAGCTGAGCCCCCCGTCGGTAGAGAGGAGGATGCGCACCTGCGCACAGTTTACCGGTGCAAGGTCCGTATTAGCGACATCCCAGGTGACGGTTTTTGTATCGCCCACGTACCAGATCACGGGCGTGTCCGGGCTGGTCACGACAAAGGGGCCTGCCGTGCCGGCCACCGTCAGCGAGAGGTTGTCTTCGTGGACACAACCGCCGCCGAAATGGTTGTCGCGGGCGGTTACACGAAAATTCATGGTTCTGGGTACGCCGGGTAATATTTCCCAGGCCGGGTTGGTATTGTTTGCCAAATCGGACAAGCGGGGAAAATACCGGGTAGGCGAAGTAACCGGGTCGTAGGAGCGGAACAGCGGCCCCGCGGTGCTGGTGGCTACGGGTGGCGCCGGCGCTTGCTGGTTGTCCATTTGCTCCCAGCAGTAAGTGAGTAAATCGCCATTGGCGTCGGTACCGGCTGCTGTGAGGGCGAAAGGTGTAGATTTGGGTATGGTATAGTCGGCTCCGGCGCTTACATTAGGGGGCGAGTTGCCGATATTAAATTTGACCGGGCAAACATTTCCCTGACTGGTGGAAATGTAAGCGTGGATTTCCTGCAAACTTCCGGCGTTAAAATAGGCGTCGCTGTTGAGTTGCACATTGGGCGAACATACGCCGGCATATCCCATAATGGTGGTGCCGCTGCCCGGCTCGAAAGCAGTGGCGGGATTGATATTGTCGCTGCACGAACTGTTGAAACTGTGGTTTGCGCCGAACTGATGGCCCATTTCATGCGCTACATAATCCACATCGAAAGGGTCGCCGATGGGTTCGCTTCGTCCGGTAACGCCCCGGGCTTTCACAGAATTGCCACAAACAACCCCCAGGCCGGCAATGCCGCCGCCGGCAGTACTGAACACATGGCCGATGTCGTAGTTGCCCGAACCGATCACGGTATTGCATTTGGATTGGTTCTGGCTGAGCATAGCCGTGCCGTTGCCGTTCGAATAGCCGTCGGTAGCCGGATCAAGGAATACCAGCAGGTTGTTATTGTTAATCAGTTGAAGCGAAACGCCGAAATCGCGCTCGTAAATGCCGTTTACCCGGTTGATGGTGGTATTCATGGCCGCCAAAACCAGCGCTACGGTACCGCCGTGAAAAATGCCGTATTCCCCGGTGCAGGCCAACGCCAGGCGATACCGCCGGTACATACAGTCGCCCGCTAAATCCGGTACATCGCTGCTTATTTTATCGGAATGCCCGGGTGTCGTACCGTCAACGAGGCAGGAGAAGGGTTCTTTGCTGTTTTGAAAATCTTTTTTGAAATAGACGGTATAGTGTTCCCGGTCGTCGCGCCGGTAGGGATCAATGAATACCGTGCCATGTCGCTCCGAACGCACCATGGCGTGAAAGCCATGCGGTGTCAGGTCGCACTTGAGGGTGGCCGTGGGGTCATCGATCCCCACGCCGGAATAACAACGGATATCCGGATATTTTGCCTGCAAACCGGACGCCATCACCGGTGATTCGGTGAGCCGGAACCGCTCCCAACTGCCGTCGGGCATGGGCAGCGAAAGCGTCGTTTCCTGATCGGCTGCCGCTGCCGTGAACCGTTCGGGCGCGGCCGCCAGTACCGGCTGTAATGCCGGGAGATCAAGATGCACGGTGCGGTACTGTTTTGGGATAATGTCCCGTTGCGTGCCGGCAGCCAGGGGGATATTTTTTTCGGAAACGTCGGTCCAGAGCGATTGACCGGTTAAACATGCGGCTTGAGCCGTCAGTATCACACAGAGTAACTTTTTTAACATACCGTGTTCGATTTGAGCGATTGGTAAAGGCGGATTGAAAAGGATAATTTTCCCTTGTGCAAAGTAAAGCGTCCGGATACAGACTGCCATTAAGTTATTCGGTTTAGTCAGCAATCTTCCAAAATAAAGATTGTGCGATATTCGCCCATCCTATCGGGATATTTTTCTGAAACAAAACGACTACGCTCATGCGCACAAAAAAAGGAATTTGGATACTGCTCGGCTTTCTGTTGCTGATCCAACTGATCCAGATCGACAAATCAAACCCACCTGTCGACCCCGCCGTAGATTTCGAACCGGTCGTGCAGCCTCCGGAAGACATCATGGTTATCCTGAAATCGGCTTGTTACGACTGTCATTCCAACGAAACCCGGTATCCCTGGTACAGCAACGTAGCGCCGGTATCCTGGTGGCTGAAACACCACATCAACGAAGCCCGCGAACACTTCGATTTCTCTTCCCTGGGTCAGTTCAAAGGCGCTCAACTCGCCGAAATATTAGCCGATGCCTCCGAAGTGGTGGAATCCGGGGAAATGCCGCTGAACAGTTATACCTGGATGCACCCGCAAGCCAGGTTAAGCGCGGAGCAAAGAAGCCGGTTGGTACAATGGATGCGGGAAAGTGGGGAGGATTGAGGAGCCTTCTCACTGTTTGTTTCGTTGCGTCACCCGGGCAATCCAGCCGGGCACGATGATAGCACCCAACAACAGATAGCCATAATAAGCCATACCCCGCCAGAGGAGTGCCACGATCATCCCGATGCCTGGTGGGGCAAAATCCGATATAAAACCGGTGAGCGCCACTTCGGCCAGTCCGGCCCCGCCCGGCGTGGGGCTGAACGTCATAATCGTAAACATGGCCACCAACCGCGCATAAATAAAAGCCTGTGTGGAACCGTCTAAGGGAGTGGCCGGCACGAGGGCAATGATCAGAAAATTGATCATGATAAATTTACTCGTCCAGGCGCCGATGGTACTCCCGATTATCTTGACATGGTACCGCCAGTCTTGCCGGCGAATTTCGACGGCGGCCAGTGCAAACTCGTCGCCAATACGGTTGATCTTCGGCGCCCAGCGTTGCAGCCAGCGCAGCCCGGACAACCAATGCATGATCCGTTGCGCGTACTTGGGCCGGATTAATAAAAGGAACACCAGTGCCGACCAGTAAAGCACCATCATGAAATAGGTGATAAAAAATGCGCCGGTGGCCAGCCCAACATCCTGGAAGGACTGCATACCCGGGTAAAGCATCGGCGGGCCGTAGATAAATACCAAAAAAGGCAGCGTCAGCGCAAAAAAACCGGAATCGCACACAAGGGTGTAAAAGACGGCTGCGGCCGTGCGGCCGGCGGGTAATTTTTCCTGTGTCAGCACAAACAGCATGACAAACGGCCCGCCTTTACTGGTCGGCGTAAGCGCGCCGCTGAATTCCCACAACACCATCAATTTCAGGCATTTCCGCCAGGAAAAATAGCCACGGGTGACGGAATATAGCCGGAAAGACACAAAAAAATGCCGCAACACGAGTAGTAAAAAACCGGCTCCAATCCACAGAAAAGCCTGTGTTGTCCATTCAATCGTCCTGAACTGGGCGAGATCAAACTGGCGGTAGAACAAATAAACTACGGCGGCTATCCCCAGGGCTATGGGCAAAAGCATACGGGAAATGCGCATCGAATGGAGGATGCGCCGGCCCTCGGTATCGGCGGTATGGGGAATAGTAGGTTCGGTCACGATGTGTTTTATTCGGCGGGCAAAGGTAGAACTGCATACCCGCGGTTGCGCTGTCAAGGGCAAATAAACTAAAAACCGGGCAACACTATTGTGCCCGGTTTCCTTCGTGCTAAAAAAATAAGAAATTGTGTATGAAGCCTATACTGAAAAGACAAAATAACCGGAGCGCAATTTTTCTGATCCTGTCCACTCCGGTCGATGACGTACTGATTGTCGTCAAGGTGAAAACGTCATTTGGGTGTTTAGGGAAATTTATGTGTTCACGTTGACTACACCAGTTCCAGGCCCGACAGGTCCGGGGCCATTTCTTCGCGCATCAGGATATGGTTCTTCGACGCCCGTTCGGGAACCCGTAACAAGGGATTCAGCACCTCGAAGTCAGTTTCATCATACTGATAAATCTGCCATTTACCGTGGGCAAGTTCCAGGCTTGTGAGGTGTTCGATCCAATCACCGCTATTCATATAAGTGACGGTATGGCCATTTTCTGCTACCACATTGCGTATTTGCGGGCGGTGAATGTGGCCGCATACCACGTAATCGTATCCTTTTTCTGCAGCCAACTGTATGGCCGTATCTTCGAAATCGCTGATATATTTAACGGCGCCTTTCACGCTTTTTTTTATCCGTGCCGCAAAGGATACCGGCGGGAATCCGAACAGCCGCCGGGCGCCGTTGATCATCCGGTTGATACGAATAAGCAGTTCGTAGCCTTCGCCGCCGAGTCGGGCCAGCCAACGGGCACGTTGAATACTGGCATCAAATACGTCGCCGTGGAATACCCAATGCGTTTTCCCGTCAACCTGAAATACCAGTTTATTGCGGAGGTGAACGAGCCCAAATGACAATTCACCGAATTTGCGCAACAAATCGTCGTGGTTTCCGGTCAGGTAATACACTTTAGTGCCGGAAACCGCCATTTTCATGATTCGGTTTACCACTTCCAGATGCTCTTTGGGAAAATAACTTTTTTTGAAATTCCAGATGTCAAAAATATCTCCGTTGAGCACCAGGGTACGCGGCTTGATACTTTTCAGGTAATAGTTCAACTCCCGCGCATGGCAACCGTAAGTGCCCAGGTGTACATCTGACAAAACGACAATATCAACTTCCCGTTTCATGGTTTGTGGGGTTGTATAAAACATTTACAAATCGACGAAAGCCCGCGCCGGGAAAGCAGCCCATCCAAAGTGAAACCTGAAGTAGAAAAAAGCAAGTGCCGGAGCGACACGATAGAGCGACCGAAAAGGGAGTGGGTGTTCGAGAGATGGCGCGGGTAATAATTCATATAAACCTTCGTAAAATTAGGTAGTACAAAGGTACATGCGCCTGTCGGTCAGGATGTTAAGCCAGTGTGAAGTTAATATTACTTTTAGGGTTTGGGGGTTTGGGGGTTGGGGGTTTGGAGGTTTGGAGGTTTGGAGGTTTGGAGGGTTTGGGGGGGTGGGGGGTGGGAGGGTTTGGAGGTTGGGTAAACCGGGCTGTTCAAAAATCTACGTCTATTGACCTTGTGTTATTTTTATAAATACCTAATTATCAATTTTATAAATGCGATATTTTAAAGATTAGGCATCGGTTTTTTAAAAGTCCCGGGTTACCCAACAACCTGGGTGGGGGGGCTGGGGGGG
>CAUJEY010000124.1 GCA_963169325.1 Bacteroidota bacterium
CACGAGCAGGCGACATCTCAAAAACCAGCTACGAATACGCCATTTGAGGTTGGAAAAGGAGTCGTTTCAACTTTTTTTGAGATGTCGCCTGCTCGTGCCTCGCAGACTACACCTCAAAAACCGGCCATTCCCGACAAACCAAGAATCGCTGTAAAATAAGGGGTTAATGCGTCCATTGCGGTACATCGGGATAAAAAACAGAAACACCGGCTTGCTTGCGCATCCGGTGTCTCTTTCCTGTGGTTACGATATCATATCACCTCGGTATTACCGAGTCTTGCCTGGACATAACTCGCCAACCCACAATTCCATTTAAATTAGAACAGGTCGTGTGCCGGCCATTTGGTGATGGCGCCCCGGATATCCCACATCAGTTTATCGAGTTTGCCGGCAAACTTGTCGTTTTCGGGGCGGGTATTGATCAGGATCGACCAGCAGAAACCGTCGTTGGTGCGCACCATTTCGGCGATGGTACCGCTGAGGGCGCCGTTGTGCCAGTAGTTAGGCGTGTTGTTTACGCTCCAGCCCTTGGCATAACCATTGTCCGAAGCCGCGGTCGTCTCGATCATTTCGTCGATAGAGGCCGTGCTCAGGATGTCCGCCACGGTATTGAACCGGTCGACGCGCACTAAGAAACGTACCAAATCTATCGGCGTGGCAATCCAGCCGCCGTGGGCGTCCATGCGGGTGACGTTGAAACTGTTGTAGGGGTCGCCGGGGCCGTAGTATTTGACTTCGCTCGATTTGCGCTGTGCCAGGGTGTTGCCGCCAATTTCCATACGGGAGATACCGCATTTACCCAGGATGTCGGATTTTACATAGTCCTCATACGTTTTAGCCGTTTTTTTCTCGATAACCCGGCCCAGCAGGCAATACCCGAAGTTCGAGTAATCATATTTGACGCCGGGTGCACTGGTGAGCGAAATATTGTCGAACGTATTGTCGATGAGCTTTTTCATGGTCCAGGCTTTGTCCTGAAACATGGGGTCATTGGAACTGTTGCCCCATCCGCCGGCGGTGTGCGTGAGCAGGTGTTCCACCGTAATATTTTTCATGTTGTTCGTGTAAGCCTTGGTGCCGTAAGTGGTGCCGAGCAGGGCGCCGGCGCCGAGCACTTTATCGCCGAGTTTCAGTTTGTTTTCCTGGATCAGGCGCATGGTTGCAACCGAAGTGATCGGTTTTGACACGCTGGCCACGCGGAAACGGTGGCGGGGCGCCACGCGCTCGCCGGCTTCTTTGTCGGCCATGCCGTAGGTTTTAGCCAATACTAATTTTCCATTCCGGCTGATCGCAAACGACAGCCCCGGCACATCGTTATCGTCCATGTATTTTTTTACCAGGGCGTCTACGGCACTCATATCCGACGATTTGAACGCGTCTTCGGAGGTCCAGATGCCGGCATAATTATCTTTATTGTTTACCGTGTAACCGTTTACCCACACCGGGCGGTAACCCTGGTAGTAGAGCCGGTCGAACTCGTCCTGATAACCTTGGGCGCCGGAGAGTGCATGCCGTGCCTGCATGGCCGGGCCACCGGTTTTTTCCCAGATGGCGGCAAAACGGGCGGCATTGCCCGAAGAATACCCCGACACCTTTACCAGCCGGTATCCTTGTCCGGATTTTTCATTAAATTCGGTTTGATAGTCGGCGCTGCTCATGTTGTGTTTAGCAACCCAGGCCGGTCCGTCGGATTTTTCCCAGATGGCGGCGTAAAAATCGGTGCCGCCCACCGTGTAACCGCTGATGTCGATCAGGCGGTAACCTTTGCCCGTCCAGTTGTTAAATTCAGCCTGGTATTGCGTCGCGGTCATCCCGTGTTTGGATGCCCAGGCGGGCGGATTGGCATCTTTGATAAAAATGCAGGCGTATTTGGCCTGGTTGCCCGACGGGAAGCCGCTCACCTGAATGGGGCGATAGCCCTGTTTGGTGAAGTTGTTGAACTCCGTTTGGTATTGCGCGCCGGTAAGGCCGTGTTTGGCCGCCCATGCCGGCCCCGAGGTTTTTTCAAAAATCGCGGCGTAGCGGTCCTGGCCGCCATCGCTGTATCCGCTGACCTGGCTCAGGCGGTAACCCTTACCGGTCCAGCTCGTAAACTCGGTTTGATACTGCGCGCTGGTCAAATTGTGGCGCGACACCCAAGGCTGCGCCGAAACGGCCACCGTGATAAACAGGAAGAAAAGGGACGAGAGAAACGACAGAGAAGTTTTCATACTTTTAAAAATTTGATTTTGATTTGGTTGAACAAGTGTTTGATTTTGAACGTATTGTTTCATTTTTGAATCATTTTAGATAAATGAAAACAGGCAAAAGGAATCCTGATCCGGTGCAGCGCGCCGAAAACACAACTGTGGTTATTTGCAATAGAAAGGATGGCTTGAGCCGTTACTGACCGGATTTACTGACCGGCGCTTTTTGTGTTTTGCCGGTAGAATCCGTCGGCAATTTTTTGGGCGTTTTCAGGGGTTTGGCTCCGGTGGAATCTGCCGGCGGCGTGGCGTCTGGCGTCCAGTCGTCGTACTGGATATTATTGCCCGTGTCCTGCGATACATTGCCCTCGGGGGCCGGGTTAAAATCGGTATTGCCGGTTCCTTCCATGTTAGAGTTGTTGTTCTGGTTTTTGGCGGGCAAGTTGTTTACCGCCTCGTTTACCTTGTACAGGTGTTGATCCAGTTGATCCTGGTTTGTTTGCGACGGCGGTTCGAGTTCCGAACTTTTTTCAAACTTTTCATACGGTGAAACGCTGCCGGTCATCTCGTCCCAATAGCGCCAGCGGTAGGGCATCACGAGGTTTTCCTGCAGGTGGGCGTCCGTATATTGCCGGGCTTCGCGTTTGATTTCGTTGAAATAATTGGTCAGGCCCTTGGTGAGGCTGATGAGTTCAACCACCAGCAGGAGCACGGCGCTACCGTCCACATCTTCCTGGGAAACCGAAGCGTCGGCCAGAACCTGTTGAAAATTGGCACTGTAAAAATCGGATAGTTCCTGTAGTTTGTATCGCAGCCCATCGGAGTACATTTCCGGAAATTCGGCGATCGATTTCAGTTTTTTGTCGTTCAGAAAATCCTGTTTAATGTTCGACAATAACTGGTTGGCCCGGCTGGCCGTTTGGTCATAGGCGCTGCGCAGGCGAAACACATCGGACTGTTTTATGTTTCCCTGGTTGGATTGGGCGCTCAGGGCAGCACTCTCGGCCGCAATGCGCAGGTCGCGGAATTTGATCATAAATTCCGTGTTCAAAAATTTGGTCAGGGCAGGGCCGACTTTTTTGTTCGGTTGAGCAGTGGCACTCAGGACGGCAATTGCCAGGAAGATCATTAAACAGATTACATTTTTCATTTGACGCGGCATTTTTCAAACTGTTTTGTTAACATGTGTCGGATGGGAAAAAGATGTACCCACGTTTGGCGTTTTTTTATAAAAAAAATCCACTGCAAAGCACAAGGCTATTGCTGTGGATAAAGGTAAAAGAGTGTAAAAAAGGATCAAAAAGTAATTATCCTGCGGGAAGGCCACCTGCCGCGTCCCTAACGGGCATGGTCAGAAGGCGCCAACGAGTTGACGCGCATCTGACCACTTCCGCTGAAAACAAAATGAGAACTAACGGTTTCTCGGCGCTACGGCCAACATGGTGTTTCGGCACAGCCCTTCTGCCTGCAATTGACAAACATAGAACCCGGGCGCCAGCGTTCCGGCGTCAAATTCTACCCGATAGTCGCCTGCCTGTGCCATGGATTGATTTATTAACGTATGCACTAACCGCCCGGCCACGTCGTAAATTTTCAACGTAGTGTTTGTTTCCCGGGACAGGCGATAACTGATTTGTGCAATACCGAATACTGGATTAGGGATGACCTCTAAAAAAAGCGTGTTTTGTACGTCCCCGGCAGATGAACCGCGTTCCTGATTTCTTTCGGGACAGTCTTCTTTTTCAAATACGTAAGGTGTGACCCGGCAATGGAACGGGTTTCCGTCGTATTGTTTGCCCGGCCCCCCGTTTTCGTCGAGGATACCAGCCGCGATGGCCTCATTCAGGCAGGTACAGAGTTCATTTTTGCGGAAACGCAACTGCTCAATCGGCCCGATGGCCGGATCGACGGCAATGCCGTAGGGCCCGTAGAAGTCTGCCTCGAGCCGGAAATAGCCGGCGTCGCACAAGCCGCAGATATCGTCGGCCGGATCGAGGTTTTCATCAATGTCTTTTACCGGCTCCACTTTGTCGGGCTCGCCGGGATTGGAAGAACCGGTCAGGTAAACGATAGCATCGTCGATGATGATAAAGTCAAAGGCAGCGGATTTCGTTCCCCCGCCGGCGCAGTGTTTGGTGAGGAGCGCGTGTACCCGGTCGTTGTGTTTTAAAAGGGGCGCAAATTTGACGGTAGTCGCGGTAGCCGAACCCGGCAAATCCGCTTTGGTGTAGGATTTGTTGTTGACGTTGATGGTAAATTCGTACGACAGCGCATCCGCTGCAAAATCCCACTTATAATCTGCTTGCGCGTGGTTGTAATACGTCGATTCAAAGTTTTCGGGAGCGCTGCATTCCTGCGCCGGCAAGTATGCCGAAACCAAAAAAGCGGCAATGAAGATGGGAAATCGGAATTTTAGTAAAAAAAAGGGATTGAAAAGAAGCCGCATAACGGTGTAAGTCTGAACAGGTGAAAAGGATGAAGCATGATTAGTTTCAGCAAATTTAACATCCTCCCACACCTGCGGACGAACACAATTTTTAAATCAATTCCCATGGATTCCTATATTTGCGGATTCAATTTTCAGGATAAAAAATTGTTTTTCAAAGATTTGCAAACTAAAGATATTCCCGTATAATCCAAACCAAAACCTGCCTATGAGGGACTCGAAACTGGTAAAACTGCTGTCCTGTTTTACCCTGAAGGAGTTGAAACAGTTAAAACTATTGACAGACTCGCCGTATTTTAACAAAGAGGAGTCCGTTCGGGCCTTGATGGACTACCTGCTCCGGTACGCGCCCGGTTTCACGCACCCGAAATTAGACTACCCGCAGGCCTTCCGGTACATTTTCGGCAGCCGCTCCATTCAATCGGACCCGCAGACGGCCGTTTCCAAAGTGATGTCCAAATTAATTACTCTGGTAAAGGAATTTATCGTGCAGGAAGAGTTGTCGCAACAATCGGTACAAAAAAACCTCTACCAGGTGCAGTTTTTTAACCGCAGGGCTATGGTGGATTATGTTCCCAAACTATTGGAAGAGGCCGATGTCCTGCTGGAATCGAATCCCCACCGCAACGAATTCTACTTCCGGCACCGGCTGCTGCTCGAATCGGAGTGGTCGACGTTTCTGAACATGGTACAGGATAAATCGAGCCCCGATTATAACCTGAGCAAACAAAACCGCGCCCTGGACGCCTACTATGCCTTGTCGAAATTACAGATGTTCTGTTTTGCCAAAAACGCGGAACTTCGGATCAATGTCGAGTTCGATTATTCGCAAAAACCACAGTTTTTGGAGTGGATTCAAACTTCCGGACTTCTGGACGATGCCAATATCCGCATCTGGTACCTGGCGCTGCACCTGCTGAATAATCCCGCGTTGACACCTTTCCACGACCTGAAAAACGCGATCCGGCAACAGGAGGAAAATATCAGCCCGCCGAATCTCCGCATTTTATACTCCTACCTGGCCAATACCGCGCGGGTCGTTTTTACCGACCGCCAAACGTATTTCGGCGCGTTGTTCGACCTGTATAAAGAACAATTGGCGTTGAATATCCTGCACGTCAACGGCTACCTGTCGCCGGTCATGTTGCGCAACGTCACCATCGTAGGCCTCAAACGCCGCGAATTCGATTGGGTGCAGCGTTTTTTGGAAGAAAACACCGACCGCATCGTGCCGACCTACCTCGAACGCGAGGATATTATTACGCTCTGTAAAGCTTATCTGCACTTCGAAAAAAAGGAATTCCATGAAGCCCTCGAACTGATCAACACCCTGCACTACGAAAGCCTGTTCACGAAGATGGACGAACGCCGCATGCGCCTGATGTGCTATTTTGAAATGCGCATGAACGGCCCGCTCGAAGACCTCGTGAACAGTTTTCGCAAGTTTCTGACCGATCACAAAAAAGGTATACCGCCAAACTACCTCGAAGAAAACCGGCTTTTTATTCACTTTATACACAAACTCGTCTCCGCCAACCTCAAAATCCGGGAAAACAGGCAGTCGCTGGCAGATGAAATCCGACTGGTGCCTATTCTCCCGGAAAAAGAGTGGTTGTTAGCAAAGGTTAATGAACGTCATTGAGGTCGTCATTGAGCGTCATTGATCACATTGATCTTATTGACCACATTGACCAAATTTAAAACACATTGAACACATTTATCTCTATCTAAGCACCGTCAGTTTGCGACTTACCGGCGCACCTTTGTTATCCCGGAGCGTCACGATATAGACGCCTGCCGGCAAAGCCGAAATATCCAGTACCGGATTGTTCCCGGCTACACGGCCGTACAGGCTGTGTTTGCCGAGCATATCGGTTACATAAACCTCGATCGTTTCTGCGGGCGATTCCATTCCGGTAATACGCACTTCGGTAGTAGCCGGGTTGGGCGCCAGGAAGAACTCCGGCTGTTTGTCCGCCATTTTGTCCGCTGGCTCGTCTTCACGTTCAGATGCGGGTTTTGAGGGCTCGCGGCAGTCGGGCGCATGGAAACAAACCTTGCCAATACAAACCTTCGGAGGCTCGGTGCTCCAGTTAACCGTCAGGATGGTGAAACAAATAGCCGCGCTGTGTGAATAATCGGTGAACGTGCCCTGAACCGTACAAACGGCGCCGAGACAGGAGTATGTTACGCCGGTTACCAAACCCGTTTGATTCGGTAACACATAGATAATCGACCCTCCTGGTACGCCGTAGACGGTGATGCCGAACTGGTAGATCGGGAATCCTTCGGGCGTAAATCCGGTACAAGTAATAAAGTTCCGCTGTACCGCCACTTCACATTCCGTGTGGTGGCATTCCGGCATTTGCAGTTTGATTTCCGTACAACATTCCTTGCCGTTGGGCATGATGCCGCAGATAGCAACACCCATCGAGCCCGGATTTCCGGCAATAATAGCGGTCACCCAGGTCGTGCCGCCGGTAGGCAACGTGGAGGGGCTGAGCGGATAAATGCCGTAGGGCGTTTTGATATACAGGTTGGTCAGTTCACAGCCGTTGTTGTCGATGGCCAGCGTAACCCGGTAGAATCCCTTGGTGACACATTCTACTTTGGCCTCTCGTACCCGGATATCGCACTTGTCTTCGCAACATTTGGGCAGTTCGCCGCACCACTCGAATTTGCATTCTTCCTCCGTTTTACAATCCTTAGACAGATACCCAAGGAAGGTGATGCAACCCTCCATCGAGCCGCCGTTCCAGACTAAATACCCATGCAAGGTGGTGAGTGCGCCGCCGCCGGGCAGAAAACCGCTCGCCGGATCGATCATCGTAACCGTACCCAGGCCGGATACGGCGTTGAGGCCGTACAAAGCGCCGCCGGTATTGATGACGTCTATCCAGAATTCATACAGCGGCTGTCCGGTCAACGGATCGGTGCCGATACATTTGAACCGGAATTCCCGGATATCTACGCGGCACTTGTGACAAAGATCAGGCGTCAGGGCAATGCTGATATCAATCGGGTCGCTCTCCGCGGTGCAGCCGGGACCGTTGCTGACAATGACCGTGTACACGCCCGAATTGGTGATGGTGATCGTCGGATTGGTTTCTCCCGGGATCGGCGCTCCATTCATCGTCCACTGATACATACAACCCGGACAGTTCGGCGCCTGCCACTCGACTTTGTTGCAGAATTCGTAACAACCGGTCATCACATTGCTCAGGTCGGGCAGGTCATTCAGGAAATAATCCGCATTGGTGGTGCATCCCCAGGCATCGCTGGCTACCACGGAATAGAAACCGCCTTGCAACACCGAAGTGCTGGTACCCACGGTTCCGGTACTCCAGTTGTATTGTACGGCGCCGGAAGCCGAGGCCGTAAGCGTAGCCGGTGCACAGGCCGCGCTGGCTGAAATAGACAGTCCGCTCGGGCCGGGGTGTACTTCCGCCGTCACCGTGCCGGAGTTGGTGCAGCCGGAAACATTGTCCGTGATGGTCACCGAGAGGGTGAACGTGCCGGTGTAATAACTGTTTGGAATCACAAAAGACGCCGTAGAGGTGGACGTGCCGCCCCCCGGTGTGGCTACTACCCAATAGTATGAAAATCCACTGCCGATATCGGCCGAAAAATACATGGGTTCATTCCGGCAATAATCGGTTTTGCCGGTAATCTGCACATAAGGCGGCGGATAGATCACCACGGCGTCGGGCGCCAAAACATTGTACTGGCAGCCATTGGCATCGGTGGCGCTCACCCCATACAGCCCACTGGCGGTGGCCGTGTAGGTATTCAATGGCGCCGGACCCTGCAAAGGCGCGCCGGGATCGGTGGAATTGAACCAGGTATAACCCAGCAGTCCGCCGGTAGCGGTCAGCACCACCGGAGTGCCTTCACAGACCGGTGTGGCCGGCGCAATCGTGATCAGGGGATCGGGACCGCGCGGATGGATCGTCACCGTGGCGGTTGCCGAAGACGTGCAGCCCCATTCACTGCCGATCGTTAGCGTAACCGTGTATGGCGACAGGCTGTCATTATACGACCGCTGCGGATTCTCCAGGCCAGAGCCGGAGGAATCGCCGAAATCCCAGTCATAGCCGGTAAGTCCGCCCCCGCTGGAGCCGTTGGTGAAGGTAACCGGCATGCCCTCGCAGGCCGGCGCATCGTGGTTGAATGCGGCCAGCGGCAGCCCGGGCACCGTGATGTTTTGCGTCGGACTCACACAGGTTTGGCCGGAAACCACCACCTGCAAATAAATATTATGCGCCCCTGGAGTAAGGCCGATATTCAACGGAGAACCCGTTCCGATAGAACCGCCGTCGAACCACTGCGGCGAACTGGCCGGGAAACCCGGCAAATACTCCGAAATATCAGTCAGCGTGGAGATCATACTGCCCGTGGAGCAATTGTAGTTCACCGCGAAGTTGCCCTTGAATTTGACCGTCACCGTATGCACCGAAATCAGGGTACACTGACCAATCGGATCGTACGAAAAGATCGTTGCCTGATAAAAACCCGGATGGTCGTAGGTATGTACCTGCGTACCCGTGCTGGCGCTGCCTGTGAGGTCACCGAAACTCCAGCCGATAAAGTTGGAAGATCCCGACGGCACCGGCACGAAGGTATAGGTGTCGCAGTTTTCAGAAAAAGTAAAATCCCAGGGCGTGGCATTGGTGGGGCAAATGGGCCCACACGTGCCCACAACCTTGGTAATGACCGCTTCACAACCCGTCACCGGGTCGGTAGCCGTCACCGTGTATGTGCCCGGCGTCGTCACCAGCAGGGTGGGGCCGGTAGCCCCGGTCGACCAGGCGTACGTGCAAAAAATCTGCGTTGCCACCGTAAGGGTGGTGGAAGGGATGTTCGGCAGACAAATGCCAAAACCGTTCGACGCCGTGACATAAGCCACCGGAACCGGGTCGATCTGGATCGTGGTGGCGGCTACGACGGTGGGATTGCCGCAGATATTCAGATCCAGTTCCACCGTGATCGGGTAAGTCCCCGTGGCCGACCAGCTGTGCGATGGGGTAGCGGAACCGCTGCTGCTGCCGTCACCGAAATCCCAGGTATACGAAGCGATACCGGTTGTAGGTGTTACCGACAACCCGATCACCTCGTTCTGGCAAGCGGTGGCTTGTGCAACGATGCTGTAACTCGGAATCTGATTGACCGGAACGTCAAATATATCCGTGATCTGCGTGCCGCAAACGGTCGCCGTACAGATAATCTGCACCGTACCAGATGCCGTATTTGTAAACAACACTTCGATATTCGGGGTGCCGTGTCCGCTTACCACGCTACCCGCAGCAGGCGGCGACACGCTCCATTGGAGGTCGGTATAGTTCGACAAACCGGTGATATTAAAGTCGTGTTCTTCGTCCACACACGCGGATGTTGGTCCCTGGATGAACGATGCCGGCGGGGCGTACTCCGTGATCGGGAAACTGACGGGCGCCGATTCGCACAAGGGCGGTTCGGTGAGGCGCAGGCGAACGGAAAGCGACATCGGGCCGCCCGTCCATTCGGCCGTCACCGTTTGGCCGCCGCCGCCGTACAAAATGCCGCCTACGATATCCCACACCAGGATTGTGCCCGGAGGCGGTGTGGCGCTGAACGTGTACATATACGGCGTATTCAGACAAACATTCGTTTCTCCGATCAGGGTACCAGTCGGCATCGCCGGGGCTTCCAGTACCTGGAGTACCGCGGTGGGCGTCACATTACAATACGTGCCGGTGTTCGATTGGGCCGACACCGCGTAAACACCTGCTGCGCCTGGGGTGACCGTGAACGGTCCGGTCACCGTAGTCGGGCCGGAAACGCCGCCCGGACCGGTGACGGTCCATTCGTACGTATCGGTCGGGTACGCATAAAATATCTGGCTGTCGCCCAGGCAAATCTTTGCTTCCTGTGGCGTAATGCTGAACGAGGGCCGTACCGTGACGGTGAGGGAAGCAGCATCGAATTTACAATCGGAATTGGTCAGGTAATTTTCATAACCTGCCAAACTCACTGTGTGCGTGCCCGGCGAATTCCACACCACGGTAATGGTATTGGAATACGGCGGCGTGGTGATGATCGTGCCGGCGCCGCTGACCGACCATTCAAAGTTGACGCCGTTGGGCGTTCCACCGATTTCATTGATACCCGGCTGCACCGGAACGGTATAGGTTACCGGATCGCCGACACACACCACGGTTTCGCCCGAAATAGTGACCGGGTGAATGACCGGTACGCGTACGCACACCTCGCCGTCGCAGAGGTCCGGACAACCGGAAACGGTGACGCAAATTTCACCGTAGCCATTGGCGGCGATAAAGCCGTCGGAGTCGTCCCAAATGACGTTGATCGATCCGGCTAAGGGGGGTGTAGTCGGTTGCCCGCCGTGAATCGCCCAGACGACCGAAGCGTCGGGGCAAACATTGGAGACGGAATAAAACGCGCAATCTCTTAAACAAACGGTGGAAATACAACCGATGACGGGACTGAGTTTATCCGTAACTTTTACGACGAAAGGTACTTCATCGGTACAACCGCATTCGTTTTTCACGGTAAGCGTGCCATAGTAAGTGCCGGGGTTGGCGTACGTGTGCGAGGGGTTTTGCAGCGTGGACGTGTTGCCGTCGCCGAACTCCCAGTACCAGTAGGCGCCGCCGGTGGACTGGTCGTTGAAATACACCACCTGGCCCAGGCAAATGATCAGCGCTGAACTCGGGTCCTGGCCGTTGAAACTGAACCAGGCGTTTGGCGATTCCACGATGGTGACGCATTGTTCCACCGTTACGCTGCATCCGCCGGGACTGGTTTCCGTGAGGATGACCGTGCCGGAGCCCGGTGCGCCCCAAGTGACGTTGATGCTCGATCCGGTGTCTGTGGTCGAGCCGCCGATAATAATCCACTCGTAAGTGTTGCCCGGTACGTTGGGGGTTTGGTAGTTGATCGTCATGTTTTCGCACACGACCCAGCACTCGGGTTTACCGTCGCCGTTGCTGTGCTCGTTGCCTTTCCGGTCGGGGCAATCGGAAATAAAGTCCGAAAAAATCGCCGGTGTCGGTTGCGGATGCACGGTCACGAACAGGGTACACACCGTGGAGCCGCCCCCTGGGTCCGTCGTCACCAGCGCCACCCATTGGGCGCCGGGCGCCGTCCAGTTGATCAGGGTGGATGGCCCCGTCAGTGTAGACGGCGTACCACCCGCGGAAGCCGACCAGGCGTGGGTGTAGCCTGGAACCGGGGTGGTGAGATACGTTTCCAGCTGACTCACACAGCTCTCATTGGGGCCGGTGATGGCGCTGCAAAACAGCGGATGCTCCGAAGGAGCCGCGAAGGATGGGGCGATGTGCCACAAGGTACACACCAGCACAAAGGCCCATTTCGCCTGCATTAAAAATCGATTCATGGTAAAGGAAGATGGTTAAAAATCGGTAATTGAATACCGCAAACCTATCTGGCCCGGACAGCGGCGCCAATTACTATTTCGGGGCGTTTTCCCGTGGAAGTGGGGGTGGGGGACGCACCGAGGTACTATACGCGGATAGCCATTCTATCTTAACCTACGCGGGCAAAATCCGCGAAAATCCGTGTACGAAGTCTGCGTCATCCGTGTTCCCATCCTCCTTCGAGTGCCGCTTAAGGAGGATGGGAACACGGATGACGCAGACTTCGTACACGGATTTTCGCGGATTTTACCCGTACAAGCCCTAACCGCCCGCCACCGCCCATTACTATTTCAGCCTGTTTTCCCGTGAAAAAGCAAATCCGGGCGCCCACGATACCCGCGTGGCACCATACTGAATCTTGCTAAACTGGGCATGGAAATACAAACGAAACAAAACGTGTTGAAAAATGTGGGGAAACGCGCCACCCACTGTTATTTTCCGTATTTTTGCACGCAAAGGATCATTTCATGGCGCTCCAGGACAAATATATCAACCCATTTACTGATTTTGGTTTCAAAAAGTTGTTCGGTTCCGAGCCGAATAAAGACCTTTTGATTGACTTTTTGAACCAGGTGCTGCCGCACAAACACAAAATTAAAGACCTCACCTACGCGCGTACAGAGCAACTTGGCAATACGGAAACAGACCGCAAAGCCATTTTCGACTTGTACTGCATTGGCGAAAACGGCGAGCGTTTCATTGTGGAAATGCAGAAAGCCAAACAAAACTATTTCAAAGACCGGAGCGTGTACTACTCCTCATTTCCCATTCAGGAGCAGGCAAAAAAAGGCGACTGGAACTACGAGTTGGCTGCCGTTTACATGGTCGGCATCCTTGATTTTACCTTTTCAGAGGACGAAGCGGAGCAGGCAGTGCGCCATGAGGTGCAATTGAAAGATCAAAAATGCCGGGTATTTTACGACAAGTTGACCTACATCTATCTGGAAATGCCCAACTTCAGCAAATCAGAAGCAGACCTGCAAACCAATTTCGATAAATGGATGTATGTGCTGCAGCAATTGCCATATCTTCAAAATCGCCCACAGGCATTGCAAGATCGGGTATTTCAGAAGCTGTTCGAGGCGGCTGAAATCGCCAAATTCACGCCCGATGAGAAAAATAAATACGAGGAGAGTTTAAAGTATTACCGCGATTTGAAGAATGTGATGGATACTTCATTTGAGGATGGCAAAGCAGAGGGCAAAGCAGAAGGCAAAGCAGAAGGCAAAGCAGAGGGCAAGGTAGAAATCGCCCGTCAAATGAAGGCCGAAGGAGAGCCGGTTGAAAAAATTGCTCGATTCACCGGTCTCACAGTGGAGGAAATAGAAAAGCTGTAATTCAATACATGTTGCCCCCCCAACCGCCCGCCACCGCCCATTACTATTTCAGCCTGTTTTCCCGTGAAAAAGCAAATCCGGGCGCCTGCAACACCCGCGCAGGCAGCGGCAGTTCCGGAAAATACCGTCGTTTCACGCCTGTCCTGACCCAAAAAGCGCCGCCGGGCGCGCGCCGGCCATTTACAACATTTTCCCTACCGATCGACCGGCAACCGCCGGACAACCGCCGTTCATTCGTCTATTATCCCGGCCCGGTATTGCAAAACCCAAAAAGGATGGGCTACTTTGCAATCGAATAACCAGAATCGAGTGATTGCTATTTTCCACCCGCCGTTTAAAACGCCCCCTGCTTCCGGACTTTGTGTGCGGAGGGAGGGGGCGTTTTTTGTGGGGAGAGGAGATTGGATTCACGCAACCGCATAGCCGGTGCGGGCTTGGCGTTGACAAGGCGAGTTTTTACGTAATTGGGGCTAATAGGGGGAGTTGACGACAAACAAAAGTTGTACACTAAATTAATTGCAAACTATAAAAATGGAAATTCCGAAATTTCACGAGACGTTTTTTCCGATCTTGGAGGTATTAAGAGATGGGAAGACAATGCACTTTAGGGAACTTTATCAGATCATCAAAAAAAACTATTTTTCAAATTTGACGGATGAACAATTAAAAGAGCAGACTAAATCGGGTGACATTTTAATAGATAATAGAATAGGCTGGGGGAAAGCCTATTTGAAAAAAGGAGGATATATCGAGTATCCTCAGAGAGGTTATGTTAAAATAACGGAAAAAGGTAAAAATCAGAAACAAGACATAACTCTCAATGAGTTAGTAGATGAAAGTACAGTTTTTGAATTTTATAAAGAAGAAAACGGGGACAAAAAATCCATAAAAAAGCAGAAGGAAATTAAAGCCACTTCATCACCTCAAGACTTAATTGATGAGGGTTTTACTAGAATAGAACAATCTGTTAAATCAGATTTATTGAGCAAATTGAAGGGGCTTGACCCATATTTTTTCGAAAAGGTAGTTTTACGACTACTTAAAAAAATGGGGTACGGAGAGTTTTTCGAGACCTCAAAATCAGGTGATGGCGGTATAGATGGAGTTATTAATGAAGATAAACTAGGTCTTGACAAAATCTACATTCAGGCCAAACGATTTACAGAAGGTAAGGTCAGGGAAAAAGATATTCGAAATTTTATTGGAGCCATGAGTGGTGACACGAATAAGGGTGTCTTTGTAACAACCTCCGAATTTGACAAGCCAGCACTGGAAAAAGCCAAAAATGCGCATCATAAAATCATATTAATTGACGGAAATAAATTGGTTAACCTTATGCATGAATTTAATGTTGGCATACAAGTCAAGACGATTTACGAGATAAAAGAAATAGATGAAGATTTTTTTGACGAACAATAGAAATACCGCGTATAATTCTGATGACCACATAGCCGACTAAGCGCCGCCACGTCGCCCATGCCAACCGCTAATCAAAAACAACCTAAATTCATGAACACCACCCACACCAACAACACCCTCCTCCCCGAACAACAAGCCGCCCTACTCCAAATCCTAAAAACCCGTTTTGAAAAAAACAAGAACCGCCATGAAGGTCTTGAATGGGCGAACGTACAGGCAAAGCTGGCGGCCGCGTCTTCGGCGGAAAAACTATGGTCGCTTGATGTCATGGAAAGCACCGGCGGTGAACCGGATGTGGTGGGTTATGATAACACGACGGGCGAGTACATTTTTTATGATTGTTCGGCAGAAAGCCCGGCAGGCCGCAGAAGTGTTTGTTACGACCGGGAGGGCCAGGAGTCCAGGAAAGAACATAAGCCGGCAGACAACGCCCTGGATATGGCGGCCGCCATGGGTATTGAGATTTTAAGCGAAGAACAATACCGGGACTTGCAGAAACTTGGCGAGTTCGATACAAAAACGTCGAGTTGGATAAAAACGCCTGCTGATATTAGACAACTCGGCGGCGCTCTTTTTGCCGATCGCCGCTACGGTAAAGTTTTCGTGTACCACAACGGCGCGTCATCTTATTATGCCGCCAGGGGGTTCCGGGGTTCACTAAGGGTCTGAGTTTTGCGGGTTTATTGGGGTTGTGTGTCAAAAATAAACACGAAAATATGAACACAAAATTATTTTAACACATAGGCACATAGGCCACATAGTATTCGCACTATGTGATCTATGTGCCTATGTGTTAAGATAAAAATCTGCCATATTATTTTAACACATAGGCACATAGGCCACATAGTATTCGCACTATGTGATCTATGTGCCTATGTGTTAAAATAAAAATCTGCCATGTTTATTAAACTTAAACGCCTGGCGGTACATACCCATTTAATCCACCAAATAAATCCCATCCTCCTCCAGCCGGATAAGCCGTTGTTTATACAGCGTGCCAATAGCTTTTTTAAACGTCTTTTTGCTCATTTCCAGGAACCCGGCGATGTCGCTCGGTTCGCTTTTGTCGGTGAGGCGGAGGTAGCCCTGGTTGGCTTTTAGCCGGGCGAGTATTTTTTGACCGTTGGGTTCCACCTTGGCGTAGCCGGTTATTTCGAGGCTCACGTCAATTTTTCCATCATCCCGCACGAGTTTGACGTAGCCTTTGCGGCGGTCGCCCCGGCGCAATTTTTCAAAAATTTCGTTCTGATATATCAGCCCGCGGTAGCGGTTGTTGATGATGACGTTGTAGCCCAGTTCCGTCTGGTCATCGATAAGCAGGTCCACTTCTTCGCCGGCTTTGAGGCGAATAAATTGTTTCTGAAAAAACTTCTGGTAGCGGGCCGAGGCGGCGAGACGCTCCGATTGCTCGTCGAGGTACAGGTACACGATGTACCAGTTGCCTGGGATCATTTTGCCGGGCTGCTCCTTGAAGGGCACGAGCAGGTCTTTGTCTAATCCCCAGTTGAGAAAGGCTCCGTATTCGTTGACATCCCGCACTTTCAGGCAGGCAAACTCATTCAATTTTATCAGCGGTTTGTCCGTCGTGGCGGTGATGCGGTCTTCGGAATCTTTGAAAATAAAGACGTGGAGTTCATCGCCGACGTCCCAGGTTTCCGGCACGAACTTGTTGGGCAGCAGCACTTCTCCGCTGCCTTCTTCGTCGGTCAGGTAGACACCGTTGTCCGTTTGCCGGACGATTTTCAGGCTGTTGTACTCGCCGAGATGGATCATGTGTTGGATAAATACGGTTGTTGAAGCCGCAAAGGTAGCGAATAAGTATTCGTCCGCCCGGCGGGTTTTGGGAAGGTGGGCAGTTGCCGGTTTTTCACCACACTACTGGATATTTTTTAACACATAGGCACATAGGACACATAGTTTACTGATCTTCAAAGGTTTAAAACCTATGTGGTCTCTGTGCCTATGTGTTAAAATTGAAAAAGTCCAGTAGTGTGGTTTTTCACACCTTTGTTTTTAAAAAGAATTGTCAGGCAAAAAATATTGGGTTTATTTGCGGGCAAACAGATTACGAAAAATGAAAGACAAACTTTTATTTATGCTCTTGTTCCTGCTTGCGGGGACTTTTTTCCTCCCCGCCTGCAAACGCGCCGGCAAGCAGGAAGCCCGGGCTGCGGAAAAAACCTTCCGGACGCCCGGCTTCACCCTCACGCAAACGGATACTTTCCGTTTCAACAACTTCGTGGATTGCAATATGGCGGAAGCCTGGATTGGCGATACGTTTCGCATTTTTCCCGGCAAATACGGCGAAGACCCAGTTTGGGGCTTTGCGCATGACCTCAAGTTTTCCAGCGGGCGCCATGCCGACGAGGCTTTCAGCAACCCGGCCTCATCTTACGTTGCGCCCGGATTACCCAAAAACGCCCCCACCGGCAAACCCGGATTGCACGGCGCCGTTTGGTTTGAAACCGTGTATCAGGACGCCGGCGATGCCTCCGGTCGCACTTTGTATGCCATTTACCATAACGAAAACTACCCGGAAACCCTGCCCTTCGACCCGGCGACAGGAGAGGGCTATATCGACCGGAACTGGCCGCTCGGCCTGACGGAACGGATCACGCCGGCGGCAGTTTGCCGGATCGGCGTGATGAAGTCGACGGACGGCGGCTGGAGCTGGGATAACAAGGGCCTTTTCCTGGAGGACAAACAACCTCGCATGATCCTCCGGCCGCACAATACTTCCAAAACTTTTGCCGGCGGGGTCGGCGATCCTTCTGCCGTGGCCGTGGGCGAATACCTCTATTTGTTTTACGGGGAATACGGCTATCCCGGCGTCTATGATGCTGCCACCTATAACCCCGATACCGAGTGGAGCGGCCAGTGCATCAGTGTGGCCCGGATACTTCGAAGCGACCTCGAGAACCCGCAAGGCAAGGCCAAACGCTGGGACGGAACGGGCTTCCAGGCGCCCTGGGACGGCGTGGGGAAACCCATCGAAACACTCATGATTCCAAAGTCGGAAGGCGGCGGACCGGCGTCATCGCCCACGGGCGGTTTTCATTGGGGGCCTTCGGTGAGCTGGAATACCCACCTCAACTGCTGGGTGATGCTCATGGCTAAAGTGACGGGTCAATCGTGGATCGGCAGCAGCGTGTATATTTCCTTCAATCCGCATGAGGACCTCGGTGCGGGCGCCAATTCGCAGGCCTGGACCAAACCGAAGCTGCTTTTCGACAAGCCGGGGCATACAATTTGGTATCCGTCGTTGCAACCCTTGAATACCCCGGAGGATATTGCCAATAAACACACAAGCCTCCGCCTGGGCAAACGCGCCCGTTTGTTTTTTAAATACTCCGACCTGGGCAAATATTGCTCGGAACATATAATTGAGTTTGAACATTAATTTAACAATAATCGTATGAAACGCCGCTACTTCCTCCGCGCTGCCGCCCTCGGCACGATTGCACTTCCCATCTCCGCCAACCACTTTGTTCCTTCTATTTTGTTGCCGAACCGGCCCGGCGACGCCGGCGCCAAAGATTTTCCCCTGGCCGAAATCACCATCGACGCGTTGCAGCAAAAAATGCAAAGCGGCGCCGAAACGGCCGAGTCCATCGTCAAAATGTACCTCAAACAAATCGCGGCCATCGACAAAAAAGGGCCGAAACTCAATGCCGTCATCGAACTAAACCCCGATGCCCTCCTCCAGGCCAACGCCCTCGATCAGGAGCGGAAAGCCGGCCGGCTGCGCGGCCCGATGCACGGCATCCCCGTGCTGCTCAAAGACAATATCGATACCGGCGACAAGATGATGACCACGGCCGGCGCCCTGGCCCTGGAAGGAAACTATGCGGCAAAAGACGCCTTTATTATCCGGCAATTGCGGGCGGCCGGCGCCGTCATTCTGGGCAAAACAAACCTGAGCGAATGGGCCAACTTCCGCTCCACGCGCTCTTCCAGCGGCTGGAGCGGCCGGGGCGGCCAAACCAAAAATCCCTATATCCTCGACCGGAGTCCATGCGGCTCCAGTTCCGGTTCGGGAGTGGCCGTGGCCGCCAACTTGTGCGCGGTGGCCGTCGGCACCGAAACTAACGGCTCCATCGCCTGCCCTTCGTCCATCAACGGCATCGTCGGCATCAAACCCACCGTCGGGCTGCTCAGCCGGTCCGGTATCATCCCGATCTCCAAAACCCAGGACACCGCAGGTCCCATGGCCCGCACGGTGCGCGACGCGGCGATCTTATTGGGCGCGCTGACCGGCATCGATCCGGAAGACGCCGCTACGGCCGGCAGCGTCGGAAAGTCTTATACGGATTACGCTAAGTTTTTGGATACGAAGGGGTTCCAGGGGAAACGCATCGGTATCGAAAAGTCTTTCCTGAAAGGCCATGAAGGCGTGGATTCCCTGTTGCAGTCGGCCATTATTACGTTGAAAAGCCAGGGCGCAACCATCGTGGAAGTAGAATTGATGGATCAGTTGAAAGGTATGGGCGGCGCCCGGTACGAGGTTTTGTTGTATGAATTTAAAGACGGGGTGAATCAATACCTGGCCAAAGCGAATGCGCGGGTGAAGTCGTTGCAGGAGGTCATCACGTTCAACTGGCAAAACGAGGCCCGGGCCATGCCGCATTTTAAGCAGGAAATTCTGGAAGCGTCCAACTCAAAAGGCGATTTGCAAACAAAAGAATACCTGGAAGCCCTGGACACGGTATTGAAAACCACCCGCGGTGCGATAGACACCATTCTTCGGGAGAATCAACTGGACGCTATTGCCGGCCCTTCCAACGGCCCGTCCTGGTGTGTCGACCACGTGAATGGCGACCATTTCACCGGCTATGGCGCCTATTCGCCGGCTGCCGTGGCGGGGTATCCCTCCGTCGTCGTCCCGATGGGCATGGTAGACGGTTTGCCCATCGGGTTGACGTTGTTCGGCCCGGCTTACCACGAACCGCAGCTGATCGCCATGGCCTACGCGTATGAGCAGGCGTCGATGAAAAGGGCGGCGCCGGGGTTTGTGGCGACGGGGAAGTGAGTTGTTTTTACCTATTACTTTCGCACCACGCTTCCACTGTAAATTTTCCCGTTTTTCGTTTCCACAACCACGGAATAGATTCCAGTGGCTTGTGTACTGAGATCGAGCAAAGTATTGCCGTCCAGGTTACGGGTTGCCACCAGTCTTCCGTTTTCATCAAAAATGCGGATCACGGCCTCTGTATCCTGCAATTGCGCCGGCAATCGGCATATACCGCTGGTCGGGTTTGGCGTCAGCAGGAGGGGCTCGCGGTTTGCCGTCGGGTTGAATACCCCGGTGAGCAGCGGCATTGGGGATGCCCAAATTTCGTAGCCATTCGCCGCAGTGGATTTTGGGTAAACGAACGTATTGCCAAATTTCCAAAGGCGTGGAATGAGCACCAGGCCGGATGATTGAAACACGGTGGCAAAAAGAGTGTCGGTGGAAGTATTCAGGTCCACTAACCGGATTGCTTTACCGGCTGCATCGGAAAAGTAGAAGAGCGAATCGCCATGAACCCAAATACGCGGATCGTAATTAAAATTGCCGATACCGGCGGTCGAACGCTTTTTGGTGCCGGCCACGGTGCCGTCTGTTTCCCAAACCTGCTTGTCCTTCGCCGTGAAATACAGTTTTTCATCCTGTAGCACCGGCTCGCTGAAATAGTCGTAATTGCTGTTGAGCGTAGTGAGGGTATTCGTCGACTTATCGTAGCGGAGCAGTTCATCTGTGGTGGCTAAATAATAAAAATCGCCGCTTTTAAAGGCGCGGCGTATATCGCCAAAAAGGGAAAACTCCTGACTCGACGTGGTGTCCACGGCAAACGCTTTGTTGTACAAAAAACCGCCAATGTCCACCTTGCCGGTTACAAAAAGCAGGTCGCCCGTGCCCACGGCCCCATCTATGGAATAGAAATTGGCCACATTCGTCAGCGCGTCCTTCAGCAGGATGGTACCTGCCGGTGTGCCGTCGGTAATGACCGGAGGCGCCTGATCAAAGTTCGTGCTCTGTTCTACCATGATTGTTTTGTCCATCCAGGGCGAATAAAACATATATCCGTCTGCGACTGTAAAATCGCCCAACTTAACGGTGCCGGCAATGGTGCCATTGGTCACCCAAAACTGGCTGCTGCCTCCGGCAAAGGGCTCTGTGCCGAACAAGACTTTGTCGTCCTGCTGCCGCCGGTAGAGCTGAAAAATCTCCTGGTCGTCAAACAGCCGCAACGGCGAGGCGCCTGTGCCGGCAGCATTGGTGATAAACAGCCCTTCCTTTGATCCGGACAGTCCTTCAAAAACAACTCTTGAACCATTGGCAACCATTTCCCCGACATAAGATACCGTGGAAGCCGAAACGGCCAGTTGGGTGCCGGCTACCGTTCCGTCAGTGGCCCAAAGCAAGTCCTGATAGCCGTCTTTGTCTGCAATGAAATAAACTTTGCCATTCAGGCGGGCGTCGTAATTGCTGTACGACATTCCACTGCCGGAACCCGGGTTGATGTCTTTAAGCAGTGCGTCGGGGGCTTGCGCGAACACGCCTGCGGCTGCGCCAAAGAGTGTACTGAATAATACAAGGCATTTTGTTGTGTAATTCCTCATGTGATGAAGGTTATTTAGTGAAAAATTGGCGCAAGGTCCACATAAGCACTTGCTCCTGCAAGGCCGGAATGGTTTTATGATAGCCATCCACTTAATACTACCGCACAAAGTGTCCGAAACCGGGCACTTTTTATTTTGCCATTTTGGCATAAAATATTGATTTATAAATACTTGCCACTTGGCACGCCGCTTGAATCTATCTCTGTACCAGCGTTTTAAAAACGAACGAAAATGGACAGAGACATTTCAATACAGGAAAACAGGAAACAACGGGGCAGGGTAGGGGGCTATATCGCTTTATCAGTGGTCGTACTGATCGCGGCCGTGTGGCTGCTGCGGAGCGCCTTCTCCGCCACCCTGCACCGGGGGGACATCCGGATTGCCGTAGTGGAAACCGGCGACGTGGAAAATACCCTCAACGCCTCGGGCGAAATACAGCCGGAAATGGAGCAGGTGATTACCAGCCCGATTTCAGCGGTGCTGCAACAGACTTATTTCAGTGCCGGATCGCCCGTGAAACCGGGCGACAAAATTTTGGAACTGGATAAAACCTTTACCCAAATTGAGTTTGAAAAACAAAAAGACCAACTCGAACTCAAACGCAACAGCATCGTCCGGATAAAACTGGACCTCGACAAGAGTTTTTTCGATATTCAAATACAGGATTCTATAAAAGCGTATCGAATCAATAGCCTGAAAGCCGAACTGGAAAATGCCAAACGGTTGTTCAAAGCCGGCGGCGGTACCCGCGAAGCCATCGAACAGGCGGAAACGGAGCTCCGGATCGCCCAACTCGAAAAACGGCAACTCGAAAATGATATCCGGAGTCGCCAACTGGCTATGCAGGCGAGCATCCGGGAGTCGCAGATCACGGCGGCCATCCAGGAAAAAGAACTGAGCGAATTCGAGCAAAAACTCCGCCAGGCCAATATCGTGGCCACCCGGGCAGGCGTGCTCACCTACGTCAACATGAATCTCGGCTCCAAGGTAAACGAAGGGGAAATACTGGCCCGGATCGCTGATTTAGGCAGTTTTAAAGTGTTGGGTACGGTTTCCGACAGTTATGCCGCGCAGTTGCGCTCGGGCATGCCGGTCATTGTCCGGATCAACGACGAGCAGCTGCGCGGCACGCTGGTCAATATTCATCCCGCCGTTTCCAACAACGTCGTCAGCTTCGATGTGGCGCTCAACGACCAGAAGTCCGTCGGCCGGCTGCGGCCCCGGATGAAAGTGGAACTTTACTTAGTCACCGAGGCACAAAATAAAACGCAGCGGGTGCAAAACGGACCGGCGTTCAGAGGCGGCGCCGTGCAGGATGTATTCGTGCTGCGGGGGGGGAAAGCCGAACGCCGCACGGTGCGACTCGGTCTGAGCAATTTTGATTTTATCGAAATCAGGGAAGGGCTGAATCCGGGCGATTCGGTGATTATTTCGGATATGAGTGCGTATAAGAACATTAGGGTGATTGATATTAAGTAAACGAATCTCCAATGAAACATCTATGAAAATAATACTCTTCCAATCTCTTCTTATATTCACACTTGCCACCTTTTCCCAAGCCCAGGGCAATGCCCGGCTAACCCTGACGCAGGCGGTGGAAATGGCGAAAGCGCAATCCACGGCTGCGCGGCAGGCAGCGACGACAAAGGAGACGCGGTACTGGGAATTCCGGACGTTCCAGTCAAATTTCCGGCCGCAATTGCTGCTGAACAGCCGGTTGCCGGCGTTCACGCGCTCCTTCAACGAAGTGGTGCAACCCGATGGGACGATCCTGTTTCAGCCGGTGCAGAACAACAATTCTTCCGTCGGATTGTCGCTGGAGCAGAACGTCGCCCGCAGTGGCGGCGTCATTTATGCGACGACCCAATTGCAACGATTCGATGATTTTTCCCGCAACAATACCCTGTACAACGGCACCTTGTTTGCCGTCGGGCTCGAACAGCCCCTGTTTCGGTTCAATGAAATGAAATGGGACCGCAAGATAGAACCGCTGAAATTTAATGAAAGCCAGCAGGAGTACATTGAATCGCTGGAACAAATTGCCACAACGGCTAATGCCTTGTATTTCGATCTGTTGCTGGCCCAGGTCAACCTGTCCATTGCCACGACCAACCAAAAAAATACCGGCGACATTTTGCGCATCGCACAGGAGAAATTTGACCTGGGCAAAATTAGCCGGAATGAAATCCTGCAACTCCAGCTGGAGCAACTGAAAGCGGAAAAAGCCGTGGCCACCGCCAAACGCGACGTGGAAATTTCGACCCTGAACCTGAAGGCGTATATCGGCCTCCAAAATGACGATAAACTGGAACTGGAAGAACCGCAGCCCGCTACCAAACCGCTTGTTCCCGCCGAAAAAGCCCTTGCCGAGGCCTACGCCAATCGCGCCGACGCCATTGCTTTCAGCCGGCGCCTGCTGGAGGCCGAGCGCGATGTGGCCAAAGCGAAATCCGAAAGCGGGCTGAATGCCACTATCACCGCCAACATAGGCTTTTCGAACCGGGGCCAAAAAATTTCCGATCTTTATGTGCAACCGCAAAATCAACAGGTGGTATCCATAGAATTTACCATGCCTGTTCTTGACTGGGGCCGCGCGCAATCGCGCCAAAAAACGGCTGAGGCCAACCGGCAACTCACCCAATATACCATAGAACAGGATCAGCAAAATTTCAAACAACAGATTTATACCCAGGTTACCCTGTTTGAAATGCTCAAAGACCAACTGTCTCTGACTGCTCGCGCCGATTCTATTGCTTCCGAAAAATACCAGATCGCGAAAGACCGCTACGTCCTGGGCGACCTGAGCATTACCGACCTGAGTATTGCCTTTGCCGAAAAAGACCAGGCCCGCCGCGATTTTATCGGCGCCCTGCGCGACTATTGGGCGGCCTTCTATCAATTGCGCTGGCTCACACTCTATGATTTTGAAAAACAAGAAAAGATAAAATGATACATTTAAAAAACATCGAAAAAGTATACCGTACCGATACGGTGGAAACCCTGGCACTCAACAACATTACCCTGCAAATAGAAAAAGGCGAGTTTTTGAGCATCATGGGGCCGTCGGGCTGCGGCAAAAGCACCCTGCTGAACATCATGGGTTTGCTGGATGAACCCACCAAGGGGCAAATCAATTTGGATACACAGGAGATCAGCGATTTTTCGGATAAAAAACTCTCCCGGTTCCGGAATCAAAAGATCGGTTTTATTTTCCAGAGTTATCACCTGATCAACGACCTCCCGGTGCTGGACAATGTGGAATTGCCCTTGCTCTATCGCGATGTTTCATCCGCCGAGCGCCGTCGCCTGGCCGCCGAAGCCCTCGAAAAAGTGGGATTGGCCAACCGGATGAAACACTATCCGTCCCAGTTGTCCGGCGGACAAAAACAACGCGTCGCCATCGCCCGGGCCATCGTCGGGCAACCCGAGATCATCCTCGCCGACGAACCCACCGGCAACCTCGACTCTGCCATGGGCAATGAAATCATGGAAATTCTGGAAAACCTCAACCGCGCGGACCGGACGACCATCGTCATGGTCACACACGATGAAAATATGGCTCGCCGCACCCACCGCCTCGTCCGGCTGTTCGACGGGTCGCTGGTATCATCCAATACATTTGTAAACTAAAAAGGGTTAGAAGGTTGCTGGTTTGAAGGTTACTGGTTGGGAACAGCCATGACGCGAACCAGAAACCCTCAAACCCTCTAACCAGTAACCTAACTAAGTATGCTGACAAATTATCTGAAAATAACGCTCGCGGTCATGCAGCGGCGCAAGATGTTTACCTTCATCACGCTGTTCGGCATCAGCATGACGTTGAGTATTCTGATTGTGCTCGCGGCGTTTTATGAACATATTTTTTCCGCCAGTTACCCGGAGATCAACCGGGATCGCTGTTTGTATGCCACGTTGCTGGAAGAAGAAAATACCAAAGAGAGTGGCATGCGCCGCGGCCCGATGAGCCTTTTTTATATTAATACCTATATAAAAACGCTCAAAACGCCAGAGAAAGTAGCATATTCAACCGTTCCTAATACGGTGAACACTTACGGCAACGGCAAAAAAATCAGCCTGTTTTTCAAGTACACCGACCCCATATTTTGGGAAATCACCCAATTCGAATTCCTGGAAGGTAAACCCTACACCCAGCGGGATATAGACAACAATGAATCGGTCGCCATCATCAACGATGAAACCCGGGACGACTATTTTGGCAAAAACGTTTCTGCGATAGGTAAAACCATAGAAATCAATGGTCAGTACCTCCGGGTCGTCGGCGTGGTGCGCGGTTGCCCGATCACGCGCCTGGTGGTAGCTGCGGACGTGTACATGCCCTGGCATTTGCAAAAACGCGCGTCGGTTACCAACGAACTCAATGGCAATTATACGGCCATCATTTTGGCAAAAACACCGGCGGACCTGCCCAAAATACAACAGGAATACGCCGACCTCGTGCCGCGTATCCCCTTGTCGGAAACCGGTGGCTTCAAACCCGATAAACTGAACACTTCGCTGAGTTCCTATTTCGACAGTATAGTGCGGGATATGTTTTTCGGCGCCGGAGGCAGTTCTGCCCGCAGCCGGTTCTACCTCTTTGTGGTCGTTTTTGCACTGTTGTTTATGAGTTTGCCGGCTATCAACTTAGTCAATATCAACATCAGCCGCATTCTCGAGCGCGCGTCTGAAATCGGTATCCGAAAAGCATTTGGCGCCTCGGCGCAAACGCTGGTGACCCAATTTGTGATCGAAAACATTATCCTAACCCTTTTTGGCGGCATGGTCGCCATACTGATCTCCGCCGTTTTTCTCTGGTGGTTCAATAACAGCAACCTGATTGCCTACGCCGATCTGGCCGTCAACTGGACCGTCGTGGCCGTCGCGCTAACCCTTAGTCTGGTGTTCGGCCTGATGTCGGGCGTGTATCCGGCCTGGCGGATGTCGAGGCTGCCGGCGGTGGAAGCTTTAAAGGGTTGAAAGTTTGAAGTTCAAAGTTTGAAGTTTGAAGTTGCTCAAAATTTCCTACGGAAATTTTATTCTCGATGCCTCAAACCTCAAACTTCAAACTTCAAACTTCAAACTTCGAACTTCAAACTTCAAACTTCAAACTTCAAACTTTTAAGTGTGCTAAATCATATCTTTAAACTGATCTGGAAGAAGAAAAAGAGCAACTTTTTGATGATGCTCGAAATCTTCGTCTCTTTTCTTATTCTGTTCGCGGTGTGGAGTCTGAGTGTATATACGTACCGCAACTATGTAACACCGGCGGGGCTTTCCACCGACCGGGTGTGGGCGGTGTATTTGCAGTTCAACACGGACAGCGACAGCCTGCGCAGGATCAACTGCGACCTCGTTAGCCAGTACCTGAAAGGGAACCGGGGCATTGAATCCTTTGCTTTTTCCTCCAGTAATTTGCCTTTTGGGTTCAGCACCATGAACAATCAATTCGAATACGGGGGAAAAAGCGTGATGAGCGATAACCTTGCCGTTAGTGCGGATTATCCTTCCGTGCTGGGGATACAGATGTTGTCGGGCAGGTGGTTTACGGCGGCAGACACCGTGGGCTCGGGCAAGCCGGTGGTCATCACCCGGCGCCTGGCGGCCGAATTGTTTGGCAAGGAAGAACCCATTGGCAAGCGCATCAGCACAGACCGGCGCGTCGTCGGGGTGGTCGATTATTTCCGGCACAAATCTTCTTTCCAGGCCGATGAAAACGCCCTGTTCGAGCCGATGAATATCTGGGACAATGACCTGCTGGTGAAAGTAGCGCCGGGTACGGATGCCGAATTTGAAGCGCAACTGGCCCGTTCGATCCAAAAACTCGGCAAAGACTGGACGGTGGAAATCCAGCACCTCGACAACATGAAATCGACGCAGGACAAAACCATATTGATCCCGATCCTGATCTTGTTCGGCGTATGCGGGTTTTTGGTATTCAATGTCGGGCTGGGCTTGTTCGGCGTTTTGTTTCAAAATATCAGCCGGCGCAGGGGCGAAATCGGCATCCGGCGGGCGGTTGGCGCCACCAAAAAACAAATTATGCGGTATTTCATCAGCGAAACCCTGGTGATTGCGACCTTCGGGGTTGCCCTCGGCGTCTTTTTTGCCGTGCAGATTCCATTACTCAACGTGTTTGATGTGGAAGGAAGCGTATATTTTTGGGGCATTGTATTGGCAACGTTATCCATTTACGGCATTGCTGTGCTTTGCGCCTTCTATCCCAGCCGCCAGGCCGCGGTCATTTATCCGGCGGTAGCCTTGCATGAAGAATAAGTTATGATCCTGATTATCGACGATGATATCGCTATTCGCACTTCGCTTTCACTGTTGCTGAAAAAAGAAGGCTTCGACGCTTCGGCGGTGGGAACACCGGTCGAGGCGCTCGATTTTTTGCGGGACCGCGCGCCCGAACTGGTTGTGCTGGACATGAATTTTTCCAATTCGACCACGGGTGATGACGGCCTGCGGATGCTGGAACGGATCAAAAAGCAATACCCCGACCTGCCGGTTATCCTGATCACCGGCTGGGCTACCATCGATCTGGCGGTAAAGGGTATGAAACTCGGCGCTTCGGATTTTATCCACAAGCCCTGGCAAAATGCCTATTTGATGGAATCCATCCGCACGATCCTGAATTTATCGGCAACCCGGCCGGCAGACGATGCAACCCTTGAAGCGGGCCCCCTGACCCGCAAAAAACTCGACCGGCAATTTGATTTCAGCGCCATTATCGGCGAAGACCCCCAAATACTCCGGGTGCTCGAAACCGTGGGCCGCGTGGCGCCGACCGACGCCCCGGTGCTCATTCTGGGCGAAAGCGGTACCGGCAAAGAACTGATCGCCGAAGCCATTCACCAGAACAGCCCCCGGCACAAACGCCCTTTTATAAAAGTGAACCTGGGCGGTATTTCCACCAGTTTGTTCGAATCCGAAATGTTCGGACACGTTCGCGGCGCTTTTACCGACGCCCGGAACGATCGCGTCGGGCGTTTTGAAATGACCAACCACGGTTCCATTTTTCTGGATGAAATCGGCGATCTCGAAATGGCCAGCCAGGTAAAACTGCTGCGGGTATTGCAGGACCGTACCTATGAAGTGCTCGGCAGCAGCCGCACCAAAACCGTGGATGTGCGGGTCATTTGCGCCACCAACAAGAACCTGGAGGATATGGTAGCCCAAAATCTGTTCCGGGAAGACCTGCTCTACCGGATCAACCTCATCACCCTGAAACTGCCCGCTTTGCGCGAACGGCCGGGCGATATCCCCTTGCTGGTCAATCATTTTTTGCAAAACCTCAGCGAACTGTACCAGCGGCCTTTGCGCATCGAGCGCGAGGCCATGACCTGGCTCCGGCATTTGCCTCTGCCCGGCAATGTGCGGCAATTGAAAAACCTGGTGGAGCGCGTCGTGTTGTTGAGCCCGGCGGATACGCTGGACGTTGCCGCTTTTCAAAGCCACTATCAGCCTGCGGCAAAAAAAGCGGAAACCGGCCTGCCCGACGTCGGTACCATGACGTTGGAAGAAATGGAAGTGCAAATGATCCAACGGGCCATGGCTTTTCACAAAGGTAAAATTGCGCGCGTCGCCAGGTCGCTCGGCCTCACCCGCAGCGCTTTGTACCGCAGGCTGGAAAAATTTGGAATTCCGTATGATGAATAGACATTCCCCTTTAACATGAAGTTAAGCGCTAAATTCATCCTCTTTATCGTCGTCATTCACGCAGTGACGATCGCGTTGTCGTTTTATGTGTTTCAGCAGAATAAAATCCTGTTCCTGGTTTCCGAATTTTTTATCCTGATGTCGCTGGCCGTGAGTTGGTCGTTGTACCAGGAATTGATCCGGCCCCTGCAATTGCTGGTGCGCGGCACGGACGCCATTAAAGACCGGGATTTCAATGTCAAATTTGTAAAAACGGGGAAGTTCGAGATGGATAAACTCATCGAGGTGTACAACGAGATGATCGATCAGTTGCGCACCGAACGGATTACCCAGCAAGAGCAACATTATTTTCTGGAAAAATTGGTACAAACCGCCCCTACCGGTATCGTTTTGCTCGACTACGACGGCCGTATCGACAGCATCAATCCCAGGGCGCTGGAATGGACCGGCTACGGCCGCGAGGCAGAAAGTTTTACCGGGAAAGCGGTGGCCGGTTTGTCGCATCCGGTGTTTCAAACGATCGCTTCGTTGGATGCCGGCGCGTCCAAAACCGTCACGTTGGCCAACGCCAAGACCTTTAAAATTCAGAAAAGCCAGTTTGTAGACCGGGGTTTTCCGCGCAGTTTCGTCATGATCGAAGAACTGACGGCGGAAATTCTGGAAGCCGAAAAACGGTCTTATGGCAAGGTCATCCGCATGATGGCCCATGAAGTGAACAACTCAATCGGGGCGGTCAATTCAATTCTGGATACCACGCTGCAACTCCATACCGGCGCACCGGAAATTCGCGACGCTTTGGCCGTTGCCATCGAACGCAACGATCACCTGAACCGGTTTATGCGCAATTTCGCCGACGTGATCCGGATGCCGGAGCCGCGGCCGGAAACGCTGGACCTGCACGCATTGCTGAAAAAAGTAGCCCAACTGATGGAATACTATGCGCGGAAACGGGAAGTGACTTTCGAATGGGAACTTGCAGAATCGCCGCTGCTGGTTCGGGCCGATGCCGGACAAATGGAGCAGGCCCTGATCAATGTGATCAAAAATGCCCTGGAGTCGATCGGCAAAACGGGCGTCATCCGGTTTCAAACGACCCTGCGTCCTGCCCAACTCAGCATCATCGATAACGGGAAGGGTATACCTAAAGAACTGGAAGACAAACTGTTTTCGCCTTTTTTCAGCAATAAAGCCGGCGGACAGGGTATCGGTTTGACGATCATCCGGGATGTGCTTCGCGCGCACGGATATCCGTTTTCACTCCGAACGGGGGAGGATGGGCTGACGCGGTTTGAGGTGGCCCTAAGTCTGTTTTGATTTTGATATAAACGTAGGCATTATTCTTTCACGAATTTCAGGTCGTCAATGTTTCTGCCGTTCCCGTCCCTGGCGATTAACAGGTAAAGGCCGGTGGCCAGATGTGAAACATTAACCTCAATATTGGTACCGGGTATGATGCCGTCCGGTTGAATAACTTCCACCACTTTCCTTCCATGCAGGTCGAATATTTCCAGCGAGCCCAAACCTGCCTGCAAGTTTTTTATGGCCACGTTCAATATTCCACTGGTCGGATTTGGGAATATTATTAGATCTTCCTGCGCTGACGAGACTACATTTGTAGCAGAAACGGTATCACAAATAGAATTTGTTGTGATACGATTTGCAAAAAAAAGAGCCAAATTGGTCTCTCTGAGGTTTCTATTGTCATATCCGTGGCAGGGGTTTGAAACTTGATCCAGGCAACTTCCCTGACCAAAGATAAAACTATAGGGAAAGCCTGTTGAAGTATATTCATTTTGTATAACATACCCATAACCGTTGTTCGTGTTCCAGGCACTAAAAGTCCTGCTTCCATATAACATAATCTGGTTGTTTGTTATCCCATAACAATTATAACCGTTTGTAAAACACCATGAAAGTCCCCAGTAGACGTAATTGCTATCTATCGATACAACTAAATCACAGGGTTGATGAAAGGAATAAATAGCCGGTTTCGGTTTGTTAGCAGGGGTATGTTTTAACATGTCACTCAACATGGCTCCAAACATATTTCCAATACCTTTTATGGTATAATTGACGTTAGTTGGTTCAATATCTCCATCTATTCCGCCCAAATCGGGTCTTGCCACATAAGTTCCGGTAAATTCAGTCTCCTGATTATACAAGCAATCTAATGTGTTGGAATGGGGGTTAGGGGCATTGGAAATTGAGAAAGTTTGTATGGGTCTTTCAACTATTGTGTCCAACAACCCGATACCCAATGCCACAAATGCTCCGGCGCTTTCACCCGCAACAAACACATTAGCCGTATCAATACCGAATAACTCATGCCTGTTGATTAAAAACCTCAAAGCTCCTTTGCCGTCCTGGATCGCCCTGTAATATGCTCTGGCCCACTCTGAACTATCCGTAGCAAAAACACAACTATAATTTGGATAATTACAACTCCATGGAAAGTCATCGGAAACAAAGCCAAGGCGATAATCAATACTTGCCGTTACATACCCCCTTTTTGCAAAGTCTTTGCAGAGGGATTGTATACTGGCGTCATTTTTGTCGCCTGCCAAAAACGCTCCGCCATGTATCCATATTAATAATGGTTTGGGACTGGATAGGTTTATATCTTCACATATAGGAAGGTAAATATCCATGTGTAATGTGTCCAAATCACCGTTGAAGTTAACGGCAGTTCCATAAAAAACATTTAACAGGCTGTCATATTGGTATTGTTTGTCTACCCACTGTTGTGCTTTGGCTTCCTGCAAGCCAAGTAATCCTAAGAGAATTAGCAAAATTGATTTAATCATGGTAGGTTGTCTTTATATTTCAACAAAAAAATTCAAACTTGTCCAAAAACTATGTCGGGTATTATTGTTCAAAAAAGAATTCACTCTGTAATCTAAGCCTAACTCTATTTTGATGTTGTCATTTATATCATAACCTAATAGAGGAACAAGCCGTATTTCAAGGTCGTAATCAGCGTCTTGAAAACTGTTAAGATATTCGTTATTAATTTTTAAATAAAATTCTCCCGAGTCAACCGATTCCCCATTCAGCGGAATTTCTGAAGTTATCCGGTACCTGAATCTAAACTCGGGTTTTTCATTTGTGGAAAAAGTCTGGTCACCTAAAAAGCGATGTGCTAACCTGAAAGCATTCAGTCTTTGTACTATGATGTATTGCTGAATGAATCTATGAACTAATTTACCTTCCCGAAATCTAATTAAATAGCCACCGGCTATCCGTGAATTTAAACCGACCTTTTTTGCTGAAATTAAAGAGAAGTCTGTAAGAACATATTTATATACTTTGTCGGCGTTACCATTAAACTCACCGCTTTGCAACAGTTGGCGAGATTCAATTTTTGTATTTATTGACCAATCTTTTTTTAACTTTCTATTTAAATTTAAGGAAGGAAGTGCTCCAAACTGATAAGTATTTTGAGCAGAAACAGTATTCAAAAATTGCAAACACACAATAATAATGATTATTGCTGATTTTTTAGTATTCAAGATGGCTGCTGTTTTTAAATATTATTTTTGATATGGAAAGCGGTTGGCCTGCATCACTAAACAGGTACTCAAACAGATCAACACTATTTTTGGAACTACATTTTACAATTACTTCATATTTGGTGGTTAAATTTGGAATCGTTTCCGTTGTTTTTAATTTTGATAATAAATCAGGTTGATTTCCGGAGAACTGTATTTGAACTTTAACTATTTTATGTTTTAAACAGTCTTTTTTTAGACGGAAATAGATGGAATCTTTAAGTTGTGTCCGTAATTCTTTCCAGTTTATTTCAATTTCAACATCTTCAACATTTCCGAGGGTGTCAAATTCAATACTGTATCTTTTCTTTTTGTTCTTAAATTTTGCTTCTATACTTTTTCTTTCCAGGCCTTCTTCTAAAAACCATTTTACCCTATTTTTTAAGACTAAGGAATCGATAAATTGTACAGCGTTGGACGGGACGTCTTGCCGTTTAATTCGACTTTCTTTTTCGAATTTTTCCTGGGCAACTAGATTGCTGGAACAAAGTAAAGTTATTAAAAAAGTGATACTGGTATTTAAATATTTAAGCATTGATTTTGTTTTTTTCATTGCTGAACGGTTGTGGTAGTCCTTGCAAATAAACCCCAAATTTTTTGTTTGCCCATACCGGTTCAAAAATAATAATGCGAAAAATGCAACCCGGTTAGCGCCCGGCCCACCAACCTGGCCCCCCCCAGCACTCATTTTAACAGGCCAACCATTTGTTAAAAAAAATTTCTCCCGTACGTAATTCGAAATTATATCTACATTCGCACCACGACTTTAAAGCGCACCCTGAAAACTTTCATCCGGCCTGTAACAGGTCATTAATCCCCAAACCAGTCCCCCGTCTCCCCGTCGTATTCTCTTGATTAGGTTTAGTTTTTGGAAGCCGGCTATTTCCCCGCCTTGCTGTGCTTGTAATCCAGCCGCCGTCGTTCGGTTTTCCCGACGAATGTTATCCTTTTATCCAAAACTAACATCTATTATGTGCCAACGGATGACCCATCTGTATTTACTGCTATGCTGCCTCTGCATTAGCCCCGTTTTTTCACAAAACACGACCCTGAAGGTCAAAATCAACGAAACACCATATCGCGAAGCCCTGAATGTGGCGCCCGGTCAGACCCGGATTCAATTGTGCGGACTCACCCCGGGCAATACCTACCAGGTGATTGCAGTGGGGGCTTATTCCGGTCAGGAGGCAGACTTTAGCCTGACCATGGCCGTGCCCCAGCAGGAGGCCGTTGCCCGTTCGATGTCGCGCACCGACCGGCCGGAACTCCGGCGGTTTAAAGCAGCCGCGTCCTGTGTCGATTTACTGGTACTAACCGCACGGGAAGGCCCCTCAACGGACGTGCCCATGTCCTTGTCGGTCGGTTGTCTGGATTGCCCGGACAGCGGCGATTGGCGGCAGCGATTTGTGGACAACCTGCCCGATGGCGTCTTATCGCCAAACCTGACGGTAACACAGGGCGACGCCGCTGCCGACCTGGTGACCAATGTATTGATCGGGGGCAATTGTTTCGACGTGTCGGGTATTACCTCAAAAGGATTTGCCAACTCCAGGGGCACCTTCTCCACCGGTCAAAGCAGCATCAACATCTCCGACGGCATCGTATTGTGCACCGGGCCGACGAGTAGCCTGCCCGGCCCGAACAATCTGGGCAACACAAACGGTGGATTTGCCAACGACTCCCAGAACGATCCCAACCTGTCCAGCCTCACGCTGGGCAATCAATACGATGTATCCGTTATCGAATTCGATTTTCGGCCCACTGCCAATATGGTGCAGTTCGAGTTTGTTTTCGGCTCCGAGGAATATTGCGAGTTTGTCGGTTCGCAGTACAACGACGTGTTCGGCTTTTTTATCAGCGGGCCTGGTATTACCGGCGTAAAAAACCTGGCAGTGATCCCGAACACAACCACCCCGGTTTCGGTAAACAACGTCAACCATGTGCTCAATAAAAACTTCTATGTCAATAATAATAAAAACTATCCCTGCGATAACCAAACCGTATTCAATAGCGCTGATATTCAACTCGACGGCTTTACAAAAGTTCTGACGGCAACAGCCAATCTCGTTCCCTGTCAGACTTATCATATCAAGTTAGCCATCGCCGATATTGCAGACGCGAACTATACTTCCGCCGTTTTTCTCCGCGCTAATTCTTTTGACGCCGGCGGCGTGGTAAAAGCCACTCCCGTTTATCCTTCCGCTCAGCCTTTCACCATGGAGGGTTGCAATAACGGGTATATCCGGTTTTTTCGCGGTTCGGGCGATATGAACGTGCCTTTACAGGTCACGTATACCCTTGCGCCCGGAAATACGGCAACGCCCGGGGTCGATTTTCTGCCGATACCGACTTCGCTGACTATCCCGGCAGGCCAAAACGAAATTTTGGTGCCCATTGATGTGATGGATGATCAGATTCCCGAAGGCAATGAATCTTTTACGTTGCTTTTAGACAATGCCTGTAGTTGCCTCCAGCAGGATGTCACTTTTGTCATTCAGGATAGAATTCCCCTGAATGTGGATATGGACGACAAAAAAGTATGTACCGGCAGCGCAAACCTCACCCCGGTATTGCTCAGTGGAGGACTGCCGCCGCTCACTTATTTATGGAGCAGCGGCCAAACGACGCCCAACCTGCCGGTATCCACCTTCGGCAGCCAGGCCTTCACGGTCACGGTGACGGATGTTTGCGGTTTCACGGCTACGGCCTCCGCCACGGCCACGGTGGATCAGACACCGACGGCTATTCTGGCCGGTGGAAATATTCAATTCTGCGAAGGCGGCGCGATTGATCTTCCGATCAATTTCACCGGCGTAGGTCCCTGGATTGTGGGCATGACGGTGAATGGAACGCCGCAAAATCAAACCTTTACGACCAATCCCGGCCTGGTAAACGTCACCTCCACCGGCAGTTACACGCTGACCTCCGTTGTCTCGCAGGGCGGCTGCCCCGGCTTGGCAGGCGGTAATGCCTCTATTGAGGAAGTCTCCCTTGGGCTGAATGTAGTTGCCCAAAATCCCCTGTGTTTTGGCGCCACCGGCGCGCTGAAGGCGGAAGTGGGCGGCAATTTTCCGCCCTATACCTTTGTCTGGAGCACCGGTGCGTCCGGTTCAAACCAGAATAATCTCCCGACAGGTAGTTATACGGTCACAGTCACCACGCCGCAAGGTTGTTCCGCCACAGCTACGGCTTCGCTGACGGAGCCGCCGGTGCTGACGGCCGCGGTCAGCCAGTTTAACGACATTGATTGTTACCGGCCGGAGGGGAATGTGACGTTGGCAGTGGTTGGCGGCTCACCCGGTTATCAGTATTTGTGGAGCAATGGCGCCCAGCAGGCTAACCCGGCATTTACTGCCGGCGGCGCCTACAATGTTACGGTTTCCGATATGCATCAATGTACGGCAGTGGCTTCTGTTACGATTAGTCAGAATACGACCCCGCCGACGGCCTTAGCCGAGGCAAAAGATGAAATAACCTGCAACACGCCGGAGGTCTCCCTCAGCAGTGCGGGCTCTTCCATGGGCGGGAATTTTAACTATTCCTGGAGCACTCCGGACGGGCATATACTGACCGGGTCGGAGGAGCAGGCCCTTCTGGTAGATGCCCCGGGCACGTATATTTTACTGATTACCAATACATCCAATGGCTGTACGGCAACTGCCGAGGCACTGGTGACCGAAAATACCAACTACCCAACAGCCCTCCAGATATCGGTAACACAGCCGGGTTGCAACGACAAGCCGGGCGCCATACAGGTGCAAAGTGTGGAAGGCGGCGAAGGACCTTTTGTATTTTCGATGGACGGCGGCATTACTTTTCTGAACAACAGCGCATTCGGTAGTTTGGCGGGAGGTCAGTACACCCTGCGTGTGCAGGACGTGAATGGTTGCGAGTACGAGCAAACCGTCGAACTCATTGCACCGGTGGAACCGGAAATTGAAATTGCCCCGGAAGTCAGTTTAGCTTACGGCGACTCCGCTCTGCTAACGGCATTGCTGAACCTGCCGGTGTCGGACTTGGATACGATTATTTGGGGACCGCTTAGCCACCTGACCTTGACGGCCCGCCCCAACGAAGTGATGTGCCGCCCGTTTAAATCCACCCGTTACTCCGTTCTGGTTATTGCTAAAAATGGCTGCGAAGACCGGGCAGAGGTGCTGGTGCGCGTAGGCGATCCGGACATTTACGTGCCTAATGTTTTTAGCCCGTCGAAAGCGGACGGCAGCAACGATATTTTCCAATTTTATGCCCGCGACCTGGTTATTAACGAGATTAAAAACTTCCAGATATTCGACCGTTGGGGTACCCAGGTTTTTGCCAGGGATCATTTCCTGCCCAACGACGACCGCAGCGGCGGCTGGGATGGTCGCTACAAGGGTAAGCCGCTGCCGCCCGGGGTATTTACCTGGTGGGCCGAGGTGGAACTAGCCAGCGGAGAAATGGTGCAGATGAAAGGAGATGTGACTTTAGTAGACTGATTTTTCAAATTTCCCCTACATTAGCCCCGAACAAGTTCTCCTCAAACAAATAACACTATGTGGACTATGCTGGAAGGCTTTAAACATTTAGCCGGCGAAGAAATTGACGTATTGATACAAGCGCCGGTGCTGATCACAATCCTGGTGGGCGGAGCGGATGGCGAGCTCGACCGCGACGAACGCGTTTGGACCGAGCGCTTGCTGCGCGCGCGTACGTATTCAAAACCCAACCTGATAAGCGAGTATTACCGGGTGGTTGCCGAAGGTTTTTTAGAAAAAGTTGAAAAAACGATGGCAGCAATGCCCGGCGACGCGGAAGAACGGAATATGCTTATATCGGAAAAACTGGGCGTGCTTAACCTGGTTTTGGCTAAACTGGATACCCATTTGGCGGCCTCTTTGTATAAAAGCTACGTGTCGCTGGCCCAGGAAACGGCCAAAGCATCCGGCGGTTTTTTACGCATCGGCTCGGTGAGTGCTGCGGAGCACCAATGGGTAAAATTACCGATGCTTACCCCCATACTGGCTCCGGTTGGTGATTCACCGGAGGAGGAAGAGGAGGAAAACGAGGCCTGATAATGCGCTCATCAGCTGTATTTTTTAGAAACGCAGCAGATTTTTATTTTAACACATAGGCACATAGGACACATAGATATTTGATTTTCAAAACTATGTGGCCTATGTGCCTGTTTGTTAAAATTTTCGTGTTTATACGCCAAACTTGACTTAAAAAGATCAATGTTCCTGAAGTTCCGCCCAGAGCCGGATAACTTCACGCGCTTCACGCACATCATGTGCCCGGAGTATTGTAGCGCCTTGTTGCAGGGCTACCATGTGTAGCGCCGTTGTGCCGTTCAGAGCGTGTTCCGGTTTCACCTGCAATACTTTGCAAATCATCGACTTACGGGAAATTCCGGCCAACACCGGAAGCCCCGTCACGGCGGAAAAAACGTGCAGGTTTTTAAGCAATTGAAAATTATGCGCTACCGTTTTTCCAAACCCAAAACCAGGGTCTAAAACGATGTCCGTGATACCCAGGGCACGTAATTTGCCCACCTCGGCGATAAAAAAATCGAGCACTTCCTGTACCACATCCCCATAAACGGGATTTTGCTGCATGGTTTGCGGGGCCCCTTGCATGTGCATCAGAATATAGGGCGTTTGTTTCAGCATACCTAGCAAGTGGTACATACCGGCGTCCGATTTGCCGGCAGAAACATCATTAATCAGGGAGGCCCCGGCGTCAAGCGCTTCCCGGGCCACGGCGGCGCGCCAGGTGTCGATGGAGAGGATTGTTTCCGGAAATCGTTTAATAATGGCCGCTATGGCGGGTAATACCCGCCTTATCTCTTCCGTTTCCGCCACTTCGGTAGCGCCGGGCCTTGTGGATGCGCCACCAATATCGAGGATGGCAGCACCTGCCGACAACATGTTTTCTGCCTGCCGCAACGCATCATCCACAGTCGTCAGGCGCCCGCCATCGTAGAACGAATCCGGGGTCAGGTTCAGGATGCCCATGATGACCGGCGTTGAAAGATCGAGCAAGCGGCCGCGACAATTGAGAGATTGCATTGTTTTGGGTGGGTGTTTTAGTGTTTTAGTGTTTTAGTGTTTGGGTGTTTTAGTGTTTAGGTGTTTTAGTGTTTAGGTGAAGCGGGGGGAGAAAATATACCTTTCACTTTTGTTCCATTTCCTTTATCCAGTTTTTGATGAGTTCCACCCCTTCATCGTGTTTCAACTGGCGGCCCAATTCGGGCATCCGGATACCGGGGTCGTCGTTTTCCATACGGAACAGCAGAATACTTTCATTGGGTTTTCCGGGCACGATGCCGAACTTCCGGCTACCACTACCGCGGCCCGCGGCCACCGGCGTTTTGTTGACGCCCAGCCGTTCCGGGTTCTGCTCGGAAATATCCAGAAACATACCGCTGGTGCCGGCTGGGCCGTGCGCATTGTGGCAATGGCCGCAGTTGGCGTCGAGATAGGCGCGGGCCTGTTGATCTGGAGTCGCACCGTCGTGGGGCCGGCGGTAATCGGCGAGGCGCGGCGCAGTGGCCGGGTCAAATTCTTCGGGGAGGTTTAGCCGGCCGGCTTTTTGCCATTGCAACAGTTGATGTTCGTTGCCCGCACCCCGGTTTAGTTGCCTGGCTGTCACGCCGATCGGCACGAATTGCCCGTCGTACGCATGGCATCCCTTACATTGGTTTACATTGGGCGCGATGTAATCGATTTTTTGTGTTTTGCCCTTTGCGTCTGTCCAGGAAACTGGAAAAGCGGCGCCCGCCACTTCGAGTACTGCGTCGGTTTGTTCGGCGTTCCAGATATATTCCAGTGCTTTCCAGCCTTTTGCATCGCGCAGCAGCAGCCGGGTTTCCAATATCCGGCGGCCTTGCTCCGGGCGCGCGGCATCGTGGTAATAGAAAAAGTTTTTAATAATGACCGACCCGGCGGGCAGATCGAAGGTCTCTTGTTCCCTGTAAGTCATTTTTTCGCCTGCCGGCAAATAAATGAAACGCGCTTTTTCAGCGTAGTCGGAAAACAGGGGTGCATTCACGTCATAAGGGAAAACGCCGTCTGCCGGCGACAGGTCGGCCAGGTTGCCGGTAAAAAAGCCGTATTCGGAAAGTTGCCATTTGGGTGCGTCCGGTTGCGGGGTGAAAAAACCGAAGCCCGTTGATAGAAGTGCCCACAAAACGAAACGTAACATGAGTGTCGTAAAGTTAATGACAAGTGTACGGCTTCAAATCCCTGCTGATACCCTTGAATTTTTTATCCGCTTTCAGGTTGGCAAACGTGCCGTTTGGGTTGTTGTGCACGCAAATGCGGTGCTCCGGTTTCACGGTTCCGTCGGCGGCCAGGTATTCGGGATTTTGAATGCCGTCGTAGAGAATATGCGGCACGTTGCGGCCAAATTTCAGCCAAAACAAAAAACCCAGTTTGTTTTTCCAGGTTGGCATTCGTTTGCCGGTGGAGTAGGTATTGTCGCGAATGGAAATAGCGGAAGGGTAGGGGATATAGTCTTTGTCCTTGATCGGGTTTTCGGTGATGTAGTAACTGACTATGGCTGTGGAAGCGGTTTTATTATCCAGAATTTGATTGTTGTACACGTTCACATCGTGTGTGGCCAGGATCATAACGCCTGTACCGGGCGGCACTTTCCCGACGATATTTCCCTTCGGGGCAAAATTTTTATAATTATTCCGCAAAACCCGGTTGTTCCGGATGTGTACGTGTCCGCCGCGTTTTTTAGGCAGGTCTGGCAGGTCGAAAATCAGGATGCCGCCGGTATTGTTGGTGCTCACATTGTCGTATACCCAGGCATTGGTGGTGTTTTCAATTTCGATGCCGGCTACATTGTACTCAGCCCGGCAGCCGCTCACCCAAACGCTGTCCGACTGGCCCACATAAATGCCGGCATCCGAGGCGCCGATGGCGGTACAGTTTTCTATCCGCACTTGTTGGCATTGTACGGGGTACAGGGCATAAGAGCCATTGTTCTTGCTGGGTTTTCCGGTCCACCTGGCGGTAATATTTCGAAAAACGAGTCCGGTCACCTGTTGTGTTTTAATCAGGTCGCCTTTGCTGTCTTCGATGGTAAAATCTTGTAAAACAATGTTTTGAGCATTGGTCACCTTCAAACCTTCGGCGCCTTGTTTTTGATTTTTGAAGGATAAAATTGTTTTTTCCTGTCCGGCGCCTTTAATGGTAATATTTGATTTAGCATCGAGCGACAAAGTGTTGCTCAACGTAATTTTACCGGCCGGCCATTCAATGACATCGCCGTCTTCGGCCAGGATCAGTTGCGTTTGCAGTTGTTTTTCCAAATCCGGTTGTGCGACCGCCAGGGCAGGAAAACTGAAGGTGAAAAGGAGCAGCAGTTGTTTTAACATTAGTACCGTTTTACAGACTCAATAATATACAAAGGCCGGTTTTTAATTTCACTGTAAATATTGGACAGGTAAATTGACATGACGTACAGGTTCAGGCAGGTAATGGCAAAAAAGATGGAAATGATTACCACCAGATAAGCCCAGCCAGAAATGGTTTGGTGGTATTCCCCAAAGATATCTACGTTGGTCATTTTCACCTTAATCGCGTTGAACACGGCTACACCGGCCACAAAACACGAGGAGATAAAAATCCAGAGTAACAAACTCCGCAGAAAAGTGGTAAAGGAGGTAATCGCTACAAGAGCTGTGCGAAAGTGATCGCCGAAGGTCGTATCCGGTTCTGGAAATAGGGGGTGCTCCACTTCGATAGCCGTGCTGTTGTAGCCCACCAGGGCATAAATGGCTTTCAAATAACGGCTGTTTTCGCGCAGGCGCAGTAGCGAGTTCAGGGCCCTGCGGCTGATGATCCGGGAGTGATGTGCCCGGGGATCGATGCGGAGGTTGGAGTAGCGTTGCAGGATGCCATAAAAGATATGGTATAACATGCGCTGCAACCAGGGCAGGCGCCGGTCGCGGGCACGCAAATAAACGATGTCGAAGCCGGTTTGGCTTTTTTCCCACAGTTGGGTGATCAACTGCGGCGATCCGGCAAAGTCAAACTCAAAGATAACGGCATAATCACCATTGGCGCGGTCCAGGCCGGCCAGCAAGGCGTTGTCGCGGTTGACCGGCGCGCTCAGGTTGAGCAGGAAAATATTCTTGCGCAATTCCTCCGGCAGCGGGCGGATCACCGCGTCGATAGCGCTTTGTTCGCAGTGGTTATTGACCAATACGAACTCGTAATCGCTGAAATTTCCAGCCAATTCTGCATAAGCACCGGTCAGCCATTCCGCCAGCGAGCGGATTTGACTTTGAGATTGTAACACGGCGATAACAGAGAGGAAAGAATGGTGCATGATGTGGCCGGGTGGCAAATAGTTGTGATTATGTAGTTGGTGATCCACCAAGGATAAAATCCGTGAAAATCCGCGTACAAAGTCCGTGTCATCCGTACTCCCATCCTCCTACATAGGCCGCTCGTGCAGGATGAGAGCACGGATGACACGGACTTTGTACGCGGATTTTCACGGATTTTACCTGTGCAGCGCGAATCCGCAAAAGTGCAAAATCTGGTGGCAAAATACGCTTAGCATCGTGTCGTTGATAACTTTTCATTTTGGGGAGCAGATTTTGGGCTCGGGAAAGGCACCAAAACAGACGTATAGTGTACTATATAACTGTTTTGGGAACGAAGCCCGAGGTAAAAAGATGCCGCCAAAATGGAAAGTTATTGACGACACGATGCTTAGTCCAGCCATTGAAAATCTTCCGATTTCGGTCCGTCGCCGAGCATTTTTGCGATCAGCGGCGGCGGCGTTGCCAATTTGCGGCGCTGGGTATCGATCCAGGCGCCGTCTACGTTGATGATGGCGCAAAGTATGCCGTCGGCTCGGGAAATTTCGTGCCGGAATGAAAACCGCGAGCCGTCGTGCCGGGCCTGCGTGACCAGCAGGTTGATCCACAAGTCGTCGCCATAACGCAGTTCCCGGCGAAACAACGCTTCCTCCCGGAACAGCACCGGGCCGAAATGATGTTCCTCCATAAAGGCAAGGGTTACCCCGGCTGTGCTCAAAAAATCAACCCGGAGGGCAGCGCCGAAATCATAATATACCGAGTGCCGGGCATGGCCGTTGGGATCGAGATCGGCCCAGCGGAGTGCGATGGGGCGTTTGAAGGGAGTGTTCATACGTTGGTCATTATCGTCATTACGTCATTAATCGACATTGTGCGTCATTAATCGTCATTGTGCGTCATTAGTCGTCATTGTGCGTCATTGTGCGTCATTAGTCGTCATTATACGTCATTAGTCGTCATTAGTCGTCATTAGTCGTCATTGTGCGTCATTAATGACGACTAATGACGACTAATGACGATCAATGACGACTAATGACGTATAAATCACGGTTGTTCCTTTGCCAGTTCGATCATAGCCGTCAGTTCGTCCACCAAAGCATCCGGGCTTCCGGAGTAGCCGACGCTTTTGAACCGGATTTTGCCGTTTTTGTCCACTACATATTTAGTTGGAATACCGGATACGCCGAAGGAGGCAACCACCTTGTCTTCCAGGTCGAGTAAAACCTGAAAAGGGTAGCCTTTGCTCTGGATAAAATCCCCGGCGGCCTTGGCTTTATCTTCGACTCTTTCCCAGGTGTCCACAAACAGGAATTGCACCTTGGGGTCATCTTTGAAGTGGGCCTGTGCCATCTGCATGCCGGGGAAAGAAGCTTTGCAAGGGCCGCACCAGGTAGCCCAAAAATCGATCACTACTACCTTGCCTTTCAAACTTTCCAGGCTGACTTCCTCACCGTTCAAGTTTTTCAGACTAAAACCCGGCGCGGGCTGGTTGAGCATTTTAGCGGCAAGATTTTTTTTCTGATTGACTTTGGCCACTTTTTCCAAACCTGCCAGATAGGCGTCAGTGCCGGCAGCCGATTTATCTTCGGCCACAAACAGGCGTTTGAATTGCTCTTTCATCGGCGCCGTCGCCTGGCCGTTCAGAATAAAACCTTCCAGTCGATACCGCAAATCTGGGGCGTTGATGCGTTCCAGATAAGCCGTGTACCGTTCGTTCATGTCGGCATTTTCGCCTTTAAAAATGTCTACTACCTGGGCCTGGTAAACGGCCGCGCTATTGGCGTCGTTCAATTTATCCAAAATATACGCGTAGGTGTCGGCATACTGGCCGAAGGTGTGTTTGCGGTCGAGTTCCCAGTCTTTGGCCGTTTGATAACCTGGTTTTTTTTCTTTCGGCATGACGATCTCGGTTTTTGCCCATTCGGTGGCTTCAGCAGCCATTTTCCGGGCTTTTTCGAGTTCTTCTCCATTTTCCGCCAGTTCCCAGGCTACATTATTGTACAGGTCGGCTCTGTTATCGGCCGGCAACCGGGCTGAAGCTTTGTCAAACAGCGCCCAACTTTTCTTTTCTGCCGCTTTATTGCCCAGGGCAAAATAGACGTCATATACTTCCTCCTGTTCTGCATCATTTGCGGGCGGAAAATCTTTGAGATAGGCATCTACCATGGCTTCCTGTTTGGAGAGGTCCGGCTCATTGCGCATGGCCTGGCGTCGCTCCTGGCGGACGAAAACGCCTTTCGGATGATTTTTCCTGATCTTATCCCGTATCGCATTGGCTTTTTCGGCGAGCGAAAGGCGGTCGTATAGCCGGGCCATCGCGATCCAGTCTTTCTCGTCCAAACTTGTTGATTTTTCCACCTCTTCCAGGAGCACCTGCGCCTCGGCCTTGCCGGCGTCGCCCCGTTTTACCGCCATCAAATTGGTGACGTAAGGTGAAAAGTATTGTTGCCGAAGTTCAGGCTTGGCGGCAAAAGCCTGAGTTAAGAGTTCCAGTGCCGTGGTCGTTTTCCGATTTAGTTCAAACATGCTGCCCCAGTCGCGGTATAAAACAGCCTGGGCGGCCCAACTTTTGGGGTTAACCTTGCCCGAGGCATCGCTCAACGTAATGAAATAACCTTCTCCGCTGTTGTTATCCCGGCGTTCGCCGGCCTGGAAGCCCAACATGGCTACTTGTGCTTCTTTGCTCAGGGTAAAACTCCCCGTGATTTTGCCGCCTGCATATTGCAGCATGACGTCTTTTGTCTCCGGTGTTTTACCGGCAAATTCAACGGCCGTCACGTCGATCGTTTCGGTCGATTCGTTTAGGGGACTTTTTTGTATATCGTATTCAAACCGGATTATTTCGCCGGGTTTGGGGTGTGCAGGGGTGATTGTCAGGTGTTGCGCCTGTGCCGAAAGGCTAAAAGCATAAATTATGGCAAAAAGAAAACAGGCTAAGTTTTTCATAATTCAAATCAAATTTTGTTCTAATCAAAAAATAGAGAACGCCTCCTAAAACCGCGGGCATGATACGCGCCGGCGCCGTTCGGCCGGGTGAAAATAGGTGAGCGAGAGTTCGAAGGCGCCGCGGGAGTTATTGGCTAAAGTAAGGGAAGAAACGGTCACGTCGTAACTCATGCCCAACATCCAGCGTTCCAGTTCGAGCATGGCGACCACCGTGACGGCATCCATTTGCAGGCCCTTGTCCTGTCGGTTACCGAGGCGCGCCCAAGCACCCAGGCGGAGCGCCAGTTCATTGCGGTCGTTGTTGGAATAGCGCACATTGAGGCCGAAATCGGTTTCAAAGGACGGGCCTTGTTGCATCACCAACACGCCGGGAAGCAGGCCGAAATTATCGGTTAGCGGTAATAACCCGCCAACATGCCCCGACCAGCGCGAATACAAACGTTCGCCATCGTCTTCCACCAGCGAAATAACCGGTTGGTTGATATGGTGCAGGGCTGCGCCGGCAGACCAAAAACCGTTATTGCCAAAGAGCATGTACCATAGTAACCCGGCATTAAAATCCAGGTAAATATTCGTGTTGGCGCCGGCGTTGGGTTCGCCGTTTCCGGCGTTCAGGTCTGGCGTCTCGCTCGTCGGGTCGAATTGCCGGCTAAACCAAAGCCGGCTCCAGTCGATATTGTTTTGCCCGAAACCGACCTGGGCGCCGGCTGCCAGATAATGGTCGGCTTGACGCGGCCCGCCGCTGAGTTGTTTCAAAAAAGCGCCACCCAGATGCACTTTGTTTTGCACGTACCGGGCAGTGCCGGCTTCGTCGTGCATCACGCCGATCCCGAGGGCAAAATAATCTTCCCGGCCGACCTCCATCCGAAAATCAGCAGCAGCAGAATACGTGCGAAAAGGAACCGGGGCCAGAAAACTGCTCCATTGGTCGCGGTAATTTATTGTAGCCCTCCAGCGCCCGTCGAAAGCGCCGGTCATGGCCGGATTGAGGTTCCAGGGGGAGGCAAAATACTGGGAAAACCGGGGATCCTGACCCGAGACATTCTGGCAAAAGAACAGGAGAAAAAGGAGGCCGGCGGCCGGCAGGTAAAATTGCTTCATAACTTATGGATTGTTTTTGCCTGGCTATTTTGCCAAAGGTAAAGATTATCGGATAAGCGTGGTATTGCCACGCGCGCCTTCTACAAAACCATCGAGATATTCCACTTCCACGTACCAAACATACACGCCTG
>CAUJEY010000125.1 GCA_963169325.1 Bacteroidota bacterium
TGATCATTTTACTTCGAGTTGAATGAGTTAACTGTTGTTTCGTCACTTCAAAATTAACTCTTCACTCGAAGTTTTTTTTCTCGAAACCCCAAATAACCTCAATACGGCTAACGAGGCAAACATAGAGTCTGTAAGCATCTGATCAAGCGGTTACCACCATTTTGCGTTGAACCGGGACAAATTTGTCCGTTTTAATGGAAAATCGAGTTGCATATTTAAGCAGATGCTTACAGCATGACACCCGGATTTAGCAAGATTTCGTTAAAAATGGAGGCACATCGCCCCCCGCCTTTGAAACACCCTATGCATACAGCATGACACCTGGATTAGGGTAAATTCCGGTAACTAAGAAACTAAAAATGGAGGCACTTTACCCCCTGCCTTTGAATCCCTCTTTTCTCGTTCAATATTTAAAACGGCAGGTCGTCTCCACTGGCCGTAGCCGTTTCGGCGGCTACCTCGGAGGGCACTTCTCCGCCGCGCGGCGCCGGTGCGCTTTCGGCGTTGGGGAACCGGTTTTCAAAGCCATTACTGCCGCCTTCCCGTTTTTCCAGAATACGGAAGTTATAAGCGACGATGTCCGTGTAATAACGCTCCTGTCCTCCATCCTGAGCAGGAACCTTGCGGTATGAAATTTTACCCTCCAAATAGATGAGCATACCTTTTTTCAACAATCTTTCAGCACGCTCTGCCAGTTCGCGCCAGGCCACAATATTGTGCCATTCCGTATGCTGCTGGAAATTGCCGTCTTTGTCTTTGTGGGCCTCGTTGGTGGCTAAAGAAAACCTGGCGACTTTCACACCACTTTCGAAGAGGCGCATTTCCGGATCGCCGCCGAGATTGCCGATGAGGGTTACTTTGTTAATCATGGTTCGGTTGTTTAAAGTGAACAGTTAAGTGAAATTTGAGACGATGCCACAACAACCGGGAACGTTGTTTCCCGGAAGCGCAGGGCCCTTGCGCCCGCTGCGACTCGGTCTCAATTGAACTTTAAAGTTACGTCTTTTTCCTGCCAAAACCAATCAATGATCCGGGGTAAAGCAAGTATTTTTTTTAATTTAACGTGTTCTATTCGCTGGTATTTTTCCAATATATTTTTCTGAAAATCAGCGACTTCTGTTTTTTCTGGCAAGTCAATTTCGCAAAAAACAGCAGTAATAATTCTATGGGTCAGCGTTTGGCGATAAGGCCGGGAAATGCCGCGCACACGGGCGCCGGGCGGTGCGCCCTGCGGGAAACAATGGTTCAGCAGCAGCCCGGGCAACGTACCCGTATCGGCGGGCAAGACCGGCAATTCCAGCAGTGGAAACTCATAGAGATTTTGCCAGATGTCTTTGCCCGCGCGTTGCCGCACCCAGGTGTGATCGCCGTGGTAAAAAACGGCATAAGCAAAAAACCGATCCTTTTTTTCGGCGGCTTTCGATTTTACCGGCAACGCGCTAACCTGCCCGGTTTTAAAGGCGACACAATGTTCCTGAAGCGGGCAAGTGGCACAGGCAGGCTGCCGGGGCGTACAGTGCATGGCGCCAAAATCCATAATAGCCTGGTTATAAGCGCCAGGTCGGGCGGTATCGAGTAATGTCGCGGCCAGCGCCGAAAACTCCTTTTTGGCAGCAGGGGTATCGATGGACGTTCTGATCCCGAAAAATCGCGCCAGCACACGGTACACGTTACCATCGAGAACGGCGTGCGGCAAATCGTAGGCAAAAGCGGCAATGGCCGCCGCCGTATAGTCGCCCACCCCTTTCAGGGAGCGAATGCCCGCGTAGGTATCGGGGAAACGGCCGGCCAGCTCACCGGCGATGTATTTAGCCGTGGCGTGCATATTCCGGGCGCGGGAATAATAACCGAGTCCTTCCCAGTTTTTCAACACCTCGTCTTGCGGCGCGTCGGCGAGGTGGCTGACGGTCGGGTAAGCGGCTATAAATTTTTCGTAATACGGCAACCCCTGCTCCACGCGGGTTTGTTGCAAGATGATTTCCGAGAGCCATATTTTGTACGGATCGCGTTCGCCTTTCCACGGCATGGGGCGCAGGTGGCTTGTATGCCAATGCATCAGGTTATTTCTGAAAAACGAATTGATATCCATATTTAGAAAAAATATTTCAACGTCTCCATTGACATCCTGCCGCAGAATGCGACTACTTATACGTCTGTCGGCCTTTCCGCTTACTCGAAAAACACCCCCGCAGGATAATTCTTGGTGAAAAAAGAAATATTTTGAAAATTTTATTCTACCCAATTCGCGTTAAAAAAGAATTGGCACGAAATTTTAATCTAATTAATGGTTGCATCACAAATTCACGACCATGAATACATTACTCAGCGTCAGCATTCCTGCTCTTACGCTTTTCGTTGCCGGCGCCTGGAATATGCACCGTTCGCAAGAACCGACTGCAACATCCCGAACCGATGTTCCATCCGTCGAACTCAGCGCATCCGCTGAATCGAAAACGTCCAAAATGTGGGCCGAAAACGCCACCTTATACAAAGGCGAAACCTTCGAACTACATTTTGCAGCACCCAACGCGCCGTATCTCGGCGTCGTCGACCCGCAAGGTCACTTTTTTTACGTGGTTTATCCGCGCGAAACAGCCGTCGGAAAATTGAAACCCCTGGTGGAAAGCAAACGATTCGTTTCGTTGCACACCCTGAAGATCAATACCGGCACGCTCAAAGCCGATCCGTACACGTACGGCGTGTACACCAATCAGCCCGTATTTACCCAATCCGGCACCTACACCTTTATTTTGGGGGAAAACCTCCATGTAGACGACCCGGATTTTCTGGATAAAGTGACGATTCAGTACGTGCACAGCCGCCGCCCAAGTAAGGGTGCGACGCATGATGTGGCGATGAATTAAACAGTTGGGGGGTAGGTTTGGGCGTATTTTCCCTTAGTCTGATGCCCCCCAAACCATTTACGGTGTCTTGATCGTATTACCCACCTTTTTCACCTTCACTTCGATGCGGTTGTTCAGCGTATGTTCGGCCTCGCTGCATGGGATGCCGTCGGCGCAGCGGTTGCGGAGTTGACTTTCTCCCTTTCCGTCGGCATTGATCCGGTTTTCTTCGATGCCTTTGTACACCAGGTAAGCTTTGGCATTTTTTGCCCGTTCGGTCGACAGGTTGAGATTTGTTTTGGCATCGCCCCGGCTGTCGGTATGTACGGTCAGGTCGATTTCCATTTCCGGATAACGCTGCAACAATTCCAGCAGCGCGTCCAGGTGGCGAACGGCACTCTGGTTGAGGGTGGTTCTGCCGGGCTCGAAATGGATTTTGTCAATCGTGAGTGTATAGCCGTCCTGTACCGGACGGGCCAGCAGGGCTTCGGCTTTCTCCGCATCCACGGCATTAATATCTACCGGTTGCATCCGGATATTGTTGTTGATCGATTTGCTGCGCACGGCGCTCATGGTGAGGTTTTGAGTCCGGAAACCTTCCCGTTTTGCCTGTAACAGGTATTCACCTTCCAGGGGCAAACAAAGTTCGTATTCCCCGTTTTCGTCGGTATGCGCCGTCACCTGCTGGTTGCTTTCTTTATGCGTAAAAACCAACGTGGCACTGGCGATCCGGGTACGGAATTTGTCGGTGGCCACGGTGCCGGTTACCCGGTGGCAGGTAGCCTCTTCATAGAGGGCAAGCGTGAGCGTTCCGCCTTTATCCGGCTCTACGGAGTACAAACGCTCGCTGGTTTGATATCCGTCAAAACTGGCCAGCACGAGGTAACTGCGGTACATCAGGAAATCAGCCAAAGCGACGCCGTTGGCGTTCGTATAATTATCCGGATCGCCGAGTTTATCGGCATTTTTGCGCACGAGTCGCAAGCTCAGCGAGTTGGTCGATTCGGGCGTCGGCGCCAGGTCTACGTCGTAAAAATCGTTTTGGGCAGAGATAAACCCGTCGTCGGAGGGTTGAAGGATACGGATAGAAGCACCCGGGATAGGCTGCCCGGTACGGCCGTCCGTTACCAGGATTTCGATGCGGTTTGGTTCGGGTTTTTCAAAACCGTCGATACTGTTCCCGCGGAAATAATAAATGTCATATTCGCCGTGCCCCTCCGGGCGCCTGCTGGCAAAATACCCGAACGTCCCTTCTTCATTGATGATAATGCCCATGTCATCCGCTTCGGAATTATAGGGCGCCTTCAGGTGTTCAATATCTGCTTCCGGATTTTCCGGATTGGCATTATACAAATCCAGACCGCCAAAGCTATCGCTATGGCCGTTGGAAGCAAAAAACAACGTTTTGCCGGAGTAGTTAATATACGGCGTAACCTCGTTTTTGGCGGTATTAACTTTGGGGCCGAGGTTCACCGGTGTCGACCAGCCTTTACCCGTTTTTTTACAAACATAAATATCGTATCCCCCAAAACCGCCGGGCATGTCGGAAGCAAAATAGAGCGTGGTACCATCGGTGCTCAGGCTCGGATGAACGCAGGAGTAACTGTCGTTGTTAAACGGCAATTCCTGCACATTTACCCAATCTTCCTTCCCCCTTATGGCCTGGTAAATCTTCATACGTACCTTGCCGCTCGCATCGGCTTTCTGAACGCCTTTGTGCATGTTGTTGCGGGTAGCATAAATGGTATCGCCGTTTTTACTGAAGCACAAGGGGCCTTCGTTGAGGGTGGAGTTGAGTTCTTCCGAGCCGAAATCGCCCCGGAGAGTCGGTTCCCGGTTGGCGTCAAGCGGCGTGGAGTAAATGTCGAACGACGGGTTATCGAAATATTTTTTGCCCGCTAAAGGTCCGGTCCGGCCGCTGTTCGAGATAAAAACCAGATACTCAGTGCCAAGAAAAGCAGGGGCATAATCGCTGCCGGGGCCGTTAATCGAGGCCGCATTCCGGACCTCGACGCTGCCCGGCAGGTTTTTTTCCCGGAACCTGTCCTTGGATTTGCTTTTGTTGGATTGTTGGGCCGAAAGGTTGATTGTTGTCAGAAGAACAAGAAGGGGGGTGAGGATTAAGAACGTTTTATTCATTCCAATAATGTGTTGTTTTAAATTAGCCCCAAAAACGATGTATTTGCCTAAAAATTGTTCTGGCCGGCGGCTCGTCCGGCTCAACGTCGCCCGGGGAATAAATATACGAATGTACAACAAATGGCACTTTCTTTGGGCCTTTAATGTTAAAAAACGATGACCATACAGGACTTACGCGATCAACATTGCCTCCTGTTCGAGTGCCTCAGCGGCAGCCGCGCCTACGGCCTGGCCATACCCGGCTCCGACACGGATATCAAGGGTGTTTTTGTTTTGCCTAAAAAACAATTTTACGGACTGGAATATGTGGAGCAGGTAAGCAGCGATAAAAACGACGAGACGTACTTCGAACTGGGCCGTTTTGCCGAACTGCTCACCAAAAACAACCCGAATATCCTGGAAATGTTGGGGACGAACCCGGCGCATATTTTGTACAAACATCCCTTATTCGACCTTTTTACCACCGAAATGGTGTTATCCAAACTTTGTAAGGGCACTTTTGCCGGTTATGCCTTTTCTCAAATCAAAAAGGCTAAAGGTTTGAACAAAAAAATCCACAACCCCGAGGAGCCGACGCGCAAAACGCCGCTCCATTTTTGTTATGTAGTGGAAAACCAGGGTTCGGTATCCTTATTAAAATGGCTGGAAACCAAAAAAATCCGGCAGCAAGACTGCGGCCTGGTCGTTATTCCGAATATCCGGGATTTGTACGGCCTTTACCACGATGCCGGCGGCGCCCTGGGCTTTAAGGGTATTTTACAAAAAGAAAACGCCAACGAAGTGGCGCTCAGCAGCGTGCCGAAGGGCTGCGCGCCGGCAGCCGTGATGTCGTTCAACAAAGACGGCTACGCCAAACACTGTAAAGACTACCGCGATTACTGGGACTGGGTGGCCGTGCGCAACCAGGAACGTTACCAAAACACCCTGCAACACGGCAAAAATTACGATACCAAAAATATGATGCACACCTTCCGGTTGCTCGATATGGCGGCGGAAATACTGGAATATGGTAAAATCGTGGTGGAACGGCCCAACCGCGACGAACTGCTGGCCATCCGGCGCGGCGAATTTTTGTACGAGGAACTCATGGAAAAAGCGGAGCAAAAACTGCAACGTATCGAAGCGTTGCATGCGACCAGTACCTTGCCGGAAATGCCGGATAGAGACCGGATTGAAGCTATTTTGGTAGATGTGCGGGAGGCGTTTTATCAGTAGGCCCACTTCTCCATAAATTCCACCAGCAACCTTACTCCAAACCCCGTAGCATTTTTGGACTGCCCAAACTCCGTGTCGCCAAAGGCCGTTCCGGCAATATCCAAATGCGCCCAGGCGGGGTGTTGGGCGGTGAAGTGTTCGATAAATTTGGCGGCACTGATGGCTTCGGCCATCGGTTTGCCGGTGAAATTGCGCAGGTCGGCCACATCGCTTTTCAGGTCGGCGCCATATTCTTCCCACAAGGGCAAGCGCCAGAGGCGTTCGCCGCAGGCATCGCCGGCCTGAGTGAGCGAACCTGCGAGGGTGTCGTTGGCGCTGAACAACCCGGCAGCCAGATAGCCCAGGGTACGGATGACGCTCCCGGTAAGCGTGGCCAAATCGATCAGCACATCCGGTTTTTCATGGCGCAGCAGGTAGGCCAGCGCGTCGGCGAGGATCAGCCGGCCTTCGGCGTCGGTATCCGTCACTTCTATCGTTTTGCCGGCGTAAGAGCCGATGACGTCGCCGGGTTTGAGGGCATTGCCGGCCATCACGTTTTCGGCTATCGGAATGGCGCCGACCAGCCGCAACGGCAATTGCAATTTGGCAGCCACTAAAAATGCGCCGAACACGGCCGCGGCCCCGCCCATGTCACTTTTCATAAAATGCATACTGGTCGACGGCTTCAGGCTTACACCACCCGTGTCGAACGTCACGCCTTTCCCTACCAGACCAAAGACCGGCGTTTTGTGTTTTCGCGATTTTGGGCCGTATTCTAACAAGATCAATACCGGCGGATGCGGGCTGGCTTTCCCCACAGCCAACAGCGCTTCCAGGCCTTCCGTTTGAAGTGCCCGGGCATCCAATACGCGCATCTGCACACCGCTCTCCCGGCCCGCCTGAATCATCTTTTCGGTGAGCAAATCCGGGTTTTTGTGATTGCCTGGGGCATTTACTAAGTCGAAAATCTGGCGCAGCGCAGCAGCAAATACCTCCCCCCGCCGGGCAGCGGCGGTGGCAGCGGTCAGTGAACCGGGCGGAACTAAAATATCCAGGGTAGATTTCTCCGTGCCAAATACGGGCGTCGGTTTCGCTTCCGGACTGGTTTGGTACAGGCCGGTATGGTATAAACCCAATAGCATGCCGCTGACGGCAGCATCGGTCAGCCGGGCGATTTTTTCCGGTTCAAAATGCCGCAATTCGACGCCGGTGCGTTGAGGCAGTTTGGACTTGTAGCGGAAACAGAATGCGCGCAGGGCTGCGTAAACTTCCTGAAATCCGTCCTTTTTGCCCAGCCCAACCAGGTAAAATTTACGACCGGGGCTATTGGCGGCGTACAGGACAAAAACTTCTTTGGCTTCGGCCCGAAAATCGGTTTGCAAAGCGGCAGGTTCAAAACCGGCATGCCGGGCAATTTCAGCCAATTTGTCGGCTAAATTTTCTTGTTGCGCCAGCGGAACGATGACCGCATCCGGGGCTTTTTTTTCCAAAACTCTGACAATCATATCCAGAAACTTGCACGGGGGGGCGTATGAGAAGGGTGGATTAAAAGGGCTAACCAAATGGTTAGGTTAGTTTAGCGCGGGCAAAATAGAAACAAAACACTTTCCTTTTTTACTTTTACCCCATAAACAAGCCTGTATGCGCTACCTTTCTATCGATTTCTACCGGGGGCTTACCATTGCCCTTATGCTTGTAGTAAACACCCCGGGTACCTGGAGTCACGTGTACCCACCATTGTTGCATGCCGATTGGCACGGCTGTACGCCCACCGACCTGGTTTTTCCTTCCTTTATGTTTATCATAGGCGTGTCCATGTGGTTTTCATTTGAAAAATACGGGCGGCGGCTGAACATGGCGCTGGGGCTGAAAGTGTTGCGCCGGACGGCGCTGTTGTTTGTGCTGGGACTCTTGCTGGCCAAATTTCCCAATTACCTGGAAGGCTGGGACAAATTGCGCATTATGGGCGTCTTGCAGCGCCTGGCACTGGGTTATGGCCTGGCTGCATTGCTGGCGCTGACATTGCCGGGGCGTTGGCTGATGGCAGCGGCAGCCGCATTGCTGTTGGGCTATTGGGGACTGCTGTACTGGTCGGGTCCACCGTTGGAGGACCCGTACAGCCTCATACACAATGTAGTCCGGCGTTTTGATTTAGCCCTGCTCGGCGACGATCACCTTTGGAAAGGCAAAGGTATTCCCTTCGATCCGGAGGGCATTTTGAGCACGTTGCCGGCCGTGGTCACCGTGTTACTGGGCTGGTGGAGCGGTAAGTTGATGCAGCGGAACCAGGCTGAAAAAACCGGCGCCGTGCGCGACCTGTTGCTCTGGGGTTGTATGCTTGCTATTGCCGGTCTGGTTTGGGATATTGCTTTCCCCATCAACAAAAGCCTTTGGACGAGCACCTTCGTGTTGTACACCGGCGGCATTTCGATGATACTGCTGGCATGCAGTGTTTGGGCGCTCGATGTGGCCAACGGGCGGCGATATGCGCAGTTTTTTCTGGTATTCGGCGCCAATCCGCTGTTCGCCTATATACTGGCGGGTTTGTTGACCAAAACTATGCTGAAAATCAAATGGGCAGGCGCGGACGGCGAACCGGTTTCGCTCTTCGGCTGGATTTACACACATCTCTTCAAACCGATCGAAGGCGGCGCGTTCGGCTCGCTGCTTTTTGCGCTGACGTTCCTGCTGGTATGTTGGTCGGTGTGTTGGGTGTTGTACCGGAAGAAGATTTATGTGAAAATATAATACCATCTTGTCCGGGCTACCTGTTTGCCACATCATGCAACACTCGCCTGAATTTAGCCTCTTTGGAAATTAACTTTTTCTGTTTGAAGTTGGCATATATTTGTTTCTGAATTCTGGAAATCCCAATACACGCCGTTTTTTATTTTAATCCGTAATAACCGTTTGTTTTTAACTTACCTAAACTATACTGTATGAAGCAATTACCCACCCTCTTCCGGCGGTGGGCAACTGGTTTTCTGGCACTCGTGCCGGTACTCCTTTCTGCCCAAGCCATCAATTATTCCGTCAAAGGCACTGTACTCGATGATACCGGCGCACCGCTCGCCAGCGTATCCGTCGTGCTCGTGGAAGCCCGCCAGGCGACCTTTACCGATGAACGGGGCTTTTACGACCTCAGCGGCTCGGTAGCCGAGGGCTCTTACACCCTTGAATTCCGGTACTTTGGTTTTCAAACGGAACGCCGCACGATTATTGTCGCACTTGGCAAAGCCAACCTCAACGAGGACGTTACCCTGGGCAGCGATATTCTCAAACTCGACGAAGTGGTCATCACCGGCAACTCGCCCACTTCCACCCGCAAACAACTGGGCAACTATGTGGGCGTGGTCGACGGCCGCAGCCTGGAAAAAGCCGGCACCGTAAACCCCCTCGGCGCCCTTGCCGGCAAAGTCGCCGGCGCACAGGTCAGCCAAAACCAGGGTGATCCGGCCGGCGGGTTCTCGATCCGGCTGCGCGGCGCGAGCTCGATCAAAGGCTCTTCCGACCCGCTTTACATCGTGGACGGCGTCATCGTAGACAACTCCTCGCAGAACGTCATCAACCTCAGCGGCGATGCCATGACCACCAATTTCCGGGCCGGGCAAAATCGCCTGGTCGACATCAACCCGAACGATATAGAGCGTATCGAGGTGCTCAACGGCGCTTCAGCAGCAGCCCTGTACGGCTCCCGCGCCTCGAACGGCGTGGTGCAGATTTTTACCAAACGCGGCCGTTCGAGCAAACCGAGTATCGAATTCAGCACCAGTGCCGGCCTCAGCAAACTGCGCAAGAAGGTGTTTTTTACCACCTATGGCAAACGTTTCGGCGTGAAAGGCAACGACCGCCTCGAAACTGCCCAGGACCGCCTGACCATTTTGCTCCACCTCGGCCCCAACGAAGCAACGTTGCAATCCCAGGGCGTCGGGTATACAAAAGTGGGCCCGGTTAACCGCATTCTGGTCACCGACCAGTACGACGTAACCCGTTACGACTACCAGGACGAAATTTTCCAAACCGCTTTCGGCACCGAAAACTACCTTTCGGTAACCGGCGGTAGCGAAAAATCCAACTACTTCGCCTCGCTGGGTTATACCAACAACGACGGTATTATAAAAAACACCAATTTCACCAAGTACACCGGCCGCTTGCGCCTCAACCAGACGCTCAGCAAATGGGCTACCCTGACCACCGGACTGAGCTTCACCAACAGCCGAAGCAAGGACATGCCCAACGGCAATAACTTCTTCAGCCCGATGAGCACTATTTTTATCATCGACAACGTGTGGGATATCACCGAACGCAACGCCGATGGTACGCTCAAACAAGTGGAACAAGTGCGCGTGAACCCGCTTACGGTGATCGAAACCTTCGACATCACGCAACGCACCAACCGCAGCATCGCGGATATCGGCCTTAAACTCTTCCCTTTCAAAGGGTTACGGGTGGATTATACCTTCGGCATCGACCACTATTCGCTGCTGGGCAACGAGTACCATCCGCGTATGCCTTATCCCAATGTGGCCGCCACGTTTTTCCCCGATGGTTATGTGGCCGTCGCCAACTCGAGCGTAACGCAGTACAACAGCGATATTTCGGCAACGTACGAAACTACGCTCGGCGCCAAACTCACGTCGACCACCACCGCCGGCCAACAATACCAGTACCTGCGCACAGACCTGTCGTCGCAGGAAGGGCGCGACCTGACGCCGCTGATCCGGAACATCTCGGCGGCATCCAACCTCTTTACCTTGCCGCAACAGTATATTTCGGAACTGTCCGTCAACGGTTTTTTCCTGCAGGAAACCTTCGGTTGGGATGAGCAATTGTACCTCACCCTCGCCGGCCGCATAGACGGCTCCTCGGCCTTCTCCAGCGACAACCAACTCAACTTTTACCCGAAGGCCAGCATGAGCTGGGTGGCATCCCGCCTGTTCCAGTCGACGCTCTTCAGTACCCTCAAGTTCCGCGCTTCCTTCGGCCAGGCCGGCAACCTGACCGGCGTCGGCCCATACGACCGTTTCAACAACTTCGCCGGCACCCTGCTAAACGGCCTGCCCGCCGTGACGCCGCCCCGCGCACTGAACAACCCCGACGTAAAACCGGAGGTGATGTCGGAAACGGAAGGCGGCTTCGACCTGGCTTTCCTGCGCAACCGCATCGGCCTGAGTTTTACGGTGTATAACCAGGATATCGACAACCTGCTGTTCAACCGCGCCATCCCGCCCTCTATCGGCGGCACCTCGCTGGTGACCAATGTGGGCAAAATGAGCAACAAAGGGGTGGAAGTGATGCTGCAAGCCCAGGCGGTCCGGAGCAGCAATTTCTCCTGGGACATCGGCCTGAACTTCTCTGCCAACCGCAACAAGGTGTCGGGCCTCGACGGCGTACTCTCCCTCCGCGGCAGCGACGGCGCCCAGTCGGCCCTGAATGACGAACCTTTTGGCATTTTCTTCGGTCGTTACTACGCCCGCAATGCCGATGGCTCCCTGCTGCTTACCTCGCAAGGGCTGTCGCAACCGGAACGCGGACTGGTTATCCTGGAATCGCAATTCAACGAGGGCAACCTGCCCACGGGAGCGCTCACCGATCAAATTTACCGGTACGCCGGAAGCGTGTACGTGCCCATGCGCGATGCCAACGGCCAACCCCTGACCACCGGCACACAGGAACTTCGCAAAGTGCTCGGAAACCCTTATCCCGACTGGATCGGCGCGGTCAGTTCTTCCGTAACCTGGAAAAAACTGTCGTTAAACTTCCAATTTGACGCTTTTGTAGGCGGCGAAGTGTACAACTGGAACCGTATCACCAGCAACAACGTCGGCTTCGGGGAAATCGCCGAACAAGAACTCAAAGGTGAAGTAGCCCGCGGATACGTCGCCTCCATCGCCGGTGGCGTAACGGGGCAGCGCATACAAGAAGAGCACATCGAAGATGGAACGTATGTTAAATTGCGCGAACTGGGCCTGACCTACAATTTTGGCCGTATCGGCAAAACATTTGAAAATCTCAGCGTCAGCTTCATGGGCCGCAACCTGTTATCTTTCGATAATTACCTGGGCTTCGACCCGGAAACGAACTCCGCCGGCCAGAACGACCAGGTGCGCGGCGATGACTTCGGCAACGTGCCCATCCCGCAATCGTTTATGATTCGATTGAACGGAAGATTTTAAATGCGGAATGCAAATTATGGAGTACCGTATTTGCTATTGAACCCGCAACCTTCAACCCTTCAAACCAGTAACCTATCAAACCAGTAACCCTGCTGACCAGTTATACATTTATCAACAAAATTTAAAAAATGAAAAAACGATTCATATATCTACTCACGCCCGTGCTTCTTATGCTGGCGGGCTGTGAAAAGGAATTTATCAACCCGAACGCTGCCGACGGTGGCGAGGTGATCAAAAGCGCCGAGGGGCTGACCGCGCTGATTGTGGGCCTGAAAAAGGAGTTTTCCGTGGGTGCCACCAGCGCCCTGTACAACATGGTGTCGGCCAACGGGCTTACGACCAAGGAGTTGTACGTTATCAATACCGGTAACGGCGAACTGGCGGCCCTGGAAGCGGGCAAGGGCACCGTGGGCGGCAGCAACGCTTTTTTGAACAACATCTGGACCAGTAGCAACATCGTCAAAGCCAACGCACAACTGCTGATCGACAACTATCAGAACGTGCGGGAGACCGGCACTACGGAAATGATCCGCGTGTATGGCCATGTATATAAAGCTATGGCTATCGGCACCATGGCCCAATTCTGGGAGTCGGTACCGACCGAGGTGGTGCGCGCCGACAATTTTCTGGCCGGTCAGCGCCCCTCGTTCAAATCGCGTACCGATGCCTTGCAGGAAGCCGTGGATTTGTTGAATGCTGCAGCGCCTATTGCCGAAGCAACGCCGCCATCGGCCTTTTTCAACACTAAAGTGGGTACCGACATCGATATTAAAAACACGGTGTATGCTCTTTTAGCCCGCTACAACCTGATGTTGGGCAAATATGACGATGCATTGGCCGCCGCAAATAAAGTTGACCTTTCCGCCACCGCGAAAAAATCGATATTCAAGTACGAGACCGTAAACCCTAACCCGGTATTCCGGACCTCTTTAGTGAACAACAACACCTACAACGGTTTGCCCAATTTTGGGCTGCCAGCCGCGCTACAACCGGATGCTGGTGACGGACGTATCGCATTTTACCTCGGCGCTAATGTAGTGCCGGTGAAGGTGCAGGGCTTCTTCAAATCGGATGCCGATCCGATCCCCTTGTACCTCCCGGGCGAGATAACGCTCATACAAGCCGAATGCTATGCCCGCAAGGACATGCTCACCGAAGCGGTTGCGGCCCTAGATGCCGTGCGTACCAAAACGACCGACCTCTACGGTGTAACAGCAAAAGGAAGCGCCTACGCCGGCGCGATAAACAAGGATGATATCCTGCTCGACATCTACCGGCAGCGCTGTATCGAACTCTACATGTCAGGCCTGAAACTGGAAGACAGCCGCCGTTTCGGTCGCCCGGGGCCAAACGACGCCAACCCGGAACGCAGCCGCAATTTCTACCCTTATCCGACGGTGGAACGTGATAATAACCCGAATACGCCGGCTGATCCGCCGGTGTAACGTTTGGAATTTTCAGGCTGTTTGATTTGTAGTAAAAAGACAGGATCAACAGGATTTACAGGATTTTAATAGGTATCTAAATCTTGTAAACCCTGTTGATCCTGTCCTTTTATATTCAAATCAACTCCCGCAACACGATTTTCTTCGTCAGCCGCTTACCCTCGCGTTTGACGACGATTCGAATTTTTTTACCCGGTTTTTTTTGCAAAACACGTTGAATATCGGAGAGGTTAAAAAATCCGGCCGGCGTTCGGCGCATCGCGATGATTTGGTCGCCGCGTTCGATACCGGCTTCGGCGGCGGGCGAACCGGGCAACACGTTTTGCACGATATATTCGCTGAATTTGCGCCCGGTGGCAATGATGCTCAGCCCGCTGCGATCGTACACGAATTCATCCTCATAGTCCCTGCCGGGTTTCAGCCACATCAACCCTTTTTGGTAATCCAGAATGACCAGAAAGCGGCTGAGTAAGGTGTTTCCGATCAGGCCGTTTCTTTTGTTGAGGTAATCGAGGTTTTGCAGGCTGTCCACCTGTTGAAAATAAGTGACCACACCTTGTTGGGCAAAATTGCCCAGGGTTACTTTATGAATACGTCCGGTGTATCCTTCGAGATACCCGCCGAGGCCCATCCCGATATTGCTGGGAATGGCATTGGTCGGCGGATGCACCAATGGATGGGTGTCGCTGAACAACAAAAGCGGCAGGCCCGCGCCGGTATCGATGAGCAACTTGACCGGCGCCACGGAGTCGGGCAACACCTGTAATGTGGTATTAAAATACAGTTTATTGCGGTACAGTTCCACGGGCAGGGAGGTAAAGCCGTTATCCCGAATCTTGAACACTTCGCGATCATACAAGGTAATGACCCGTCTTTCGTAGTTGATCTGAATAATATATTTTGAGAAAGCGACAGACGACATGATCCCGTGAACATCCACTCCGGCGTATTCCTCGAACCGGAAATAATCTTCCTGAAGCACTAAAATATCTTCACTGGGTGCGTAGGCTTTTTCCGGAATATCGAACCGTATGCCACGCGCCAGGTAAGCGATTAAGGGCGTTTTCAGATCGGAGCCAGTCACCCGGAATTCGCGTTCGTATTTAACCCTGAACATATCGCTGATATCCCGTTTGGTCAGGATGGTGTGTTCGGCCCCGGTATCAAAAATGAATTTCAAAGGCAAAAAGCCGTTGAAATTGACGGTCAGAATGATAAAATTATTGATGTATTCAAATGGAATGTCTACCTGTTTGCGGCCTTTGGGCAAAAAGAAACCTGTTTGCGCGGCAGCCGGCAAAAGCAGGATAAAAATGAACCCGACGACAAAAATTATTTTTTTGGCCATAATCAGTAAGGGGAGGCCTTATGCCTTAATTAGACAAAGAGCGAAGGGTGGTGGTTGCTTCGGCTGCCAATTTCGCAATTTTGAAATATTTATTCGGCTTTATATTCGACCGCGGCGCGTTGTTTACATCTGAATCCCCCATACCAACGGCAAAACGAAATATACAAACCCGAGCAGCAGTAAGATTGCTATGGCATCGAGCAAAAAACCAGCCCGCGCCATGTCGCGGGTGTTCAGGTGTCCCGAACTGAACACGATAGTATTGGGCGCCGTCGCTACCGGCAGCCCGAACCCGAAAGAAGCCGCCATCGCCGCAGCGAGCAAGAAGCCGAATGGGTCGGCGCCGACAGCCTTCGCCAGCACCGCCAGCACAGGCATCATCATGGAGGCCGTGGCTATATTGGAAGCCAATTCGCTCATCAGCGTGACCACGGTCAGCACCACCAGCAAAATCAGCACCATGGGGAGCATATCCAGGCTTTCCATTTGTGTGCCCAACAACCGGGCCAGGCCGCTCTGCTCAAAACCCTTGGCCAAAGCCAGCCCTCCACCGAAAAATAATAGAACGCCCCACTGAATCTTCTGGGCATTATCCCAGTCGAGCAGCGGTGTATTTTGCCGGGCATTGCTGGCCGGCAGGAAAAACAAAACCAGAGCGCCGGCAACAGCCACCACCGTATCGTTGCAATTGGGTATCCATCGATACCAAAACAACGATCCGCTTATCCAGGAAAAAATGACGGCGCCAAATACCAACATCAGCCGGCGTTCCGGAGCAGAAAGAGGTCCCAGGGCAAGCAGTTCGGCGCGCAGGGCCTGACGGTAATCCCCGCCATGGGTATCTTTCCCCACGGGAAAAAGCCACATCAGCAACCACCAGCAAAGCAGCAACAACACTGCAGCAAACGGAAATCCAAACACAAACCACTGCCAAAACGAAACCTGCACATGCATGGTCTGCTGTACAAAACCCAGAAAAATGGCGTTTGTAGGCGTGCCCACAATCGTGGCCATGCCACCTATGGAGCAAGCATAAGCGACACCAAGCATCAACGCCTTATGGAAATTGTGCTGGCCACCTTTCTCACCTATCCACGAGCCGCTACCCACAGCAATGGCCACGGGGGTCATCATGACGGCTGTAGCCGTGTTGGAAATCCACATGGAAATAAAGCCCGTGGCAACCATAAAACCCAGCACCATACGCGCCGGATTGCTGCCCAGCCAAAGTACCATATTCAGCGCGATTCGTGTATGAAGGTTCCAGCGTTCGATGGTGCGCCCGAACAGAAACCCAGCCAGAAACAAAAAGATAATTTCGTTGCCAAACTCCGCCGATACGTTTTTGATCGGCAGCACTCCACACAGCGGAAATAACACCAGCGGCAGCAGCGCCGTGACAGCCGTGTGCGTCACTTCAGTAATCCACCAAATAGCCATCCACGCCGCAATACCCGCCGTGTATTGCGCCGGCGCAGGCACGCCCGGCAAAGCCGGCGCAAAGCCAATCAGAATGAATAAAAGAGGACCCGCTACCAGCGATAACCAGCGGTGTTTCATAGGCTGTTGTTGGTCATTTCGTCATTGTACTATCGTCATTGCGTCATTAGTCATGGCGCATTTGTTCCCACGGGCTTGAAATCGCAAGTCTTAAGTCGTAAGTCACAAATCGTTAGCCCACTACCCGTTCCAACTGAATTCCCCGGGAAGCTTTGACGAGGATAAAGGTATCTTCAAATGTCTGGTTTTCCAGCCATTCTTTTGCAGCCAGGGCATCGGGGAAATGAAGGGCCTTATACCGCCAGGGCTCGCATCTACCAAACTCTGGCCCAACCACGGCCAAATGATCAAACTTGCAGCGTGCGGCGAAGCGCAGTATCTGTTCATGTTCCGTCCTGCTTGCTTCGCCCAGTTCGAGCATATCGCCAATGATCGCCACTTTGTGCAGCACCTTTATAGAACGTATGGTTTCCAGGGCTGCCCGCATACTTGCAGGATTGGCGTTATACGCATCGAGTAGAATCGTATTGGAACCCCGCTGCAGCAATTGCGAGCGGTTGTTGGCCGGTTGGTAGGCTTCCAGTGCCGATTTTATCTTGGTAGCCGGCACTTTGAAATACACGCCCAGCGCCACTGCAGTCATGATATTGTGAAAATTATGCCGCCCGATAAGTTGACTTTGCACCTCCACCGGCTCATTGTTTTCGGACAAAAAGGACACCCGTATAAAAGGTGTTTCCGCGTCCAGGCGGATGTCGATAATGCTGTCCTGCGCGTGCAGGGTATCGCTGGCCGAATAAACAATTTTTGTCCGGTTGCTCCGGGCCATGGCGGAGAGATATTTCTCAGCAGAATTGACAAATACGCAGCCATGGTGGCGGGATAAGTAGCGGTAAAGTTCCGCTTCGGCCTTTTTAACACCTTGAAGGTTACCGAAGCCTTCGAGGTGTTCCTTGCCAATATTTGTAAGCAGGCCATGGGTGGGTCGCGCAATTTCGCACAATAAATCGATATCGCCCGGTTGATTGGTCCCCATTTCAATCACCGCCACTTCCGTATTGTCGGGCATACCCAGCAACGTGAGCGGCACGCCGATTTGGTTGTTCAGGTTGCCTTTTGTGGAATGACAGGGGTAGTGGCTGCTCAGCACGACGGATACCAATTCCTTGGTGGTCGTCTTACCGTTGGAACCGCCGATGGCGATAATCGGTATGTCGAATTGCCGGCGGTGCAGGGTCGCTAATTGTTGAAGCGTGGTCAATACATCATTTACCAATAAGCATCGCCGGGTGTCCTGCAAGGCCGGATCATCTACCACAGCGTAGGCTGCGCCGGCTTCGAGCGCTTTTACGGCAAACCGGTTGCCGTCGAAACGCTCCCCTTTAAGGGCAAAATAAAGGCATCCGGGCGTCAGATGGCGCGTATCGGTACAAACCGATGGATGTTGCCGGAATATGGAATACAGTTCTTCTAAAGCAACCATGGATGAGAAATGCTAGGCAAAACAACGACCAACGGGCTGTTCATTAAACGAGGCAGCCTCTTTGGGCATGCAAAACAAAGGTGATTATTGGTTATCGCATAAATTGTTGTGCATTAATTAAAAAACAGGAGCCATCCCTGACACGGGGATGACTCCTGTTTATCTGATAACGGCGCGGTTAAAATTTATTTATACTTGCGTTTGACTGATTTTTTCTTCACTTTAAACTGGTTGCCAGCCTCTTCGTTGTTGCCGGTAGGCGAGCCGGTGCGAGTCATTGCACAACGGAAACCGACGTTTTTGCTGGCTTTGTCTTCTTCAAGGAAGCGGCGCGAGCCGGGCGACAGCCACCAGGCACGGTCGGCCCAGGAGCCGCCTTTGATGACGCGGGCTTTGTCGCTGACCAGTGTGCTGATACCATACCGGTATTCCACCTCTGATTCGTTGTCACCGTCGAGATAGTTGAAAACTTCCGGACGTTTGTAGTTATCACGCAGCGCAGTCGTGGTCGTGTCCATCATTTCGTAGAGCAGACGACCCAGACTGTCTTTCGGTACCGGGGCGCCGGTTTCCGGGTCAAGTGTCTTTGTCATAAAGACGTTACCACGATACGGGTTGAGTTCCATGTTTTCCACGTCGACAAGGTCGGTAGAGGTCAGGGAACGGAACAGGTCAGCTGTCCATTCGTTTACGTTACCGGCCATGTTATAAAGGCCGTAATCATTCGGCCAGTTGGAGCGGACCGGTGCGGGCGTAAAGGCTTTATCGTTCAGGGCGCCGGCCATACCGCCATAGTCACCACCGCTACGCTTGAAGTTGGCCAGCATTTTACCCTGATACTTGTTGCGTTTTTGGTAACGCACGGTATTACCGTCCCAGGGATAAATACGGCGGTCGGTGATCAGCTCGTCTTTGCTGGTCGCTTGGTTGCCCAGCAGCGAAAGCGCGGCATATTCCCACTCCGCTTCCGTCGGCAAACGATAGGTCGGCAGCAGGATACCGTCTTCCAATTGTACGTGGCGTTCGCCGCCGGTGCGACGATCGGGCAGGTTTTTGCGCACAGAACCTTCGTATTGGCCCACCAAATAGGCTTCTGTGTTAAAGTTATTTTCGTTCTTCTGGTCGGGCGTGTTTTCCAGAATACCGCGCTCGATAAGAATCATCTCGTTGACACGGTCGGTACGCCATTTGCAGTATTCATTGGCCTGGAGCCAGTTGATACCGACAACGGGGTAGTCGTCGTAAGCCGGGTGTCGGAAGTACGTTTCTACCAACGGCTCGTTGTAAGCCAGTTCTTCACGCCACACGAGGGTATCGGGCAGTGCGCGTTTCCAAACTTCCGGGTAAGTGGTTCCCCAGGTATTGAGCACCCAGAAAAGGTATTCGCGGTAGTCGATATTGGCCACTTCCGTTTCGTCCATATAGAAGGAAGAAACCGTAACGCGACGCGGAGAGTTGTTCCATTCAAATGTAACGTCCTGGTCGGTCAGGCCCTGGGTAAAGGTACCGCCCTCGATAAGTACGAGGTTCGGACCCGTGGCTTGGCCTTCGTAGTCCAATTTTTCAAAGCCACCCCACTTTTGGTCGTTGTATTTCCAGTTGGTGGTGGAGGAACGTTCGGTTTTGCGACCGCAGCTCGCCACCAAAAGACCCAGCATAAGCAAGGTTAACCCGTGAATGAGTGTTTTTTTCATCGTATTAAATAGCAGGTTTTGAAAAATGAGCAGCAAATGTAGGCAAATAAAACATTTCGATGTCTGGCTATCGCCAAATTTAACGAAAGTGGAATTTTTTAGTCATTTCGGCATTAATGTCATTTCGTCATTAACGTCATTTCGTCATTTGTATGGCGAATATTCTATTTTTTAAATATTGCACTAGGGTTCAATGGAACATTCGGGTACAGTCATTGAGGTCGGAGGGGCGTTTTTTGCCTTTATCGAAGAAAATGCCCATCGTCAGTTCGTACGTTCCACCTGCCTGGCCAGACAAGCCGGATACGGTGAGGTCGTAACTCAGTCCGATTTTAAACATATCCTGCCGTATACCGATCATCAGGATGGCGGCATCGGCATTTCGAAAAGTGTGCCGGTACCACGCGCCCCCGAAAATCGGGCCGACAGCCGCATAAGCCCCGACGTTTAATTGCCGGTACGGCCCCTGCGACAAGAACAAAAAATTTGGTGAGATAAACGAGGCGGGTTGGCGTTTATTGCCCGCTTTAACAGTGATTTCCGTTCCGCCATGCAGGGTATAACGCAAAGGCAGGCCGCGCGACAGGTTATCGTTGATCAAAAGATAACTCTGGTTGGGTGCATTCAGGTGTTTTATCGCCACACCCAGCCAAAAGCGGGAGTTGAGCAGCAGCAGCCCCGACGAAATATCGAGGACCGTTTTATTCAACTGATCGGGGCGTTGTTCCGAAGTGGTCAGCACCGCGCCGTCGAACTGGTCGATCTGATCAGGGAACACCAATTGATCCCAGTCGATAGCCGTTTGTTGAAAACCCGCTTCCACGCCGATTTTTACAGCCAGGTCGTCGGTAATTTTTAGCCGGTAGGCGTACAGCGCCGAAAACCGCATGGTGCGCAGGATGCCGTTGCCTGCGTCGTCGCCCTCCAGGTTGAAACCAATACCACTGTTGAGCCGGTCAAGGCTTTGGTCGTAGAAGGCCGCGTAGGTGCGGTATGCGTTGTTGAAGCCCGTCCATTGATTGCGGTACGCAGCGCCGATATGCGGTGCGTGTCCGGCGCCGGTAAAAGCGGGATTGATTTGTAAAGGCGCCGCGTAAAACTGGGAAAAAATGGGGTCTTGCGCCGACATTTTCACTCCCGACAGGAACAGCAGAGCGTACAGTAGTTTTCTCATAAATACCAGGTCTTATCCGGCAAAATTTCTCCTGCAATACTAAAGGAAAGGATTCATCCGGGCCGCAAATTCAGGGGAATTTCTCACAAACGAAAATACAACGAAGAAGGCGGCGCGGAATTGCCTAAAATGGACAAAGCTCATGGCGCAGTGCTCTGCCGAAAACGGACCTGTTGCACTATTCCCGCCGCGCTTGGTGTTTTCACCAAGCGCACTCTGGCGAGTTACCAGGCGCGGCGCCAGGGGTG
>CAUJEY010000126.1 GCA_963169325.1 Bacteroidota bacterium
CTTCCGGGACCAAAAACGTTTTGCCGATGCGCAGCAATTGTATGAACGTTCCTTGTCGAAAGGGAAACAAACCGGCAACAAAGCCATGGTTTCCAGAACCAGTGCCAACCTGGCTGAACTTTACGTGGAAATGGGTAAAAGCACCCCGGAACCCGCCCTGAAAGATTCGCTTTACAACCTGGGCATTCGCTATTATATAATGTCCAGAACGTATGCCGATTCTATTTTAAATCAGGAAAACAACCGCGAAGTCACAGAAATGCAGGTCAGGTTCGACACAGAACGTAAAGAACGCGAAATCAGCCAACTCAACACCGAGGCTAAATTGCGCGAACTCGCTTTGTTGAAACAACAGGCCGAATTGCGCGCGCGCAAACTGGAGGCGGCCACGCAGCGCGAACGCGCACTGCTATTCGAACAAAACAACCTCAAAACAGCCTTCGAACTCGAAAACCAAAATATCCGCCTGCGGGAAAAAGAGGTTCTTTCGAAACAACAACAACAGGAAATAGAACTACTCAACCGGACCAACGCCCTGCACGAAGCCGAAGTAAAACGGGAACGCGCACAACGTTCCGGATTGCTGGCCGGATTGCTGGCTTTAGCGGCCATCACTTTTTTGCTGTTCCGGTTTTTTTTACAAAAATCACGCAGCAACCAGGAAATACAACGGCAAAACCGCGAAATAGAACGGCAACACGCCGAGATAGAACGGCAAAACAAACACCTTGCAGAAGGCAGCAGGTTCAAAAGTATTTTCCTGTCCAATATGAGTCACGAAATCCGGACGCCCCTGAACACCGTCATCGGGATGTCCCGCCTGCTGGATGATACCGAGCTGCGCCCCAAACAACGCGAATACGTCGAATCGATCAAATTTGCCTCTGAAAACCTGCTCACCCTCATCAGCGATATCCTCGATTTTTCGAAGATAGAAGCCGGGAAAATCGACTTTCATGCCGCGCCGTTCCGGCTGCGCGAGCTACTGACCAAACAAACCAATATGTTCCGGATAAATGCAGCCCAGAAAAAACTGGATATGCAACTGGACATCGATCCCGAAGTGCCCGAGGTAGTAACCGGCGACGCCGCACGACTGAACCAGATATTATTGAACTTGCTCGGAAACGCCGTAAAATTCACGGAAAAAGGCCGGATTGACCTGAAATGTTCAATAGAGGCAGCCGGCGAGCAGAATACCGACATACCCGTACGTTTTGAAGTGCGCGACACCGGCATTGGTATTGAGCCCGAAAAACTGAACTACATTTTCGATGCATTTGTACAGGCCGGCGAACACACCCACCTGCGGCATGGCGGCACCGGATTGGGTCTGGCTATTGCGCGGCAACTAATCGAGTTGCAGGGCGGAAAAATTCAGGTGCAAAGTGAAGCGGGAAAAGGTTCTGTCTTTTCTTTTACCCTGCCTTTCCGGCCCGGTGAATTGGTCGAACCGGATCAACCGGGAAATCAGCCCCCCTCGAAAACCAAACTGCCCACCCGTAAAATCCTGTTGGCTGAAGACAATCATTTTAACCAAATGCTAGCCCGCGAGCTATTGAATAAAATAATGGATACGCCGGAAGTCGATGTCGCCGAAAACGGCGCCATCGCCCTGCAAAAAGCCCTCGGCACCACTTACGACCTGATTCTGATGGACATCAAAATGCCGGTAATGGACGGCCTGAGCGCCACCCGAGCGCTGCGCGCAGCCGGTATTTCAGCGCCAATTATTGCACTTACGGCCAATGCTACCGCCGGCGAGGAGGAACGTTGCCTGGAATCGGGCATGGAAGATTACGTCACCAAACCGATTGATCCAAAAATCCTGCGGGAAAAAATATCCCGTTGGATTTGAGATACTTACGACTAATAGAAATGCTATGATTGATCAAAAAACAATTTCTACTTATTTCGGTGACGACGATTCGCTGTTGCGGAAATTTGTAGCCGTTTTTGTCCGGGAGTCTCCCCTGTTGGTCAATCTGATGGATGAAGCCCTCGCTTCCGGCGACCGGAACGCACTGGCGCTTCATGCACATACCCTGAAAAGCCAGATCAAATACTTCGGCTATCCGGAATTAGTCCAACAATTGCAGGAAATAGAACACATGGCCGAACAGCCCGTCCCAGCCCCATTATTGCATGGTTTGTTGTCCGAATTTAACCGGGACTTCCGGGGGGCGTATGAGGCTTTGTCGGCAATTGTTTTATAAATTATCTAACCACCATCTGATACCCTTCACCATGAATGTTCAGAATTTCAATACCGGGATCGTCTTTCAGAAATTGGCGGAGTTTGCTCACATAAACATTCAGGCTGCGCCCGCGCAATTGGTCATCGTCGCCCCAAACCCGTCGCAAAGCGGTATCCCGGTCGATTTTGCCCAGTTCGGCATCACAGAAGTATTGGAGCAGCTTGGTTTCAATAGCGCTGAGTTTGGTTGTTTTTCCGGCCAGTTCCAATTCCCGTGCCGCAATATTGAATTGGTAACGCCCGATTTGGTATTCCGTCGCAGCAGGTTTCAGGGTAGCAGAAATGCCCCGCCGCAGCACGACCTGAATGCGTAGGTATAATTCCTCCATGCTGAACGGTTTGGTCACATAATCCTCGGCGCCCAGTTGAAAACCCTTGATTCGTTTTTCTTTTTCCGTTTCTCCGGTCAAAAAAATAAAAGGTATTTCAGGATCGAAACCCCGGATTTCCTGCGCCACGGCAAACCCATCTTTAAAGGGCATTTTTACGTCGAGGATACAAAGGTCGAAACGGCCGGTTTTAAACGTTTCGACACCCTCCACGCCCGAATGACAAAGCGTGGTGCGCACCCCTTTTTCTGCCAGATATTCACATAACAGCGGGCTGAAAGCCCGGTCGTCGTCAATAAAAAGCAGGTGTGGTTTTTCATTCATAATTGAAGTATTTTTAGTTGACCCATTCCTTGCTTTTGCGACAAGGTAATCAAGCCAGGCAAAATAACCGATATTTGTAAACACTACCCTGCAATTTTTGAAATACTTCGTCCCATGCGTACACTGATTTGTTTAATCGTTCTTTTCCCGGTCCTGCTTTTTGCCCAGCCCTTGCAGAAAGATTGGGAAAAAAACATCGGCAGCAATGCCCAATTCCACACGGTGCTGGAAGCGACCAACGGATACCTGATAGGGGTGGGTGAAACCACGTCGAAAACCAAAGGCGGCTCCGACGGGCTGCTGGTGATCGCCGATCACAGCACCGGCCAACTCGTAGCGGAAGTCCGGCTCGGCGGCGCCAAAGACGACGTGCTGTACGCCGCAGTACAAACCTTCGATGGTCAGTTTCTGCTGGCCGGCGCCACCGCTTCTATCGGCAAAGGCGACAAAGATGCCTGGCTGGTGCTGGTGAACGAACGCGGGCAGAAAATTTGGGAAACTACTTTCGGCACACCGGGCGCTGATGAATGCCGGAAAATACTCCTGCTGCCCGACGGTACAACGTTGCTGGCCGGCTACCAAAACGGACAAAAATCCGGCGACATCTGGCTGGCCAAAGTGGCGATGCGACAAATCGTCTGGGAAACAAACCTGGGCGCTTCCGAATTTGAAACCCTGAGCGGCCTCGCCGCAACTTCCGACGGCGGCTTCGTCTTTAGCGGCAATACCGGCAAAAAAGGAGGTACCGGTGCGGGCGACGTTTATTTGGCTAAAGCCGACGCCCGCGGCGCGTTGCTTTGGAAAAAATGGTTCGGCGAAGGCGGCTGGGAAGAAGCCCTCGACCTGATTGCCACCCGCGACGGCGGATTTGCCCTGGCAGGTCTGACCAAATCCAAAGGCGCCGGCGACCTCGATTGCTGGCTCCTCAAAACCAGCCGCGACGGGTTCCGCCAGTGGGATAAAACCTTCGGCGGCAAAGACGCCGACATCGCCAACGCCCTGCTGCAAACCGACGACGGGGGCTTTTTGCTGGCCGGCACATCCAAATCGAAACGCAGCGGCATGCGTTTTCCCGACGCCTATATGGTGCAAACCTCCGCGGGCGGCGAACTGCAATGGGAACAATATTTCGGCAACGACCGCGACGACGCGTTTCACACCCTCTGCCTGATGCACAACGGCAGTGTCGTCATAACCGGCACTTTCGATGGCGACGCTGCCACGCTGTTGCGCTGCACCGATCCACGAACGGCCCAATTTGCCCTCGCCGGCATCCGCGACGCCGTAACAATAGACGTAACGGATATCAGCCTGCGCAGCGCCGACGGCACCCTGACGCCCGGAGAACGCGCTTATCTCTCCTTTAAAATCAAAAATTCCAGCGGCCTCGACCTGCCCGACCTGCGCGTGGCCACAGAACACCGCGGCAGCGGAGACCTCAGCGTTTGGGAAACCAATTATTTCGGGCCGCTTCGCCAGGGCGAACAGCTCGAAGCCCGCATCCCACTCGAAGCCCGCGCCGATCTGACGCCGGGCGACCAGCAACTGAAACTTGCCGTACAAACAGGCACTAAATCGCTGAAAACCTTTGAAAAAGCCGTCACCCTGCGCAAACCGCAACCGGCTACCCTACTCATCGCCGGACACCAATTCGTATCCAGCGGCCGTTCCGATGAGGTCACCCTGAGCGTCCAGATTGAAAACAGCGGCGACTCCAGTTCGCGGGCGGCGGAGGTGTTGTTCAGTTGCCCGGCCGGCATCCGTCCGGGCGGCCCAACCTCGGCGCCGATGGGTGTTATTGCGGCGCACAGCCGCCGGGAGGTCAAATTGGTATTCGTCAAAACACCGCAGTTCACGGCCCCGGTAGCCAACTTCGTATGCACAGTGCAGGAAGGCGGCAAAGAGAAGGCGCGCAAAACACTCGAATGGCAAGCGGCATCAGGCAAGGCGAGCATTTTGGCCAGCGGCCCCATCCTGATCTGGACCGACCCGGCGCCCCACGAAACCGGCTCTAACAAGGTGCGAAAAACCGACGACCACTTCGAATTCAAGATGACGGTGGTGTCATCCAAACCGCTGGAACCCAAAAACTTCAAAATGAAAGTAAACGGCGTGGAAATGGAAGGTTCGAAATTTAACGAGGAAGACCTTGTGCCTATGAAAAAAGAAAACGCCCAATACACGTACACCTACCGGAATAAAATCCCGCTGCAACAAGGCAACAACCGCGTGGAAGTAGTGGCCGACGATCAGGTATCCGATGCGCTCGAGGTGGAATTTGTGCCCGAACGCGCCAATTTGTTCGTGCTGGCCATCGGCCCGAAACATGAGGATTTGCAGTACACCGCAAAGGATGCCGCCGATTTTGCCCAGGCGTTCCAAAACCAGGGCGGCGACGGCAAATTGTTCAACCAGGTATTTATCAGCACCCTGACTACGCCGGAAAAAACCGACCTCACGGCCATAAAACAGGCAGCCTACGATCTGGCCTATCAATGGGACGACAAGCAGATTAAACAAACCGACCTGTTGCTGGTGTTTGTTTCCTCCCATGGAAAAATCGTGGATAACCGGTTTAAAATTCTGCAAACAGGTTACAACCCCAAGTATGAAAAATTGGCTGTAGATTATAAAACTGACCTGCTGGAGGTGCTAAATAACATTAATTGCAAAAAAATTGTCCTGATCGATGCCTGTCACAGCGGCGGCGCCAAGGAAGGATTCGGCGGCCTGAGCAGTGCCATGGTGGACCTCGCCAAGGCCCAGCCCGGCGTGAGCACCCTGACTTCCTGCGGCAGCACCGAAAAATCGTATGAAGATAAAGTGTGGGAAAACGGCGCCTTCACGGAAGCGCTTCTCGATGCGTTTGCCGGAAACCGCTGCCAGGATGCGGGCGGCGAATACAGCGCCGATACGAATGGCGATCAGATTCTGCGATTAGGCGAATTATACCAGTTCCTGCGCCGTCGCGTGCCGGCGCTGGTTCAAAGCAATATCCCAAACGCCCCAACGAGCCAGACACCCTTTATGCCCGAAGATCAATTGGATCAAAACCTTCCGGTTTATCTGTTGGAACGGCATTAATCGTCATTGGGCGTCATTAATCGTCATTGAGTGTCATTGAGCCATTCATTGAATCGTGTGAATGACCGAATGACGATTAATGACTAATGACGATTAATGACGCTCAATGACGCTCAATGACGATTAATGACGCTCAATGACGACTAAAACTACCCTTTCATGTTCCATAAGAAGACACTTTCTTTCCTTTTATTACTTAGTTTGTGTGGAGCTGCCAGGCTTCGCGCCCAATCGACTTGCCCGGCGAACAACCCCGTTACCGTCGTCAACACAGCCAATGCGGGCACCGGCTCGCTGCGCTGGGCCATCGATTGTATCAATACTTTTGTGCCGCTGACTACGGTGGAGTTCAATATTCCCGGGCCCGCGATAAAAATTATACAACCCCTGTCGGCGCTGCCAAATATTACCAAATCGAATGCCCTGATCGATGGTAATACGCAAAGCGTGATCGTCGACGGCGCCTCCACCAGCGCGAACGGCCTGACGCTCGGCGGAAGCAATATTATCGTGCGGGGATTGTATATCCGGGGGTTTAAAAGCGCGGCCGGCGCGGTTAGCGGTATCCAAATCATCAGCGGCACAGGCAACAGGATCGAAGGTAACCGGGTATCTGACAATTTTACCGGTATTGGAACCGGTACCGGCGTCACTAATTTTGCCATTGTCGATAACATCATCGGTTTGAACGCCTCCGGCGACGCCTCCGGCAATTTGATGAATGGCATCACCGTAGGCGGCCCGCCGGCCAATGCCGTGATTTCCGGCAATACGATTGCTTATAGTGGCGGCGCTGGCGTAAGCGCCCTCGTGAGCGGCACCCTGCTCATCAGCGATAACAGCATGTATTGCAATACTGCCGACGGCATCAACCGCAACGGCGGACCGGCGGTACCCGTGATCACACAAGCCAACACGCAAAAAATTACCGGAACCGCCGCGGCAGGGCGCGTCATCGAAGTTTTTCAGCACAATACGACGGGCTGCACCGGTACTATCCCTTGCCAGGGCAGAACCCTGCTTGGCGCCGTGACGACACCCGCCTCAGGCCCTTGGGTGCTCAATCTTCCGACCGGCAGCCTGCCCGCCGGCGCCCAGGTGACTGCTACCAGCAGCCAAAACGGCAACAATACTTCCGGGTTTTCTGATTGTGTCGCCACGGCGGACTGCGGCGCCCTATCGGTCAACATGACCACCAACGAGGTCAGTTGTTTTGGGGGCAGCAACGGCTCGGCCACCGCAAGCGGCTCCGGCGGCCCTCCAACTGCGGGATATACGTACATCTGGAACACCAACGCCGCCACGCCAACCATCTCCAACCTGATACCCGGAAACTATACCGTGACCGTCACCGCCGTCGGAAACGGCTGCACCGCCACCGAAATCGCCACCATTACGGCCCCGACGCCGGTTGTCGCCAGTATCTCAACAACTAATATTAGTTGCGCCGGCGGCAGCAACGGCTCGGCAACGGCAAGCGGTTCCGGAGGAACACCCGGGGCCGGATACACCTTCAACTGGAGCACCGGCGCCAACACGGCAACCATCACCAACAGACCCGCGGGGACCTACACCGTCACCGCAACCGACGCCAATGGCTGCACCGATACCCAAACCGCCACCATTACGGCCCCGACGCCCGTTGTCGCCAGTATTTCAACGACTAATGTCAGTTGCGCCGGCGGCAGCAACGGCTCGGCGACGGCAAGCGGTTCCGGCGGAACACCCGGGGCAGGATATGCCTTCAACTGGAGTACCGGCGCCAACACGGCAACCATCACCAACAGCCTCGCGGGAACTTATACCGTCACCGTCACCGACGCCAACGGTTGCACTACCACCCAAAGCGCCACCCTTACGGCGCCACCGGCTTTGACCCTAACGGTCAATTCGACCGATGAAACCGGCCCGAATACCCAAAACGGCACCGCGCAAGCCGTGGCGGGCGGCGGCACACCGATGTACAACTACCTGTGGAGCAATGGCGCCGTTACCCCCCAAATAATCAACCTGGCGCCCGGTGCATACACGGTCACGGTCACCGACGCCAACGGTTGCAGCATCCTGCAAACGGCAAACATCAGTTCCTTCTCCTGCGCCGGTTTGAATGTAGATGTAACGGGCACAAATGTCAATTGCAATGGCGATGCCAACGGCGTGGCTACTGCCAACCCCAGCGGCAGCTCGGGGTATACTTTCAACTGGAATACCGGCGCAACCGGCGCCTCCATAGTCAACCTCCCGCCCGGTATTTATACCGTAACGGTAACCGATGCAGCCGGATGTACCGTGGTGGACAATATCGCCATCACGCAACCACCTGCCCTGACCCTGAATACCGGCTCTACACCTGTTTCTGCACCGGGTGCGAGCAACGGAACGGCCACGGCAAACGCTGCCGGCGGTACACCGCCGTTGAACTATAACTGGAGCAACGGCGGCGCAACCGCCCAGATAACCGGCTTACCCCCCGGCACATACAGCGTCACGGTTATCGATGCAAAGGGTTGCCGGATTTTAGGCATGACCACTGTGGGCAGCTCCGGAACCGGCGTTTGCACTGCCCTTCCGGTGTATGCATTGTACACACCCGATGAAGTTTGCGGCAACACGCCCTTTACCCTCGAAGCGGATGATCTGTTTCCCAATGCAGTCGTCAAATATATCTGGCTGTTACCTTTCGGCGATTCCGCGACGACAACCGAGCCTTACCTCGACCTGCTGGCGACTTCCACGGCTTTTTCCGGCAACTATTATGTACGCCGCGATTCGGCTGGTTGCTCCTCCGTTTTCGTAGGCGGCGCCCCGGTAACCGTGCTGAGCCTGGCGCCCGGCGCCGTTTCGGCCGGCGCCGACACGGTAGTGTGTGGCGCCGGTTTGGTGGTGCTGCAAGCAAAACCGGTCGCGCAGGGTACAGGAGCCTGGGTTTCACTCAACGGCGCTAAAGTAGACGACCCGGCCAAAAACCCAACTTCAGCCCGCAACCTGCTACCCGGTGCAAATACGTTCGTTTGGACCGTCAGCCTCGGAAACTGCCCGGAAGCCGGAACCGATACGATAATTTATTTTCTCGAAAATCCACCCTTGGCCGGCGAAGATGTGTACACCATTCAACGCGGGCAGGACAAAGCGGTGATGGAAGTATTGCTCAACGACGCACTCGGCGGTCTCACCGACACGGTGCTGTACCAGTTGGATGTACCCGCTTCGGGCCAACTCGAATTGCTCACCGACACCCTGCGATTCCGGTACACCGCCGAAGAGGGTTTTCGCGGCACGGTGCAATTCCGATATGCCGTGTGCAACCCCGGTTCTCTTTGCGGTTACGGCTGCGATACGGCGCTCGTAACAATACGCGTATTGAATCTGCCTGTAGTGCCTGAAGCCCTGATTGTGCAGGAACCACCGCCCAATGGCGTAGTAACTATTCGGAATATTAAGGGCTTCACCCGCGTAGCCATTACGGTTACGGACCGCTGGGGCGACGTGGTATTTCAGGAAGATGCGTACGACAATGATAACCCCTGGCTGGGCGATTTTAAACGCAGCGGCAAGTATTTGCCCAGAGGCGCTTACTACTATGTTTTAAAAGCATACGACGGTGATGAGCAAACCGGGGAGACTATGACCGGAGTGATTTATTTGTTTGAAAGGGAGTAGGGTTTGAAGGTTTGAAGGTTTGAAGGTTTGAAGGTTTGAGGGTTTGAGGGTTTGAGGGTTTGAAGGTTTGAGGGTTTGAAGGTTTGAAGGTTTGAAGGTTTCTGGTTGGAAGGTTGGCCTGAACCGTAAGCAATTATACAAAAATTCAATAAAACATAGTTTATTCAACACACATTTGACCATAATGAAACATTCTATCGCTGTATTCATTTTTACTATAAAATACATTGCCTTAAGCGCGCAGCAAACACCGTTGTTTTCCGTGTACCGCGACCATTGGGCTATCCTGAATCCTGCGGCGTTGTCCAATAACTACCTGCTCAACGACCGCACCATGAGCCTCAGCAGCAGTTGGCACGTGCAGTGGTGGAATGTACCGGGCTCGCCCCGCACCCAGACGCTCGCCTGGGAAATGGTGGCGGAAAACCAAAACAGCGTATTCGGCGCCCACATCCTGAACGATCAAACGGGTAAACTCGGCCAAACCGGCGTGTACGCGCGCTATGCCTACCGGATCAATTTGGGTCAGCGCACAACGCACTCCATCGTGGTGGGCCTGAACGCCGGCGCGGTGCAGTACCGGGCTAAATTGAGTGAAATTGAATTTCCGGACCCCTCCAATGTGCCGGTGGAAAACGCCAGTACCCTGAAGCCGGATATCGGCGTCGGGATATTTTACCACAAAGCCGACCGGTACTATGCCGGCGTGTCCATACCACAAGCCTTCGGTCTGCGGACTGATTTTCAGCACGAGGGTAATTCGTTGGCGATCCGGCGGGTACCGCATGTTTTTGCAGTGGCCGGCGGTTACCTGAGCGCTCCCTGGCTGGGCAACGAAACCTCTTTTCTCGAACCCTCGGTGTGGGTTAAATACGCCCCTAACGCACCGGTAAACGTCGACCTGAACCTGCGGGCTCAGGTCAGCGAGTTGGTATGGGTGGGCACGGGCGTCAATGGCGGGCTGGGGCAACAGCTCAGCGCGGCGCTGCACTTTGAAGCCGGCCTCTTTTTCGGCGACCAGGTGCAGATGTTCAACGGACAGTTGAAAACCGGGTTTGCGTTCGATCTGCCGGTTACACAGGGATTGAGCCAGGCGTTTGGGCCGGCAGCAGAGGTGAATGTGGTGTATTCGTGGCGGTGATGAGACCCCAAAATCAACGTGCGTTTCCCAAGCGAATCAGTTTTTGACGCAATATGGCTCCTCTGTTGAATTGTACACTGATCACCAAAATAGAATGGGATGACTCCGGCAATTGTATAAAACCACGTTGAACAAGTCCGGCGCCAGACTGACGAAGCAGGGTCCGCCCGTTCAGGTCGCTAATTTCTATCCAGTCTATCGCTGGTGTCCCGCTTTTCATTTCAAAGAAAACACGGTCGGATGCCGGGTTTGGGAAGAAGCGTAAGCCATTTTTAAATAGCATATCTTCTATTCCGTCTGTAATATTTACCATAACGCTATCCGTAACGGTACAACCCTTACTGTCTGCAACGGTCACAGCATATATGCCACTTTCCAGGCTGTCGATCATATTTTCTAAAGCGCCATTCGACCAGTTGTATCCATAGGGCGGCGAACCGCCGGAAACGTCTGCCGTTGCTGTTCCGTTATTGGAACCGAGGGTAACTGGTGTGGCGCTGAGGCTAATTTCCAATAAAGGTGGCTGAGTAAGTTCCAAAGTTCCGGTGATTTGAAATCCCGTTGAATCGGATACTGTATAGGCGTAAATGCCAGCTGGCAAATTGTCGATATCGGCGCCGCTTAAGCCGGGTATATCCCAACTGATCGTATAAGGCGGAATACCGCCGCTGATCTGCAAGGCAATTAATCCATCGGAGATGCCAAAACAGGAAATGTGGACAACGAATGTGGAAACGCCTAAAGGAGGCAGGGCGTTTACAACCACGGAGGAGACGGCAGTACAACCCTTCGCATCCGTGATCGTGCAAGTATATGTCCCAGGCTCCAGGCCCGTGATAGAATCGCTTGCCGCCGCAGTATTCCACAAAAACTGATACGGGGAGGTACCACCCTCAGCCGACGCAACGGCGATTCCCAGACTCAGATTGGAAGGCGTGCCGCTTGCCTGCAATTGGAGCAACAAGCTGTCCGGTTGCGTAATTTCAATGGTATTAACAACCTGGCTGCCACCACTTTCGGCAATCGTTACAGTATATAAACCGGCCGGCAAACCGATCAGCGTATCGCCCTGCAAAGTCGAATCCGCCCAACTGATCGTATAAGGCGGCTCGCCTCCACTGACACTCAGATAGATTGCCCCGGTGGCGTCGCCATGACAAAGGGGGAGAGTAACCTGCTGGCTGTATGAGAGTGGGGGCGCATTTTTAAACCAGACCAGTTGGTTGTTCCCGGGAGAAATGGCGATGATATCCATATCGCCGTCTTTATCTATATCTGCCGATGCAATCAACCGGCTGGCATTAAAACTGGCATTGAGAAAATTCAATACCGAAGGGATGGTTATTGCCGTCCCAAAAACACCCTGACCATCGTTCAGCAGATATCCGAGTTTATTATCTACTTCCGACGCAACGATCAGGTCATTATCGCCATCTCCTTCAATATCGGCAATGTTTACCGTGTAGGGGCCGTTGAAGTCGGCGGAAACGGCGATTCGTCCGCTAAACATTCCGGCGCCATCTAAGTTTTTGTACCAATAAATCCGGTCGCTGCTTAACATTGTTCCGACCAAGTCAACGTCTGAGTCGCCGTCAAGATCGGCCACGGCAATATCGGAGGCATTGTTGCCGTCCAAATTATTAATAGCTGAATAAACAAAGGCGCCCTGGCCGTCCGAGTTTCTGTACAGGGAAAATTGTCCGCTGGAAAGCGGAAAATATGCCGAGGCGAAAATATCCGGATCATTATCGCTATCCACATCCGCCACAGCCAGAAAGCGAACGCCGTTGCCCGCGCTATAAACTACCGGAGCGCTGAATGTCCCCTGACCATCGGTATTGCGCAGGAACATCAGCTGATCTGTGTCGTAAGAAGCATATACTATATCCAGGTCATTATCGCCATCGAAATCGGCGGCAATCACATCCCGAATTTCATCGCCGAGCGTCGTGAGGGTGATTTTTGCGCTAAAGGTCGTTCCCAGAGTATCAAGATTCTTGAATATCGCCACCTCGCTGTTACTGCTGGTGCTTCCGGCCCCGACAACGACATCCATAGTTCCATTGCCGTCGATGTCGGCTGCAACAGCGACATTGGCGTTAAAAATGACGCCAACTGTCACAGGCGTGGAACTGAATGTCCCTTTACTATCCAGGTTTTTAAACCAGTCTACGGCACCGCCGCGGGTGACCAGAATATCCAGATCGCCATCGCCATCCATATCTGCGGTCTTAACATCGCGAAGCAGGGAAAGGCCTGAGGCAATGGTTTTTTGGGTGAAGCCTATAGTTTGAGAAAAAAGGCAAAAAACGTTGAAAGCGAGGAACGCCAGAGTTAAACAATAACGCATGATTAAGGAGTTTTGATGAGATAATTGAAGTAGTGCAAATGTAGGCGATGCCGGCTTAAATCCCGTCAAAACAAAGACTTAGTATTACCATACACCCGGAACCCTGCCCAAAAAAACGGATGGGCCGCAGCAGGCGACTGATTTATCGTATTGATCCGGGCGGCTTTCAGGGCAACATCCCTAGGGGTACCTTGTAGCAGCCGGCGGTAAAAATCAAGCATCAGGTTGGCTGTGCTTTGGTCGCTGGCCAACCACAACGAAGCAACGATGCTGCGCGCACCGGCATACGTAAAGGCGCGCACCAAACCGATGATGCCTTCCCCCCGCAGCAACTCGCCGCCGCCCGCCTCGCAAGCCGACAGCACGACCATCTCGGCGGCCAGCGACATCTGGTACAAATCTTTTGCGGGCAACCGCTCCCCCGACATGGAAGTTACCAAATAAGAATAATGACCCATTCTGTCGTCTGCACGGCTATGCGTGGCTAAATGCAGAATGCGGTACCGAAATGCGGCTTCCTGAAAACGTCCCGGCCGGGTTGCTGTATTCAGCCAGGTTTCGCCTTGCAGCATCGCCGCAATATTGTTGACTTCCTGACCGGAGAAAGATAATAGCGGAAACCCGCTGTCTGCGGATGACGCGCGTGCAATCATACCACTATCGGTGCCGGTCTCCGGAGCAAACGGTGCTATTCCGAGCCAGTTCTTTTCAGGTTTCCGCGCCGGAGGCTTCCTGGTTTCCACCAGAAAATCGGTGGACAGGGCGTAACTAAGGGCTTTTTCGCGGGCCCAAAACGGGTAACTGCGGAAATTACCCGCGTCTTTTGGCGCACCGGTCAGCAAGGCTTCAAAGGGCAAATAGCACAATTTTCCATCGGGAATGATGATCACCCGTTCGGGCAGCAGTGCGGCCACCGGCAAAACCAACTTACCGTAAAGCAATTGTGCTAAGGCGACGTACTTTTCCAAACTCAGATCGTACAAAACATCATCCGGGTCGGCGGCCGTGAAATATTCGGTGAGGCTGTTTCTGAAATTTTCAATTTCTCCATTTAGTGCCAAATCCGGCGGAAGGCTTTTTACACAAAAAGTATCTCGTGTCAGCACAAACAGGTAGAGGTGCGCCCCGGTCTGGCTGTACATCAGCAGGGCCTGGTCGGGCGCCAGCCATTTACGGCGCAATTCGCCGGTAGGAATATCGCGTTGCAGGAGCCGCATACGAAAATACTCCGGGTAATCCTGCGCTATCCGTCGAAGCAAGGCATCATAATCTTCCCGCCAGTACGACAGTTGTTTATAGAGCGCCAGGATTGCGCTATCTATTTGCATGCTACTGCTATAACCGGATGTTTCCAGTATTTTTTCTGCGGATACGATTCGCTCCCGCAGGTTTAGTTCTGCCTGGAAAATACTGTCGGGCGCCCCGGCATACCGGAGCGCCCCGCTTCGGCGCATAGCTTCCGATAGCAGAAACGCCTTGCTTTTGGCTGCAATCTGAAACGCCGCTTCGAGGTGTTGGGCGTTGCCGGTAGCGGCGTAAAGCGCCATGCGGACGTCGAGCCATTGTTCCAGCACCGGATAGTCGCGGTCAAAAAGGATTTCCCTGGAGCTGTTGACCGAAATCTCTTCCACTTCGCGGTAAAGCGTTTCTCCGGCAATAGAAAAATAACGTTCTGCGTGTGTCAACAGCGCCGTATCGGCAGTCCGTTGGAACTGTCTAAAAAGCGATTGGGCATAACGTTGGCAAAGTTCGCGGAAGTGATCGCGCGGCAGCATTTTTTCGGGGTGAGCCGGATCAAATCCGGCAACGGCAAAAGCGCTGTCGCACCACAACAAACTTCCGGCATAATCGCCTTGTTCAAAACGCAACGCCGCGAGTCCGGTGTAGTAGCGGGCGGTGCTTGCGCTATTGCTGCTCAAGGAATCGGCGATAATTTGCAGTCCGCGCCGGAGACAGGCTTCTGCCCGGTCGAATTGACCGGCACGCAGACAGGCTTCTCCCAAATCCTGTAGGGTACTCATCAATCGTGGGCTTAGTTTTCCGTGGCACTTTTCTTTGGCTGTCAGACAAAGTTGTATTTGTTCGATGGCGGCGGCATATTGCCCTTCGGCCAGATAGAACTGGCCCATTCGTTGTAAAAAAGCGATGTATTTCAAATCCTCCGTTCCGGCCTTCAGATAGGCTGCTTTTGCTTCTTCCATGAGCGACAACCCGGTTGCCGGTTCGCCGGTTTTTTGATAACAAAACCCGATTTTCACATATAAATCGGCAAAATAAGTGTGCGCCGGTTTCAGTACAGGTTTCAAATTGGCCATCGCAGTCAGGTAGTGCTCTTTAGCCCTGACGAAATCGTTCAAACCATAATAAGCGCCGCCCAGGTGGTAGCTCACCAGGCCCAGGGAATGTTGCTGGCCCACCCGCGTATAAAAATCTTTGGATTTTTCCAGGGACGGGATGGCGGCGAGGTAGTTTTTTTCCGAGATATAAACAGATCCGACGGCTACCTCAAAATCAGCAACATAGGACGACCGCCCGACACTGTCGCGGTGCAACAAGGTAATGGCAGTACGAAGATGAAGCATTGCCTCCGGGTAACTGCCCAGGTTTTGCCAGCACAAACCGATATGATAGTGACAGAGGGCCATTCGAAAGGTGTCGCCGGTCGTTTCGTACAAGCGCAAACATTGTTCAAACAGGTCGGCAGATTCCGGAACCCGGTCCGCGCATCGCAATTCGCGGGCAAAGTGCATCCTGGCTTTGGATGTTTTTGTGTGGCTGTCGCCATATAAACCGGTATAAATATCCAGGGCTTGTCCGGCTTTTTCGAGCGCGCGCGCATGATCGTCTTCCCGATGGAGTTGCCGGGAAGTGTCGAGCAGAGTTTCGGCTAAAACGGTATCGGCCCACATGCGTTCAGCGGGTTGTGCTGTTGCAGTTTGCAAAAACAACAGCAGGTTGATGCACGGCAGAAAAACTGCGAAAAAGGGATGGGACTGAAGATGTTTGACGGCCATTGGGGGCTAATGTACGGGGGCTTTGCGTAGATCACCAAAGCTATTGTATTTTGAAAAACTCCTTTTCCAGCGCCTTCGCCTGCTCAAAAAACGGATGGTCCGGGTTAGCCACAATTTCGTTCAACTGCCGCAATAACTCTTTTTCACGTTTGGGAGATTCCGCCAGCCGGCACATCAACACGCCCCATTCGGCCGGATACCGGAATTGCCGGCTGTTCCATTCTACCAAACGGGCGAACTGTGTTTCCGCCTCGGCGAATCGTTGCAGGCGAAATAAGGCGTGGGCCGACAAAAATGCAGCTGATTGCAAGCGGGAACTGTCGGCCTGTGCCAGCAAAACAAGCGTTTGTTGGAAATTGCCGGTCGAGTATGCCTGTTGGGCCGCTTGAAAAGTACCCACAATACTATCGGGTGACGCGCGTCGAAGGTTAGAAAACATGGGATCGGGCAGCAGTTTTCCAGCCAAATCGCGATAGTTTTTCGGGGGGCGTGCAGGTGGCGCCGGTTTTTGGGGAAGCACATTGGCCGTAGGCCCATGCTGTTTGGGTATTGGTTCGGTCGTTTCGGCGGGCGGTATGTTTTTTTCAACGGTTACCGGCGGGATGTCGGGTGAATGGTAGATTACCCATACGACCGCGACAATCAGGCACAGGCCGGCTGCAATGCCGGTTGACCACAATACAGGGAAGTTTCCAAAAAAACCGCGCCGTGTTGAGGCTTCCTGCCGCCATTCCTGAAACAAATTGCGGGTTTCCGCGGCGATGAGCAACTCTGAGGCGGCCATTTCGGTACGCAGTAAGACAAGTTCCTGCGCCAGGTCGGGATCGGTGGCCAGGTGTTTTTCAAAATTTTCCCGATCGGCCCGGGCGAGATTTCCTTTCAGGTAGTCCCGCGCCAAATCATCCGGTGTATTTTCTTTCATGTTCGGTCTTCTTTAATGATATCGTTCCATATCTCCGGGTGTAATTTCAATACGACCCGGAAACGTTTCCGGCAGAGGAAGGCTTCTTTTTTGGCCACTCCGCCGTTGGCAAATCCCATCAGTTGGGCAATTTCTTCCATAGAATAATCCAACTGATACATTTTCAACAGGTTCCGGCATTTTTCGCTCAGTTGTTTCAGGAGATTATCAATTTGTTCGCGGCGTTCGGTCAGCAGGTAGTCCAGTTCCGGGTCGCCGTCGGGTGGCGGTTCCGGGGTATTTTGGGTGGATACAACGGCCGTTTTGAGACTTTTTTGTTGTTCGTTGAACCAATGCCAGCGCACAATACCCATAAAAAAAGCCTCTGCACTACCCTCTCCGCGAAAATCGCCCATCCGAAGTTTCCGGTCGAACACGATAATGGCTTCCTGGAAAACATCCTCCCCGTCCTGCCGGTTGCCGCCGTGTTTGCGCACGTGGGCGATGGTCGATTGCCGGAGCGTCGGGTGCTCAAACATGAACCGCAAAGCCATTTTTCGCCGCTCCGGGTTGGAGCCGCGGAGCGCATCAATGATTTCTAACTCGGAGAACGAGGGCTTATGCATTACTTGTTTAAAAAATGGACGGAAGGTTACCGGTTTGCAAAGAGAATAATTTTTTTTGCGTTCGGCCTGCCTATTGCTGCTCTATGTTTTACCTGACGGACTGTATGTTTCCATTTTCCGTCCGATGCGTTTTTGCATCCCTAGCGGGTTGGTATGTATTCCGGATTGCCGACGTCAAAGGCCTGGCGTATTCATCTCATTTCATTGCCTCCAGCAAAATTTCAGCCTGTGCCCGGCGTGGCCCTGTACGCAATTTTTCGAGCAACGATTTTGCACGATCTGCCCGGCCAGTTCCGATGAAGGCCAGAGCGCTGCGCCAGTCGGCGATTTCACGCCAGTAACCGGGCCCGACGCGCTCGAAATAACTCAGGGCTGCTTCCGTCTGCCCCGTTTGCAGGAGCGCTTCCCCCGCGTAAAAAAGCGTTTCATCGTCAGCGGCCGGGTCGGCGGCGAGTACCGACAGTTGGGTGGCGGCCGCAGCGAAATCGCCGTTGCGGTAAGCGAGAAAAGCTGTTTGTACGGCAGGCGGGCGCTTGTCCGCTTCGCCCATCAGCGCAACCGGTGGCGGATAGGGAGTGGCCGCATAGTCTTTGGCTATTTGTACGGCGCTGTCGCCGACGGCTTGCTGCCACCACCAAACGGCGGCCAGCAGGAGCGCGAAGCCGGCGGCCATCGCAAACCAAAACGGCAAACGGTGGGTGATGCCGGCGGGCGGGCGGGCGGGAGTCAGGCCTTCAGTTTCTGTAAGTTGCAGGAGCTGTTTTTTCAGCCGCAGGTTGTCCGTGGCTTTGAGCGCGAGGTACAGATCGAGATCGGCCCGGAGCCCGGGATCCAACTGCAACCGCGTTTCCAATTCCCGGAGCGCGACGCCGCTCAATGATCCCTCGGCATATTCCCGGAGTATTTTTTCGTCAAAGTTATTTTCCATGGGCGCTGTTGTTTGACTGAAATTTAGGGGAATATGCGGGATTAAACACTATTATAATGCGATTGAACGGAAATACGAGTATAACAGGCATCATTCCGGGGTGTTCAGGTCTGCTCCAGCCAGCCGTTTTGCCGCATCACCTGGAGGGTGAGGCGTTGTAATTGTCCTTTACAATCCTGTTTCTTGGCGGTCACGCCCCGGGCATCTTTCAGTCCGAATTTTTCCACCAGCCGGCCCACTTTCAGTCCGTTGACGATGGTATCGGTGAGCAATTGCCGACAGGCCTCGCTCAGCATAGCCAACGCGCGTTGTACGGCCAGTATATGGCGTTGTTGTCGTTTTTCCAATCCCGTTTCTTCCTCCTCGCGCACGAGTGTGTCGAAATCGGCATCGCCGGCTTCCGAGGGCAATTGTTCCAGGAATTTTTCATGGCGTTTGAGCAGGCTGGATTCCCGCCGGAGTTCCATTTTCCAGAGGTTTATGGCCGCGCGCAGCAGGTAGGCGCGCAGGTTGCCGGCTTCCATCTCGCCCAGCACGGCCTTGTCGCGCACGCGCAGGACGGCGTCGGTGTAAAACGCGCCGGCCTGGTCGGCAGGGCATTTTTCACGATAAACCAGCCAGCCGGTTACGTAGCCATAGTAGGCTTTGTACAGTTGTTGCAGGGCATTTTCGTCGCCTGCTGCAAAATGGGCAAAATCCTGTTCAGTCAAGTCGGATCGAATTGTTTTATACGGGGTGAAGGTATGGAATTGCTGCCGATTGTACCTTTTTCAACATGGAGGGACTTGCATTTTGCAGTGAGGGCATTATAGGTACGCTTATTTCAAACGGCTAAAAGTTAGCCAATTCATTCACTTAAAAAATTCATGTTAAATGAAAAAGCAAATCATCCTTTTATCGCTCGGCATCGCAAGCCTTTTCCTGCTTGTCCCTTTTCAAGCCCAGGCCTGGATCATTAAATTCTCTGTCAAGAATGGCGACGTCTGTCTGTCCGGCGGCGAAGACAAAGGGTTTTGTGCCAAAGGAATAAAATTACCCGGTTTCGATGATATACAGGTCATTATAAACGGCAAGCCGGTTAAAGGCGATATTGTTGAAGTAGTTGTTAATAAAAACAATGAAAAAATGGGCAGTATTACCGTTAAATCTGGGAAAAAGCCCGAAAACAATAAATCTGTTGCTCCAGAAAAAGCAGAGTTGGCAAACCGGAATATCGATCTGGGCAAAGTGCAGGTAAAAAACCTCAAAACCGGAGAGACCTTGTCTCTCAGCACCCTTTTGGAACTTTCGAAACAATGCGGTAAGTAGGAGCACCGGGCCGCCGCCGAATCCCCTCGCCGTTCCGGCGGCGGCATCATTTCCTCCATGAAGCAAAACCTTGCATTACAAAAATTACCTTAGAGCTTGTTTAAAAATTTCATAGCACTGACCAATCGATTCGCCAAATAACAATTGAAATATTGGCTAACAGCAAAAATGATTGTGCACTTTGAGGGGTTCGTTCATAGTCCATGACAACACGTCTAAAGAAATTCAGCCA
>CAUJEY010000127.1 GCA_963169325.1 Bacteroidota bacterium
TGACACCGAAATACATGGGCGGCACACACACAGATGAAAATCTGGTATTGCTGCACCCCGACTGCCATATACAAGTACATCACGAAAACCTGCATATCCCTGCACCGCTGCGCCGCCCAAGTGGAAACCGGGCCGGCGTTCAGAGTGCCGGAGCCGGATGAGGTGAAAGTCTCACGTCCGGTTCTTTGAGGGGTGTGGGAGTCGCTCGGGGAGCGGCTCCCGCGCCTACTCGACCCTATGCTGCCCAACGCCAATCCGCAAGCCAACGCAGGGCAGCACAGCGTCCACGCTCACGTTCTGCTCAATTAGTTAAAAAAGACCAAAACATGAAAAAAAAAGTGATTTTAGGGTATCCTTATGCTAATTCATTATATTGGTTAACTGGGAGAGAAAACCCTAATAGCTGGTACTACAAAGAAAAGAGGTACCCTGGAGGTCATAGTTACTACGAAAGGCTTTATGGAAATCATTCACAGGAGAATATAAATAATGCCATTAGCTTATCCTTGCTTTTTGATGATGTGATTTTAATAGCTGCTGATGCTTATTTCCCGAATCTGAAATCAACAGACGGAAAATTTAGAGTTGACCAAGGCTTAGGAATCAAGATTTATAGTGATTGGGATAAAATGCAAGAGTTCAGAATTAGGGAAGAAGAAGTTGACATATTCTTAAAAGATAAAGACATAGCAGGATTAATAGGGAAAAATGATAAGTATACTATATATGCAATTATAAACGAAATCATTCTTCAGAACTATTTGGCAAATGAATACAATGCTGTTATTTTGGGAGGGGAAAAACATTTGTTCCTTTCAAAAAAAGTTCTCAATATCTTGAATAAAAAACCAAAAGTTGATGACAAAGATTTATCATTAAAAAATTATTTGGAAGGGGTTAATGATATTTTTCAGTTACAGGGTATAAACTATAAAATTAATGAGTATGATGATTTCGCCTATCTTAAGGAAAATAAAGCAATAATTAAATATGCTAATAGTTTCAAAGACAGATTAGATGAGATCTTAAGAGGTGAAAAATATAACGAAAAGGAATTAATCGAAAGCATTTTAGAGGTGTTTGAAACAAACGAAACCAAAAGTTATATTGCCAAAGGATTAGGAATAACGGCAACAGTTGCAGGAATACTTTCCTTAGTTGCACTATACAGCAATCCTATAACAGCGACAATTGGTACAGTTGCAGGAGTAAGTGGTGTAGGAACTGACATTTCAAGCAGGATTGTAGATAAACTGAAAAAAGATAATTGGCTAAAATTAGTACCTGAAATAAACAATACGTTGACCCATAAAAGACTTTTAGATAGATATAAAGAATTAGAAAAGAATGAAAACTGAGCAGAACAAAGGCTATGTCGTTCATATTGGCTAAGCGCCAACACGCCGCATAGCCGAAACGTTCGCAGTGACAATATCAACCCATATGGTTGAAGCTGCGCTCAAGGCTCAATAAGTTAATTTGGCCATCTAGTTACCTCAAAAACGGTTATATTTGCCTAAGCGAAGTCCGAATTTTATAAAACACTGATATGACTACCGTTTTAAAAGTTAATGCACACGATCTGAACAGCCAATTTTTTAATGATTTAGGTCAAATGATTCCGGAGAATTCCGAAATTGAAATACGTATTCCGGAGCAAAAGCACAAATTGGAAATATTTTCCGATGAGCAATTTTGGCAGGTTATACAGGCTCTGGATTGGTCGAAGAGCGATTCTGACGAGATCATGGCCCCGGCAGTTGCCCAATTGGCGGCAATGCCAGTCGTAAATATTTACCTTTTTGCTGATAAACTTTCGGAAAAACTTTACCAACTAGACACACGAGGTCACGGCGATGCATACCTGGCAAACGAAGGAGACGACTACCTTTCGGTAGATGATTTTTTATATGTGCGGTGTGCCGTGGTTGCCGAGGGCAAATTATATTATGAACAGGTTTTAGCCAATCCTGCCGAATTTCCAGATGAAATTAGTTTTGAACCGCTTTTAAGTTTGGCTGACAAAGCATACGAAATGAAAACCGGAAGGGAATTTGATTATTACCCCACAATCAGCTACGAAACTTACAGTAACAAAGAAGGTTGGAAATAAAATGCCGCACAATAATTCCAATAAAAGCATGAAACCTAACCACCTTTATGAGATAGTCGATAAAGTTGGAGAGGATACTTTTAAATACGGCATTAGCAGCGAACCCATTGACGCAGATGGCATGTCTGACAGAATGCGGAAACAAGTCAATTACCTGAATCGCCTGTATGAATGGGTACGGTTTTTCGGTAGAATTTTGCTTTATGATATTCCCGGTAAGAAGGAAGCGCGAAGGATCGAAAAAGAGCATATTAAGGAATATGAAAGGATTCATGGGCGTAAACCTAAAGGGAATCCAAGATATTGAAATTCAGTAAAAAATATAGCGAACTATGTACTACCTTTCATAGCCGACTACGCGTGTCTACGTCGGTAGTACTTCCGTTAGCTGCACCCTTATGACAACGACAACAATGAGAATATTACTTGGACTTTTCATAATGACCATTTGGGGTTGTAGTAACACGACAACTAAACAGGACGGAATAGCTTTGGGCAAACAAACGCCAGACAATTATGAAAGTTATGTTTTAGTCGTGAATGGAAAATTTGTAATCGACACAAATGCTATTCTGAATAACAACAATTTACTATCATTAATTGACGACTTAGAAAATACCGACCTCACGGAGAAAAAGACAGTTACCGAAATCCCTCCATTTATTAAATCATTTTTGGACAGTTTAACGGACAGTTTTTCAATTGCAGACCCAGGTGAAGACTGGCAGGTTGGTTGTGTTGTAATGGGTAAACAAATTCAGAAAAGGGTTTACGACAAAAAGACGGGTGACACCTTGATTCAAGTTGCGTTTGACAATTCTCAAACACTTCCATCGAGACAACTTGCTTATTTTGGACGTGGGAAAGACATAGCACTTATGACATATTACACTGGTGGAATTGGCAAATTAGAACACATACTCATTATTAAGTTTGATAATACTAAAATTGTTGACTTCTGGTGTGGTAATATTATGACTGATGTATCGAATAAAGCAGAGATTTTGAAATATCTGAAAGAGAACAAAGACAAGGATTGGGGACTTAATACAAATATTATTTACCTATGAAACGACAAGAAACGGCAGCCACTAACAGCACCTACCCAAAAGGCGGGGTTTTGTGTTCCAATGACAGTTTTGTGGTTAATCAAACATTAGTTTTTCAAATCAAGTTTTGTGGTAAAAGTCCCGCCCTTCGGGTAGCTGCAAAACGTTCGCACCAACCAGAGAGAGCAGCCGAGCGTGACGCCGGAAATAAAATGCCAGATATTCAGCATACCGACGCGAGCCCCCCATACACCCCGTTCCGACCGGCATCTGCCCCATCAGCCCGCCGAAAAAACCGTGCTAAAGCAGCGGTTTTTCCACCAGCCTTCGGCGCGGTGAGTAATGAGGCGCCGCTCGCCACAGTAGCGCAACCTGCGGTATAACTTTCCGACATAATAAATACCGAAACAGCCCCTCACACCGGATCCACATCCACCCCCACCCTTACCTGACTCCAGCCGGGCTTGCTCGTCACGGTTTCCGACACCTGCCGGATCATCTCTTTGGCGGCCCGGATCACCGGGGCGGATTTCTCCAGTTTAAGCATAATATTTTGGCCGTAATAGTTGCGGATACGCGGTATGTGCGGTTGCACGGGCCCGAGCACCCGTTCGCCGAGTTTCTGGCGCAGGAGTTTGCCGAATAACGTCGCGGCTTGCAAAACGACCTTATCGTCTTTATGCTGCAGGGTGATATGGATGAGGCGAAAAAAGGGCGGGTAGTGAAATTCCTTGCGCTCGGCGAGTTCGCGGGCAAACAAGCCCTGAAAATCGCCGCGCAGCGCTTCCTGCAACACCGGGTGGGCGGGGTTCCAGGCCTGCACCAGTACCAGGCCGCGTTTGTGTTTGCGACCGGCCCGGCCGGCCACCTGGGTGAGCAACTGGTAGGCCCGTTCGCCGGAGCGAAAATCGGGGAAGCGGATCAGTTGGTCGGCGCCGAGCACGCCCACGATGGCTACGTTGTCGAAATCCAGCCCTTTGGTCACCATTTGAGTGCCCACGAGGATATCGAAACGTTTTTCTTCAAAATCGTTCAGGATGGCCGCCAGGCTGGTTTTAGTACCGGCTGTATCAAGGTCCATACGGCCGATGCGGGCTTCGGGCAGGAAAAGTTTGAGTTCGTCTTCTATTTTTTCGGTCCCGAAGCCGAGTAAGCCAATTTTGCCGCTGCCGCAGGCGGGGCACACGGTGGCCGGCTCTTGCTGGTAGCCGCAGTAATGGCAGCGCAGGCGGTTGCTGAATTTGTGGTAAGTCAGGCTCACATCGCAATTGCGGCACTGGGCATTCCAGCCGCACAACTGACATTCGAGGATGGGCGAATAGCCGCGCCGGTTCTGGAACAGGATGGCTTGTTCGCCGTTGCCCAGGGCAGTTTTGAGCGCATCGATCAGGGCCGGAGCGAAGATACTCTGCATCTGACGGGTTTTATGCTGTTCGCGCAGGTCGATGGTTATCATTTCGGGCAATTCAAGTCCACCGAAACGTTCCATCATTTCCACCAGGCCGTATTTGCCGGATTGGGCGTTGTAGTAGGTTTCCACAGCCGGGGTGGCGGTGCCCAACAGCACTTTAGCGCCATACAGGGCGGCCAGGTAAATGGCGGTATCGCGGGCATTGTAGCGCGGGGCCGGATCGTATTGTTTGAAGGAGGGATCGTGTTCCTCGTCAACGATGACGAGTTGCAGGTTCTGGAACGGCAAAAAGAGTCCGGAGCGGGCGGCCAGCAGCACGGGTTTGCCGGCGGCGGCGGCGCGCCATACTTCCACCCGTTCGTTGGTATTTATTTTGGAATGATACACCACCACGTCGGCGCCGAACACGCGCTGCAAGCGGGTGATAATCTGCGTGGTGAGGCCGATTTCGGGCAGCAGGTACAATACCTGCCCGCCCTGTAGCAACACCTCGCGCATGAGTTCGAGGTAGACGCGGGTTTTGCCGCTGCCGGTGACGCCGTGCAACAACACCGTATTTTTGTCGCGAAACTGCGCGTGTATTTCCGTCAGGGCGCGGCGTTGCTGCGCCGACAGTTCGCCCGCTTCCACCAGTTCGTCTTCAAAGCCGGCCACACGGCTGATCTCGCGCTCATAAAATTCGAGCACCTCCTTTTTGACCAGCGTCCGCAAGGAGGATTCCGAAACCCCGGCTTTGTCGATCACCTCCTGGCGTCGCACCCAGGGGCGGTTCCGACTCAGGTGCAGATATGCGAGCAGGGCTTCCATCTGCCGTTCGGTTTTTTCGAGTTCGTCCAGTACGGGCCGGAGCAGTTCCTGGTCGGAGCGGTAGGGTTCGGCCAGGCGCACGGCGATCACCTTTTTGGGGCGGAATTTTTCCTGCAAATCTTCACGCAACGACAATACACCTTTCAGCAGCAGGCGATGCACCGTTGGGAAAACCGTCTTTTTGTTGAGAATTTTGCGCACGTCGTCGATCGTGATCTCATTTTGCAGGAGCAGGGCTTCGGCAAGGAGGTATTCCTCGTTGTCGAGTTCGGAAAAATCGTCGCCATAGTCAGGGTTGTGCACCAGTTTGGTTTCGCTGCTGAGTTTGAGATGCCCAGGCAGGGCGGCGATCATCACTTCGCCGAGGGTGCAGCAGTAGTATTCGGCGAGCCAGTCCCATAGTTGAAGCTGCCGGGCATTCACCACGGCTACATCGTCAAGTACCGCCAGAACACCTTTCACCCGGTATTCCGGTTTTTGGTCGTGTACCCGTTCCACCACGCCGCTGTACAGTTTACTTTTGCCGAAAGGCACTTCTACCCGCATACCGGGTTGCACGGCGGACGCCAGTTCATCGGGCACATAATAGGTGTATGTGCGTTTGGGTAGAGCGAGGGGGAGAATGATATCAGCGAACATCAACGGTGGACGGTGGACGGTGGACGGTAGACGGTGGACGGTAGACGGTGGACGGGAGACGGTGGACGGTGGACGGGAGACGGTGGACGGGAGACGGTGGACGGTAGAGTCATATTGGCCGGATCAGCGAGATAAGAAGCCAAATTATGAGCGTAAATGGGTTCGATCCACCTCTGGATTGAATTAGATTTTTTAGCGGCGCACGAACTTTTTCAGCAAGATTTTCCAACTTTAGAAGCCTGGCTTCATCAATATAACCTACACGAAAAGCGATATTTAATTGTGTGATAACCTCAGCAGAGGAACCTTTAGCAATGTTGAAAAAATGTACTGCCTCTCTGTTTGTTCCCCGCTCATCACCCTCAGCAATGTTTGAGGCAATTGAGACTGCGGCCCTTCTGATTTGATTTATAAAAGCAAAATCCTTAGCAAAGGATATATCTTGGGTAACTTCATAGACTTGGGTAGCCAAATCCATTGAATCGTTCCAAACACGTAAATCTTTAAATTTTCCCATGGGTTACATTATTTAAAGGTGACTAATTCAAATTCCGTCTCCCGTCCACCGTCTCCCGTCCACCGTCTCCCGTCTCCCGTCCACCGTCTCCCGTCCACCGTCTCCCGTCCACCGTCTCCCGTCCACCGTCTCCCGTCCACCGTCCACCGTCCACCGTCCACCGTCCACCGTCTCCCGTCCACCGTCCCTGCCACAAACCTAAAACAAAAAATTTTTTTTACGGAATAGAAACCGTGTTTACGCAAATTATGTTTACTTTTGTGCAATCAACTATAAGGCGCTGGGTATTCGGTAGCGATTCCGGGTATCCAATTTTTTTACCCTGCGCCGGACAGCCAGTACCCGGATCGGATTTATTCACAAAACATTTTTTTTAGTTGGCATTAAAACCTTCTTCACCTAAACCCGGCGGCGGCGGCCAAAATCGCCCCGGCGGTGGCAGCGGCCCCAGCAGACCCGGCGGCGGCAGCAGTGGTCCCAGCAGACCCGGGGGCGGCCCCGGCACTTATCGTCCGGCCGGCGGCCCAGGTGGCGGCCCCAGCCGTCCCGGCGGCGGCGGTGGCAGACGCCCCTTCCAGCCCCGGATAGTGCAAGCCGAACACCGTATCAACGAGCACATCAAGGTACCCGAACTGCGTCTGGTGGGCGACAACCTCGAAGAGGTTAGCACCGCCGCCGGCGAAAAAGTGGAACCCGGCATATATGCTACCGCAAAACTCCAGGGCTGGGCGGAAACCATGGAACTCGACCTGGTTGAAATTTCGCCCAACGCAGACCCGCCTGTAGCCCGTATTGTGGACTACAACAAGTTCCTCTACCAGAAACGGAAGAAGGAAAAGGAGATGAAAGCCAACGCGGTCAAACAACAACTTAAAGAAATCCGCTTTGGACCGGAAACCGGCGAGCACGACTTTGAATTCAAACTCCGGCATGCGAAAAACTTCCTGGGAGACGGAAACAAAGTAAAAGCATACGTCCAGTTTCGCGGCCGCGCCATTATGTTCAAAGACCGCGGCGAACTGCTGCTGCTTCGTTTTCTGAAAGAACTGGAAGAATTCGGCACCCCCGAACAACTTCCCCGTATGGACGGCAAACGAATGATGGTGATTATTACGCCGAAAAAATCGGGCGGGAAGAAATAGGTGAAAGTCAAAATGTAAAAGTCAAAATGTAAAATGTAAAAGTTTGGCGAAGGGCATGCTATAGCACTGAAAGCCAATCTATTGTACTACTTTTACATTTTACATTTTACATTTTGACTTTTACATTTATAAAAAAATAGCCTCATTGACCACATTTGTAAATTGACCGCATTACCTTTGCGCTCCATTTTTAAAAAAAATACATTTTTGCCATGCCGAAAATGAAAACCCACTCCGGCGCCAAGAAGCGATTCAAGGTGACCGGTACGGGAAAAATCAAGCGCAACCGGGCCAGAATGCGCCACCTGATGCGTAAAAAAACGACGAAAGCCAAACGCCACTTGCGCGATGGGGTAATTGTGGACCGCTCGGAACACGCCCGCATCGAACGTTTGCTGGTAATTTGACCTAGTGCGCATGGCCGGTATTCATCCCGGCCTTCATCACCTTATTTTTTAACGAGGACTTTGGCTTAAAGCATTTATGATTGGCGAATGACGTAATGACGTTTAATGACGTAATGACGTTCAATGACGCAATGACGTTTTTCCCAATTGTAAATCCCAAGGTTGTACTAAAAAATCACACACATGCCAAGAGCAACCAACAACCCGGCCAGCCGTGCCCGCCGGAGAAAAATCATGAAAGCCGCCCGCGGCTATTTCGGTGCCCGTTCCAAGGTGTACACTGTAGCGAAAAACACGCTGGAAAAAGGCTGGCAGTATGCTTTCCGGGACCGGAAATTCAAAAAACGCACCTACCGCCGCCTCTGGATCGCCCGTATCAATGCCGCCACGCGTATGGAAGGCCTGTCTTACAGCCGCTTCATTCATGCCGTAGCCCAAAAAGGTATCGGCTTGAACCGCAAGGTACTCGCCGACCTGGCACTGAACCACCCGGCTACTTTTAAGACGATCGTGGATGCGGTAAAACGTTGATTATCACTACGAAAAAGGCTAATATGCCCTTTCGCCCTTTATTTAGAGGAACAAAACGAGGAACCGGCTCTCCAGCCGTTCCTCGTTTGTTTTTATACCTGCCGTAACTAACAAGTTATTATTTACTCGTTCCTTATTCCAAAAAAATGCCGGAAATGCCGGAACTTCCGCCCCGCAACGAACCGCCTACACCTGACAACGCAACCAAACCGTTTATTAATAACTGACCTATGAAAAAAGTGCTACTCTTTTTGGCCGTGGTACTGATCCCGGCCCTGTCCTTTGCTCAAACCTGCGAACGCGATTCCAACATCCTGGTGGTCGGCGGCCTGCTGTCTCCCGCGCCGTATTCTCCCGACTCTCCTTTTATCAACCTGAAAGTGGCCTGTATCAACGAACCGTACAATCAATCGGTTACCATCAATGTGCCGGCTACTTTTTCCCTGAACGGCATCACCGTACCGATTACAAACGTCAGCATTCCTACAACCGGTGGCATCGGCAAATACCCGGCCGGCCTGACATATACTTGCGACCCGCCCAACTGCGTGTTTAATGCCAATACGCTCGGCTGTATTTTGCTGCACGGTACGCCCAACGCGGATAACCCTGCGCCGGACACCGCCGACCTGGCCCTTACCGCCTCAGTAGTGACACCTTTCGGCCCAGTGCCGGTCGAATTTCCAGGCAATCAGGCCGCTCCCGACGACCACTACTACCTGATCGTGCGCCCTACGGGCGAATGCGTAACCATCGGAACTTCCGATCCGGGCAGCCCCTTCAGCGCCGTGCGCGCCATGCCCAATCCATTTACCCAACATATCACCATCGAGGCGCAATCCACCCAAACCGGCACGTTCCGCTTTGAAGTGTTCGATCTACTCGGCAACCGCCTGCACACCGAAACTGTAAACCTGTTTGAAGGAACCAACCAGTTTACCTACGATGGCAGTCAACTACCCAATGGCACCTACCTGTACACCATCGGAAATAGCAACGGAAAATCCGTTCGAAGAATGGTGAAAATGTAGTTATGAGTTATGAGTTATGAGTTATGAGTTATGAGTTATGAGTTATGAGTTATGAGTTATGAGTTATGAGTTATGAGTTATGAGTTATGAGTTATGAGTTATGAGTTATGAGTTATGAGTTATGAGTTATGAGT
>CAUJEY010000128.1 GCA_963169325.1 Bacteroidota bacterium
TGTTGTCCGTGCTCCCATCCTCCGCGAGCGGCCCTCGTAGAAGGATGGGAGCACGGACAACACGACCTCGCCATCGGCGAGCACGCAGATTTTCACGGATTTTGATTCCGGAGAAGGCCTGTCTAAAAAAAATTCGTGATGCCTCATGTCTCTGTTATTTAAAGTGACAAAGTACTATTAAGTCGGCGCCACAAATCAACGGTTTTGCTAACCCCGGCTTTAATAAAAATGAGCAATCCCGCAAATTCTGTGATTTTTGCGCAGCGCCTGATGCGCGACCAAATTTCTAACCCAAACATACACTGTCACGTACATGAAAAAGACACTTTACCAGAAAGTGGCATTATCCGTTTTGGCTTTGTTATTGGCCCGGACAATTTTTGCCCAGGTGCTGATCAACGAATACTCCTGCGCCAACCTGAAGCAGTTTCCCGATAATTTTGACAAATTTGAAGACTGGATCGAACTATACAACGGCGATTCCGTGGTTGCCGATATCAGTGGCTACTATCTCAGCGACAACAAAAACAAACCCACCAAATGGCAAATTCCAGCGGGCGTTACGATTCCAGCAAAGGGATTCCGGGTGTTTTGGGCCAGCGGACGCGATACGGCAATGGCGCAGGGTATTCACACCAACTTTAAATTTACACAAACCAAAAACGACCCTGAACGTATACTTTTAGCTAACCCCAACGGTATCGTAATCGACCAGGTGACCATCAGTAAAACCAAACTGGGGCAGTCCCGCGGGCGGATTACGGATGGCGGATCACCGTGGCGGATTTTGACTCAGCCGGTTCCGGGGAACTCCAATAATGACAGTCCCCATTTTTCGGGATTTGCCGACAGGCCTGATTTCGACAAGCCGGCCGGGTTTTATACCGATTCGGTGACCGTTGCCCTCACCAACAATGAACCCGGCGCAACGCTGTATTACACCCTGGACGGCACAGAACCGTCCACCTCCTCAGACGAATATACCGGCCCGATTACCCTGAAAACCACCGCGGTGCTGAAAGCGATGGCTGTGAGCAGCGACACCAGTATCCTGCCCGGCTTTGTGGAATACGCCACTTATTTTGTCAATGCAAATCACACCCTGCCCGTGATCTCTGTGGCCGGCTACGAACTCACCAACCTGGCCAACGGCGACAAAGACCTGCGCCCCCAGGGCTCCATCGAATATTTTGATCAAAACGGCGCCCGAAAAGCCAGTACTTACGGCGAATTCAACAGCCACGGGCAGGATTCCTGGGTGAACGACCAGCGCAGCATCGACCTGGTGGCCCGCGACGAAATGGGTTACAACAATGCCCTGGAAGAAAAAATATTCCGCCTGTCGGACCGCGACGAATTCCAGCGGCTCATTCTGCGCGCCGCCGGCGACGACAACTACCCCGGCAACTTCCTGCCTTCCCACGAGGGCTGCGCCAACCTGCGCGACGCCTACGTACACGACCTTGCGGAACGCGGCGGCCTGCACCTCGATTTTCGCCGCTCCGAAAAAGCCATCGTGTACATCGACGGCCAATACTGGGGCGTGTACGATCTGCGCGAGATACCGGATGACCACGACTACACCGAATATTATTACGGCCAGGGCAAATACGACATCCAGTATGTCCTCACCTGGGGCAATACCTGGGCGGAGTACGGCGGCAACAAGGCCATTCAAAACTGGAAAACCCTGTACCAGTACATCCAGGGCAACAACATGGCCGATCAGGCCAAATTTGATAATGTCGCCGCACAACTGGACGTGACCAGCCTGGTGGATTACGTGATCGTCAACTCCGTGACCGTGTGTTCCGACTGGCTAAACTATAATACCGGTTGGTGGCGCGGCCTGAATCCCGAAGGTGAACATAAAAAATGGGGCTATATCCTGTGGGACAACGACGCCACCTTCGGTTACTATATCAACTACACCGATATTCCCGATACCTCTGCCACGGCCCTGCCCTGCAATCCGGAGACTCTCGGCGGTTTCTCCGACCCCGAAGGCCATATTAAAGTGCTCAAGCGGTTGATGGCCAACCCGGGCTTTAAACAATACTATATCTCCCGCTATATCGACCTCATGAATACCGTGTTCAGCTGCGACAATATGTTGTCGTACCTCGACACGGTGGCCAATCGCATCGCACCGGAAATGACCCAACACGCTGCCCGTTGGGGCGGCGATTACGACCACTGGCAAAGCAATGTGGAGCGCCTGCGCGACTTCATTACCCGGCGCTGCAACGCTATGGCCGACGGCATGGTCGAATGTTACGACCTGACCGGCCCGTATGATATTACGTTCGGTACCGACCCCGACAGCATGGCCCAATTGCAGATCAACTCGCTTACGGTCAGCGACTTCCCGTACACCGGCACTTATTTCGGCGGCGTCGATTTGAAACTGTCGGCCCTCTATGACACGACGGCCGGGTATACGTTCGACCGCTGGATAGCTACCAACCAGGCCTTCCTGCCCGGTGATTCCCTTGCAAGCGTGACGCTCAACCTCAGCGGCGCGGATACGATTATTGCCCATTTTGTGAAAAAAACAACTGCCGTGACGGCTCCCATACCGGCGACGCCTTCCCTTGCCGTAAACCCCACGGTATTCGAAAGTTCGACAACAGTGACACTTGATCTGCCGGATGCTGCTGCCGTTTTGCTGCGGGTGATTTCCCCGGCTACCGGCCAAACGGTAAAGGTGCTATCGGAGGGTAGCCAGCAATTAGCAGCCGGGCAGTATACCCTTCGGCTTGATCTCAGTGGTTTGCCCGCAGGGACGTATGTGGTGCAGTGTTCGGCGGGCGGGTACCGGGGGAGTGTGAAGGTTGTTTATTTGGCGGGGTGAGAGGATTTCCGGCATACCTATTCAACAAGGGTGCCCATCTCGGCCTGCTTAAGGGCAAAGATTATCTGTGGCTCCATGAATTTTGACTTTTTCATAAGCAAATTTCACTTTTTTAAGTGAATTTAATAGCCGCGCTCCTCCCGTCAGCGGTTAAACTCTAAAACTTATCAAAGATTCTCTGTTTGTAAAAAGTTACCATGCCAAACCACTGCTCAGCGTCATGATGAAAGCATCTGACCAAGCTAGCACGAATACCTCAACTTTAGATCGGGCAGATGCTTACAGCATGACACTGAGCAGTGGTTTGTTATGATAACTTTTTGTAACCGAGAATTGCTGTAAACTTATCTCTTTTTGTACTCGTAGTCCTTAATATTGCAGATATCAATAATTCGCTGGATATTACTGTAATAAATTGAATCATTAAATGAACTTCGTGTCAAAAGAATTTTCGCTTTTCCATTTCGACCTTTTATTTGCCAAGTCTCAGCATCTAATTCAATTTCGCTTTCATCTTTTGTAGGCATATTCCATATAGTCGTTTTCAAAAAATTAATTAAAGTATCTTCTTTATGATTTAAAACAATTTTTTTTATAGGTGTAAAGTAACAGTACACGGAATCCTTAGTCATAGGATTACCAATTGAAAAGTGTTTGTATTGTTGCCTTCTATTTTTAGGAAGTGGAGTTTTGCTTTTAAATATAAATCTGCTGTAATAAATAGCATCAATATGCGAACTATTCATTTTTATTGTCAAAATTATCAAATCTTTAAAAGGGTCATTTTGCAATTCAATCTGATAAGATATACTGTCTTCATTGCAATCAAATAAAACTGGAAATTCACCTGTTTGACAAACAAGCTCCCAAAAAATTGGTTTGTAATTTGAATCCGTCTTATCTGCTTCAATGACTTGCGAAGCACTACTATTTTTAGGACTATTATTACACGAATAATACACCAACATAGGTAGCAATAAAAAAAATATAACTGCTTTTATTTTTTCATGTAACTTAAATCGTATTTTACCCATGAATATAGTAAATTTAAATTTTCAATTGTGCCTTCTTTTTTATAACAAACTCCCTCTGGATGATATTCACATGGAAAATAACCACTTAGTGACCCAATTTCTTTATAATAGTTTCCCGCAAATCGATAAACCGTTATCCCTAAATTTCCTGCAATTATTCCTATTCGTCCCGGCAACCTCCATGTGTTTTTAGCAAAAGTAGATGCAGATAAAAATTCTGCTTGCCAAACCAAATTATTTGACATATAAAGGAAAAAATCATATTTATATTCGTGATATTGTATTGCGCGTATCCAACCTGATGGAGTTTGAGATTCTTCGTATGGAGCGTTAGGATGAGTATGCCAATGAGCAACAAAGTCTTTGCTTTCGTAATTAGAGTAATTAAATAAATCTAAGGAACCTGATAGCGAAGTTGCAGTTGCTGAACAAGATGTGCATTCTTCGAACACCATTTCTCCTATTTCAGTACCAAATGATACTAATCCCCCATATTCACGGTTGTTTATATTGCATTTTTTCTGCATTTCTTTTAAATAAGTAATATTACTATCTGAAATGAAAAAGTTAGAAAATTTTGCTATTGCATCACCTTTTGTCATATTCTTTTTAAAGTCAATTCTTCCCAAATAAAAAGGGGAATCCGTAAAGTAAATCCCGTGGTAGTGATTACCCCAAAAACTGAATTGGTAGACACCCTGCATATCATAAACGTATATATAGCCGGGGCCATTGGATTTAATAAAACAGTTTTCTTTTTCAAAAATTTTCAGAAAAAGAAAACCATTTTCTCCAATATCCCCCATCATCCCTGCAACAATGACAAGGCAAGAGGAATCATCTTCAGCAATTTCCAATAATGAATCTAAATCAGAACATTTATCAGGATAGTTAAAGGTGTAAATACTTGCGCTTTTCGAAGAATCAGGTCCTTTGTAAGAGTCAATAAATTTTTGTATTTCCATATCGACATTGAACGCTTCACCATCTACTCGGATTATCCTGTTAACCATATTGCTATTGGATTGACTTGAGTCGGCTACTGCTTGAATCATGCACTTGGTTTCTGTAAAATCTTTGTTTCTTAGAAGTGAGGTAAATTCCGATTTACTAAAAACGCATGAAGTACAACCCGACCCGCGCCGTTGTTGCCCAGGCGGTATACAGCACTCTTTCAAGGCATCGATATAGGAACGTAATGAATCTATTGCTGAAATTTCTGCATCATGGTAACCAAAATAGGATTTTTCGTTGGCATTGTGCATTTCATTGGCAATAATTCCATATTTGGTAGTCAAATCACCTCGTAATGAAGGTAATAACTGGTCAATACAGTAAAAAATCCCACTATTTGGCAACCTCAAACCCACCCAAAACCGCGTATACACCCCACCCCTATCCGTCTGCTTCCCAAACAACAAATAATACGGCGACGAATTCTGAACCTCTAAAATCTTCTTCGCAAACGGTTCTGGATACCCACCTTCCGTCACCTCCTGATGCAGGTAAAACCCGAAATCATACACCCGAAACGAATCCCGAAACTCCGCGGGGAAAGAATCGATCAATGCGCAGGCTGCCGCTTCCAACTCCGCCAACTGCTCCGAAGTAGGCGTATACCCCGAAGCGTCTTCCAACCGTACATAACAACTATCTTGCTGTGCCTGTAAGCCAGAAATGAGAAAGAACGAGGCAAAAAAGAGGTTTATAAAATAACGAAAAGTTTTCATGTCCATGCGTGGTTAAAGGTATAAAAAATATGCCTTCCGGGTAAAGAAGCCCATGATCCGGTCAGGGTAATCACGGGCCAACCCGGTTACCAAACCTCTGAGAAGGTCATTTCGAAAAAGAATTTAAAGCGTGATCGTCACCGGCCCGGCCAATGGCGAATACGACCCGTCGGCAAACTTCGCCATCACCCAATATTTCAAACTCCCTGGCATGGAAGCGGCAGGATTGGGTATGGTATATTGCTGAACGGTACCCGGAGAGGGCGGGGGATTGCCTGGATTCGATGGAGGCAAAGCCAGGTTCGGGTTCAACGCATCTGTGTAGAAATAATTGAACGTCGTCTTGGCAAAATCCTCGAAATGTACATCGTAGTCCGTAAAGCTATAATGCATCAAATTGCCGTTTAGGGTAACTGCCATATCTGAAAAGGAAGGGGATTGTGGAAGATTGGTCGGGAAAAAGCGATACGAAAACATGTTTGCCGTATCCAGGCCCCGGAAAATCTGAAAACCGATCAGGTCAGGTTCGTCTTTGGGATAGTCCCACTCCAGCAATACATGCGTTGGGGTGCTGTTGACCAACTGACCGTCGAAGTTTTGAATAGGCTCACGTAATCCGTCGTTGATGGGCTTGGCCTTCACGATACGGGAGCCGCCCCGATTGCCGGATTTGTCCTCAGCCACCAGGCGGTATTGATACCATTTGCGTTTACTCGCTGTGGAGTCGAGGTAGCCGGTTATTGGGTCTTCAACGTTGAACGCTGTCATCACCGTCCATCCAGGAGCTCCCACCGTTTTTCGTTGGAACTCGTGTTTGAGCACATCCGTGCTGCTACTCGTTACCCAGGTAAATTGTATACCCAGCGGCGTGGCCGTCACTTCGGTGATCAGAGGGGCGGAAGGCGGTATAATGTCCGGGCGCTCAATCTGCGCCGGCGTGGACATGGGCGATTGATTTTGCCGGAAATCGAGCGCTTTGACGGTAAAATAGATATACTGGCTGAGCGTATTCAAATTAAGCTGGTAGAGGAAAGTAGTATCGTTGATCCAAACGGAACTGACCTGGGCGTAATCGCCATTCATGGAATTGGCCATAAAAACCCGGTAGCCCATCACGTCGTTTTCCGGGCTGCGCGTCCAGTGCAGGGTCACGACACCGGATGCATCGGCCTGACCGAACACGGAGGCCGGAGCCGAAGGAGGCGTATCGTCTTTCGGCTGTCCGAGGCGCGGGAAAGTGGACAGTTCGTAATCATTTTCGTCAATTGTTCTGACCTGGTAATAGTTAGCCGGCAGCGGATCGGTATCCACGAAAGTCCTGACCGAAGCGGCAAGGGTAGTAGAAGTGATTTTAGAGAACGGCCCTTCGGCAGCCTTCGCCCGGTAGACGTCGAAACCGGAAACTTTAGCCTCTTCCGTTTCCGGAAATTCCCAGGTGACAGTCAGTTCACCTGTTTGTGTCTCTTCAATTTCCTTGATGGACATCAGCACAGACAGGGGGGCCGGACGGCCGGTTACCTGCACGGTGTCAGACGGCGGGCCGAGTATTCCGAAAGGTGAATACCCGCGCACGCGGTAAGTAAAAGCCACGCCGTTGGCATACAGCGAGTCGGCAAAGGCGAGCATGCCGTCGTCGCCTTCGGGCGCCGACGCCGAAATAAGCGGCAAGTCATTAATTTGACTGAAATTAACTCCGTTAGTGGAGCGTTCGACCACATAACTGGTGAAAAAATCCGGGTTTTTGCGCCATTGTAGCACGGCAGTGCTGTCGCCGGGTGCGCCTTTCAGACCTTCTGGTGCGGGCAGCACAAATGCCGAGTCAGTTTGCACCATAACAAAGCCGTCGCGCACGGTGGACGAGGTATCGGGGGCATGAGGCCTGATAAAATAAACGTATTGACTCTGCGCCTCAACGGTCTGATCAACAAAGGCCAGCCCCATTTTTTCGGCCACGGTAAAATCCTGGTCAGCTGCAAAAAGACTGAAACCGAAACGGTTTTCCCGTTCCTGCGATTTGTGGTAAACTGTCATCAAATTTGCACCCTGGGGCGGTAACAGATCGAGGCTGTCGCCGTAAATGGCGCCGGCAGCTACGCCTGCCAGATCATTGGATTCGGCCAGGGATTCCCATTCGTTTTCCGGCAAAGGCTTAAGGGCAAGAGCCAGCTCCTGTCTGTTAGCTTCATATCCTTCTCCGTTCAGCGTGTCGCCATTCTTAATGATGGTATAGCGTATTAAGTCATACCCCTCTGTATTTCCCCATTTCCAGGTTTCCCAATCCATTGGCGCCCAGCGGATAATGACCGCTTCCGCCTCATCGTAATAAATCGCTTTCGCGGCAATGTTCAGGGCTTCTGGCGGGCTTTGTGCCCGTAGTATCTGGACGGTAAATAAAAGCGCGAACGCGATTCCAATGTGGCGAAATGATGTACAGGAAAGGAGCAGCATGGTTGATTGAATTTAGAGGTGATGGGATGATCGGTTTTTTGGAAGGATTTGGATTTGACTACCGCATAACCGCCACACGCTGCACACTCGTTCTGCGGGTTTCTTCCCCGCTTAGGCGCACGAACCAAGCGCCATTGGGCAAGGCCGACAAATCCAGGTTTCTATTACCTTCCAGCAAGCGTTGGCTTGCTTGCAAGCGCCCCAGCACGTCGTATACCTCCACCCGGTATGCCTCCGCGGGCTCGCCGTCGATCTGAAGTGAGAACAGCCCGTCGGCAGAAACGGTGGGAAATATTTTCAGCGATAGCATCTGGCCGGGCTCATTCGTGCCGACGGAAGTAAGGTCATATTTCCAGAGTTCGCGGCCGGTGGCGGCTGTGTTAGCGAAAAAGAACAGGGTATTGCCGATTATGTGGAAGTTGGATGGGTTCGATTCCGGCGAGCCGGCGGCGACATCCACGAACAAAGCGGTTCCGGCTTCCGTGCCATCGGTAATCCAGATTTCACGGCCGGTGTTGCCATCGTCGCCGGTGAATATCATCTTGTTTTGAAAGATGGTAAAGGGCGCCCCCGCAAAATGTAATCCGTCTGCGCCCCCGGGATTAAAATTTTTAAACAATTGGGTACCTGCCGTTGTGCCGTCGCTGGACCACAATTCGTTGCCATTTACGCCATCATCGGCCTGGAAAAATGCCAGCCCGTTCAGAATGGTTAAAAACCTGATATTGCTTTTGCCCGGGCCGGTGTTGATGTCTTTCAGCAGTGCAGTACCCGCTTCCGTGCCGTCGGTGATCCAGAGTTCTTCGCCGGTAGTTCCGTCGGTGGCTACGAAGAGCAGGCGGTTGCCGAGCCAGAGGGAATTGCTCAGGGGAACGCTGTTCGGCATACCGGTGCTGCTGCCGGGATTAATATCCTTAACCATAAGGGTGCCGGCTTCCGTGCCGTCCGATTTCCAAAGTTCGCGGCCGTCGCCGTTGCTTTTCCGGGCCCAGAAGTAAAAAGCGTCAGCCCCAACCACAGGGCCGTCCATTTCGCAATCGCCAAAGGAACTGGTATTTATATTTTTGACTAAACGGGTGCCGGCCGTTGTGCCGTCGCTAACCCAGAGTTCGGAGCCGATTATAGCCGAATCGGCGGCGAAATAGAGTTTATCCTGGAACACAGTGAAACCATACGGCCGGCTATCCGATCCACCCCCACCCGGGTTGATGTCTTTGACCAGTATCGAGCCGGCTTCGGTACCATCGGTCAACCAAAATTCTTCGCCTATGCTAAAGTCACGCCAGTTCAGATATAATTTGCCCTTATACTCGACCATTGGAGCGCCTGAAAAAGCATAAAATACGCCGTCGCAATCGGTTGGGCAGGCATCGCGCACCAGCACGGCGCCTTCCGGCCCATCATCGGTGCGCCACAACTCGGTATCGTGCGCCGTATCGCGGGCCGTAAAATATAACTGATTGTCGTACACGGTATATAACCGGTCCGGACCGTGAAAAGACTTGCCCGGGTAAATATCGCGCACCAAGACAGTGCCCGTCGCTGTACCGTCGGATTTCCATAATTCCACCCCATGAATGTCGTCGTCGGCAGTAAAATACAAGGTATTACCCACTACGGCAGAACGCGCCGCGCCCAGCTGGATACCGGAGGATAGGCCCGGTTGAATGTTTTTGACGAGGAGGGGTTGGGAGAGGAGTGTAGTGTACGTGAAAAATAAGATAAAAAATGTACTAAATGTTCGCATAATTTTATTAATTGTTGATTAACTAATGTAAAAAGGGGTATCCAAAATACTTTGATCAATTTTATCGGCAAATAAGATATGGGCCTTTTTGTTGTCGGAAATATTCTTTAATGCAATAGCTACACGTTTTAAATTAGGGCAATCTACTATTGGCCTTAGTATATCATCTTTGATCGAGGAGTTTACAATAATTAGTTCTTCTATGCTTTCACTATGTCTGATTTGGGATATATCTTCTAGGCGGTTCAGAGCATATATGTGTATTCTTTTTAATTTTTTCAGGTTAGATATGTCTGGAAATATTTTAATTTTCGAGGTGTATAAAAAACTTATACATTCTATATTTTCCATTTTTGAAATAAAGCTGATGTCTTGAATATTGTTATCAAACCCAATAGTCAAGCCCTTTAATCTCGTTAAATGATGTATATTACACGCTCTCCAATTCTTTGACCCACCTATCTGAAGACGTGCCAGATTGCGAAGGTTTTCAAAGTTTAATTTACTTAAGTCAACGGAAGCGATATTTAAATTCCTAAGTTGAGGCATATTATTTAAAAAAATATTGTTTTTTGTATTGGCTTCCAAGCTAATAAGATTAGGAAATTCTGTAAACACATCACCATTTTTATCTATATCAAGATGCATTGAGACAGATTCTAGAGACTCTTGTAAAGAAAGTAAGTAATTTATATCAAAGTCATGTATGTTCAGTATTATTTTTTTTATCCAATTCATATTTATTAGAAAAGACATATCTACCCAATTTAACACTCTTGAGCGATCTATAATTGACAAGCAATCAAATCTATCTCGAATAATATCAGGGCCAAACACTTTGTTTTGATTAAACAGCGATTTGGTTATGTCGAAGCATTTGTAATTTTCTTTAAATATAATACTCATATTCAAAATTAATTGTTAGTATCACAAGCGCCATCCCAAGATATAGATGGCGCTTCATGTTTGTTCATGATCATTGCTTGTGTATATATATCTTGCGTTTTGCCAAGTTGGTTTTTTTCATTACCTGACCTTGTTTCATTAATACCCTTATTTGTCTTTATAATTTTTTCCCATGAACCTCCCATGTGATCAATAATAGTTTGTTCTCTGCCTCTAATATAGATATAACTATTGTCATTGTATCTGCCTTCTCTGGGAAGAGTGGCAAGGGTATACTTATCTAAACAAGCTTTTTGATATCCCTGGATGTTTTTATGGTGCCCCCTATCTCTTGCTGCAACAATTAATTCAGGTATGCTGTATCCATGACTCATCCCAGCATAAACCTTTCCATTCTTCGGTACTTTGCTTAGATCATTCAATACATCTTTAAATTTAGTATAAGTTACATATTTTAACATAGATGGATCTTTTATAGGCCGCGGATCTTCGTCATAATATCTGCCTGTTATTGGGTCAATGAGGTGAAAAGGGCCATGCATGGGAGCATCATTACCAAATGTATTTGGGCATAATAAAAATGCAAATATAAAACCTGCCCGTAAATAGGTTAAATTGAGTCCCCAATTTGGTGATGGAGACTGCAAAGGGGGAAGAATAGGAGGTGGAGGCGTATGATAAGGAGGATGTGTTGGAACAAGTGGTTTTAGCAATAACGGATTTCCTTTAGTAAACCCTAATACAATTTTATTAGTTGGCCCAAAGTGAAAGGATTGGACGTTATTATATAAGGGAACCATTAACCCATATGTGGCACTTGTTAATTTACCATCAGGGCCATACATAAACATTTCCCTATATTTAGCATCATAATATGCTTCTAAGAATAAATTAAGTTTGTCTCCTGGATATATTGTGTGTGGATAGTCTTTTATTCTTGATATGTCACTATTCCACCGAATTAGATCTTCCACGCTAAAAGCCCCATTACTTGCTGATGCAATGGACGATAATGACTCTCCTTGCTTCACTAAATAAAATGGTGGTTCTTCCGCATTGCTATAATCTTCGGAATCATCCATAGGAAGAGGGGCTGGGTAATCTGCAATATAATAAAAATTCTTGATTGGATCTATAATTAAGAATTTATCAACAATTTCTAGTTTATCAGTCTGATCATTTTCTCTTATTGTGGGGGTCCCGGTGCCTCCTCCTCCGATTGCGTTTGAAAAAGAAGGGTCATCAATGAGAATATAAAATTCCGATCTAATAAACAGTATCCCATTTTGAGTATTATCTTCTTTCCATAGATGAACCCAAATATCGTGATCCTCTATATTATGAGTGTATGCAGAATCGCACTTATTAAATGAGCCATCAAAACATATATTGTCATTGTCTGAAATATACCCTTGGGGAGACGTCCCATTAAGAGGCGGTAGGTCACCCAAAAGGTCCGCTAGTCCCTGTACAATATCGTCTCCTGAGGCAATGGTGTGAGAGTAGTTATATATATTTGAATTATTGTTATTAATTGATTGATTGGTTTCAATATTACATTTTATACCAATAAAGCCTTTTTTTAATAGGACTGTTTTTATTTCAAAGGAATTTGGACAAAAATTACATAAATAAGAGAATCTCACTACTAATTCTTTTAAAGAATCAATTGACACAACCTGAGATTTCACATAAGATGTGATGTCATTAATTTTATGGTTTTCTTCCATTATCAGCCTTAACTTCTCAACTATAACGAATAATCTAAAGCTATCCATACATGCAAACAGTCCTGTTTTGGGGAGATTAAGTTCTAACCACATTTTAGAATAAACGCCCGTTCGATCCGTCTGCTTCCCAAACAACAAATAATACGGCGACAAATTCTGCACCTCTAAAATTTTCTTCGCAAACGGCTCCGGATACCCACCTTCCGTCACCTCCTGATGCAGGTAAAACCCGAAATCATACACCCGGAAAGAATCCCGAAATTCCGCAGGAAAAGAATCGATCAGAGTACAGGCTGCGGCTTCCAACTCTGCCAACTGCTCCGCAGTAGGCGTGTACCCCGAAGCGTCTTCCAACCGTACATAACAACTATCCTGCTGCGCCTGTAAGCCGGAAATGAGAAAGAACGAGGCGAAAAAGAGGGTTATAAAACAACGAATGGTTTTCATGTGTGTGAGCGTGGTTAAAGGTAATGCAATTTTGGGTTTATGAGAGGTTTGGCGGGTCAGGGCTTTACCAAATTGACATAATGTGTAGTGGTCACCTGGTCCCAGCCCGGCATTTGGTACCGGAACAGGATCGGGAAGGTCGGCTCGAAATTGAGTGTTACCGGGTCACAGTCGGTGACAAGCCGCTTAAAACCTTTGGAGTAATAGGGCTGCCCGGGATTGTCGCAATTGAGCTTAAGGCAAAACGCGGGCGCAAAATCCTCCGGACAACCGTAATAGTCCAGGATCGCCTGCTTGTGCGTAAGCGTGTAAGCGTATGCTTCATTATGGAGCACCGTATAGTGATCGGCAGCCACTTTTGATGCGTAGAAATAGATTTTCTGGGTCAGGTTGGCGTAGCCGGGCGGGAAGGCGCCGTTGAGGTAATTTTGTTTGGTCACCTTTGGCGCGTCGCCGCTGCCTGTAATTTTAACCGATTTGACCAGGCTCTCCAGCCCGAAAGGATAGTATTCTCCGAGAGGTCGGTTATGTCGGATGGTCCAGTGCGGAGTTTGGAGTCATTTTTCGGACTGCCCTTGGCCCCCAGGGCAGACGCATGAACGTCCCACTGGATAGATTATCGCTCTCATGTGTTTAATCGCAGTATTTGTTCACGATAATGGTCTGATCGGTCTGCCTTTTTTCGTTTGCGTTTGATACTGATGTTTTCGGGGTGTGTTTTGACCAGATTGTGAGCAATTCTGAGCACTGTTCCAAAATTAGCCGCAGCGCAAGCAGTTCGTTTTCGGCTGCCGTCTTCGCCCCAAAACACATCTAACATATAATGCAATTGGTTTTCAATCCCCCAATGGCCTCTAACGTAGGATGCAATGCGATCGGCAGACAGGCGAAGGCTGCTGATGTAATATCTTGTTTCTTGAGAGACAGTACCGTTAGCCATAATTATTCGTTCGCTTTGGATTTGGATGATCGTATTTAGCCCGGCCCAATCCTCTCTTGGAACCCACTCCGGCAGCCTATCAGCGTTTAATGTCCGGCAAATGCG
>CAUJEY010000129.1 GCA_963169325.1 Bacteroidota bacterium
TATCTTGTTTTTGAGGCCTTCAGCCTCGGATTCTTCGCTTTCGCTCAGAATGACACCCCGTGAAATGGGCAAAAAAACAGAACTAATCGGCCCTGCCTATTTGGGGGATGGGATGGGGGTGGGGTTGAATGGGGCAACCCGAAATATCAAACTCAGATTGCGATAAACAAATTTGACATGAAAATACATCACTGGCTTCCATTCCTCCTGCTGACCAGCCCCGCGCTCGCGCAGCAATACCCCATCCAGCCCATTCCTTTCCACCGGGTGCAACTGGAGGATAAATTCTGGGCGCCCCGCATCGAAACCGTCCGGACAGTGACCATCCCGGCTACGTTTCAGAAAAACGAGGAGACCGGACGGGTCAAAAATTTTGACGTCGCGGCAGGAGTGGTGTCGGGCGGCGTTTGCACCCGCTTCCCTTTCGACGACTCCGATTTGTATAAAAGCATCGAAGGCGCGGCCAACGCCTTGCGTACCAACAAGGACCCCAAGTTCAGGGCAAGCGTGAATTTGTTGATAGGAAAAATCGGCGCGGCGCAGGAACCGGACGGCTACCTCTACACCTGGCGCAGCATCGTGAACCGGCAAAAAATGACTGGAGATACTACCCCAGCGGCTGTAAAAGGGGCTTATTTGGGCTGGCTCGACGGTCCGCGCTGGCAAAACGAGGACAAACTCAGCCACGAATTGTACAACGCCGGACACCTGTACGAGGCCGCCGTCGCCTGGTATGAAGCTACCGGAAATCGCAACCTGCTGGAGATAGCCTTGAAAAACGCCGAACTCGTGGCCCGCGATTTCGGTCCCGGCAAACTGGCGAAAGCCCCCGGGCACCAGGAAATTGAAATCGGCCTGGTCAAACTGTTCCAAACCACCGGCGACCGCCGCTGGCTCGATCTGGCCAAATTTTTCATCGACGCGCGCGGTTACGGCGAGGAGTATTCCCAAAATCACCAAAAAGTAAAAGACCAGCGCGTGGCCGTGGGGCATGCCGTGCGGCTGGCCTACATGTTTGCCGGTGCGGCCGACGTAGCAGCACTGACCGGCACCCACGAATACGACGATGCCATGAAGGCTGTCTGGGAAGATATCGTGGGCAGTCAGATGTACATCACCGGCGGTGTGGGCGCCACAGGCAGCAACGAGGGTTTCGGCGGAGCCTATGATTTGCCGAATTACAGCGCCTACTGCGAAACCTGTTCGTCCATCGCCTTCCTGTGGTGGTCGCAACGTATGTTCCAACTGACAGGCGAAAGCCGTTATCTGGACATTGTGGAACTGACCCTGTACAACGCCCTGAATGCCGGGCTGTCGCTTTCCGGCGATCGGTTTTTTTACCCCAACCCGCTGGAAAGTCGCAAAAATGTGGAACGCACCGAATGGTTTAGTTGTGCCTGTTGCCCGCCAAACCTGACCCGCTTTTTCACCGCCTTGCCGGGCTTGTTATATGCCCAAAAAGGCAATGAACTCTATGTCAACCATTTTGTGGCCAGCAAAACCGATATTGAAAATACCAACAGCAAGGGCCAGAAAGTAAAAGTCAACATCCGGCAGGAAACCGGCTTTCCCTGGGACGGGCTGGTAAAAATTCACGTTGATCCCGCCAAACCCAATACTTTTTCGCTTAAAATACGCATCCCCGGCTGGGTGAAAGGCGATGTCGTGCCGCTGGATTTGTACCGTTTTTATGAATTTTCCGGCAACCCGCTGAGTATAAAAGTAAACGGGCGGGTTTTTCCGGCAACTTTTGAAAACGGCTTCGCAGTCATCAACCGCAAATGGAATAAGGGCGACGTGGTGGAACTGGATTTGCCCATGCAAACCCAACGGGTGCAGGCCAATGCCAAAGTGGAGGCTGATGCCGGCCGTTTCGCCCTGAAAAGAGGTCCGCTGGTGTATTGCCTGGAAGGCCGCGACCAAACCGACGATCGGGTGCTGAACCTGCTGGTACCGGATACGGCTACGATCCGTTCAAACTACGATCCCGCATTACTCGGCGGGGTGCAGGCGCTTTCTTTTTCAGGCTTTTTGGTGAAAAATAAAACGGCGCCTGACGAAGCCGATCTGCAAAAACTCGCCCTGAAAGCCATTCCGTATTACGCCTGGGCCAATCGCGGCCGGGATAATATGCTGGTGTGGTTGCCCCACGACCTGCGAGCCGTGCCGGCGATTGCGCAGCCCACGCTCGCCGCATTGTCCACAGCAACCGCTTCCGAGGGGGCAAAAGGCGACTTGAAAAACATAGCCGATCAAATTCCGGTCAAAAACTCGGCCGATAAGGAGGGCTCATGGATTCACTGGTGGCCGAAGTTTGGATCAACGGAATGGCTGCAATATGATTTTGGCAAAGCCGAACAGGTCGGTACGGCGCGGGTGTACTGGTTCGACGATGAAGCTACCGGCGGCGGTTGCCGGGCGCCGAAATCCTGGCGTGTGCTGTATTTGGAAAACGGGGTCTGGAAACCCGTTTATGCGCCCGACGGATATAAATCAGCCAAAGATCAGTGGAATGAAGTGCAATTCGAACCCGTCAAAACGACTGCGCTACGGCTGGAAATGACGTGGCAGGAAGGGGTTTCAGGTGGGGTACATGAGTGGGAGGTGTTTTCGACGGTGGACGGTAGACGGTGGACGGTAGACGGTGGACGGTAGACGGTAGACGGTAGACGGTAGACGGTAGTCCGCCGAAGGCGGCATCCTCCGTGTCTCGTGGTGAATTAAAAAATCTACGGCAGGCAATCGCAAACTGCCTGCTATAACGGCTTAATAAACAACCCGGGTTCTTGTCAGATTAAAATCACTATTCAATGAAAAAAACGATACTAATACATTTACTCCTGGGCATTCTATCCACCACCTTCGCCCAAAACCGCCTCACGCTCAACGCCGACCTGGGCCGCGACACCATCAGCCGCCACATCTACGGGCATTTTGCCGAACACCTGGGCCGTTGCATCTACGGCGGCTTCTACGTGGGGGAAGGCAACGCCAAAATCCCCAATAAAGACGGCGTGCGCACCGACATCATCGAAGCCCTGAAAAAACTCAAAGTGCCCAACCTGCGCTGGCCGGGCGGCTGCTTCGCTGACACCTACCACTGGAAAGACGGCATCGGCCCGAAAGCCCAACGGCCCAGCATGAAAAACGTGTGGTGGGGCGGCGTCACGGAAGACAATAGTTTTGGCACCCACGATTTTCTAAATATGTGCGAGGCCATCGGCGCGGAGCCCTACCTCGCCGGCAACGTGGGCAGCGGCACGGTGCAGGAACTTGCCGACTGGGTGAAATATACCACTGAAGAAAGCGGCAGTCCAATGTCCGATCTGCGCAAAACCAACGGACGTGAAAAGCCCTGGATCGCCAAATTCTGGGGTGTGGGCAACGAGGCCTGGGGTTGCGGCGGCAACATGAAACCGGAGTATTACGCCAATATTTACCGCCAGTACGCCACTTTTATGACCGATTGGGGGAATAGTTACAAATTGTTCCGCGTGGCTTCCGGCGCCAATGGGGCCGATTACAACTGGACCGAGGTGTTGATGCGCGACATCCCGCATAATATGCTGGAAGGTGTTGCCCTGCACCATTATTCGGTCATCGATTGGGCAAAGAAAGGTTCCGCCACGGCTTTTTCGGAGGAAGAATATTTTAAAACCATGAATGCCGCCCTGCGCATGGAAGAATTAGTTACCCGCCACTCGACCATCATGGATAAATACGATCCGCAGAAAAAAGTCGCGCTCGTGGTGGATGAATGGGGTGGTTGGTACACCGTGGAACCGGGCACGAATCCCGGCTTTTTGTACCAGCAAAATACTATGCGCGACGCTATGATCGCCGGAACGACGCTTCATATTTTTCAAAAACACTGCGACCGCGTCCGCATCGCCAATCTCGCTCAAACGGTAAATGTACTTCAGGCCGTGGTGCTGACAGAAGGCGAAAAAATGCTGCTTACGCCCACCTACCATGTCCTGGAAATGTTCAACGTGCATCAGGATGCCGTGCTGGTACCGCTGGACGTACATGTGAACGATTACACCTTCGGCGGCCAAAAACTACCCGCCGTATCGGCTTCGGCTTCCCGCGACAAGGCCGGGCGGGTGCATATTTCATTGGTCAATATAGATCCGAACCGGTCGCAGGAAGTATCAGTGACTATCCGGGGCTTGAAAGCGTCGGGTGTAAGCGGGCGTATATTGACTTCGGGTAAGGTGCAGGATCATAATACATTTGACAATCCGAATTTTATAAAACCGGCTGACTTTAAAGGCGCGGTTTTGAAAAATGAAGAATTGAAAATAACGCTGCCGCCGGTGTCCGTCGTTGTGCTGGAATTGAAATAATGTCTATAGAGATTACAAAATTTTCAGATTTTGTGGTACACACTACGTTTGTCATCCCGAAGGGAACCGTTCGCTCTACGGTGTGCGCCACGGTACACACTACGTTTGTCATCCCGAAGGGAACTGTCCGCTCTACGGTGGGTATATCACAGCACACACCGAAGAGCGAACAGTTCCCTTCGGGATGACAATGTAGAGTACACTGTGACGTCCTCATTAACTTTCATAAACAGTACCATGGATAAATATAAATCATTACGTGAAGCCGCCTACGAAGCCAACCTCGAAATCCCCCGCCAGAAACTCGCCATTTACACTTTTGGCAATGTTTCAGCCATAGACCGGGCGGCGGGTGTGGTGGCCATCAAGCCGAGCGGGGTGCCGTATACCGATTTGAAACCGGAAGACATGGTACTGGTGGATTTGGACAACAACATCGTGGAAGGCACGAAGCGCCCCTCCTCGGATACAAAAACGCATACGCTGCTGTACCGGCATTTCCCCAATATCGGCGGTATATGCCACACGCACTCCACCTACGCGGTAGCCTGGGCGCAGGCGATGTTGCCGATCCCCAACCTCGGTACCACGCATGCCGACCACCTCGTGGCAGCCGTGCCGGTGACGGAAGTAATGACCGACGCGATGATTCTGGGCGATTACGAACACGAAACTGGAAATCAGATATTAAATGTGTTCAAAAAAAACAATCTTTCACCTGAAGAAGTGGAAATGGTGCTGGTGGCCTGTCATGGCCCTTTTACCTGGGGTAAAGACGCCGCAAAGGCCGTGTACAACGCCGCTGTTTTAGAAGAATTAGCCCGAATGGCTTACCTGACCCTGCAAATCAACCCCGCAACGCCACCCATCAAACAAACCCTGATCGACAAACACTATTTACGGAAACACGGCAAAAACGCCTATTACGGACAGGGAGGTTGATTTGTTGATTTGTTGATGCATTGATTTGAGGCGCATCAACAAATCAACGCATCAACAAATCAACAAATCAACAAAAATATGCAAGGTTTCGACACACTGGACTGGATCGTCATCGGCGGATATTTTCTCATCCTGGCAGGTATTGCTATCTGGGTGATCCGGCAAAAACAAAACAACACGGAGGACTACTTTCTGGCGGGCCGCAACATAGGCTGGTTCATGGTGGGCGCCTCTATTTTCGCTTCCAACATCGGTTCGGAGCACGTTGTGGGGTTAGCCGGCGCGGGTGCGGGCGGCAAAATCCCGATGCTTATTTACGAGCTGCACGCCTGGCTCGTGCTGGCGCTCGGGTGGATTTTTCTGCCGTTCTATTTGCGCAGCGGCGTATTTACCATGCCTGAGTTTTTGGAGCGGCGCTTCAGTCCGCAGGCACGATGGTTTCTTACGGTCTTTTCGCTCCTCGCCTATGTGCTCACTAAAGTTTCGGTGACCGTGTACGCCGGCGGCATTGTGATTGCTTCGTTGCTGCACATCGACTTTTGGTTCGGTGCGCTGATCACGGTGGTACTCACGGGCGCTTATACTGTGTTGGGCGGTATGCGCGCAGTGGTGTATACGGAAGCCTTGCAAACCATCGTGTTGGTCATCGGCGCGGCCACGCTCACCTTTGTGGGGCTGGATGCCGTAGGCGGCTGGAGCGGTATGAAAGCGTCGCTCGAACCGGGCTACCTGAATATGTGGCGGCCGGCGAGCGACCCGGACTTTCCCTGGCCCTCATTAGTTATTACCAGCACTATCGTCGGCATCTGGTATTGGTGTACCGACCAGTATATTGTACAACGGGCGCTGGCAGCGCAAAACATCACCCAGGGCCGGCGTGGTACTATCTTCGGCGCGTTGCTCAAATTGCTGCCCGTGTTCCTGTTTCTCATTCCCGGTGTGGTGGCCCTGGCCCTGAAAAACCGGGGGGAACTCCAGTGGGACTCGCCCGACCAGGCATTTGCCACTTTGTTGATGGAAAAAATGCCCTCCGGTTTGAGAGGCCTGGTAGCAGCCGGCCTGCTGGCGGCACTTATGAGTTCACTGGCCTCGGTATTCAACTCCTGCTCAACGTTGTTCACCGTGGATGTGTACCGCAAACTCTACCCCGACACCCCGGAAAAAAAACTGGTAAACGTCGGGCGTGTCGCCACAGGCATCGTCGTGATCCTGGGTATCGCCTGGATACCGATCATGCAGAATATTTCCGGCGTGTTGTACGAGTATTTACAATCGGTGCAGTCGTACATCGCGCCGCCGATCACCGCCGTTTTTCTGCTCGGTATATTTTTCAAAAGGATTAACTCTTATGGCGCCATGGCAACACTGGTGGCCGGACTTACCGTAGCAGCCGTGCGCCTGACGCTCGAACTGAGCCGCCATTCGCTCGATCCCGATGGCTGGCTGTACGCCTTCGGCAGTATGAACTTCCTCACGTTTGCTGCGTGGTTTTTCCTGTTCTCGGTCACGGTGTGTGTGGTGGCGAGTTTGCTTACCCCCGCGCCGTCCGCAGCCCAGGTACAGGGGTTGACGTTCGGTTCCCTGTCCGACCAACAGAAATCGGACAACCGGGGCAGTTACAATGTTTGGGATATCGTGGTTTCGCTGGCAGTTATTGCCATCGTGGCGTATGTGATGATTAGCTTCACCGGATAAAATGATATTCTCCCTTTTGCCTCGAAACGCAACATTACCCCGATTCGCCGAACCAGCCGGCGTTTCCAGGTATGGTGTTGCGGCCGGGTAAAATATATCAGACGACGACGGGGTATAGGTTTGCGGTGCGCTGATGGCATATTTGGTTTCCCGCAGATTTTTTTCTTTCTCCCGCAGATTACGCAGATCTCCGCAGATTTTTTTCTTTCTCCCGCAGATTACGCAGATTAACGCAGATTTCTATTTCGTCATCACTTAAAGATCTGCGGAAATTTGCGTAATCTTCAAGAGAAAGATAGAAATCTGCGGGTGAAGAGAAAAACCTACGGAAGAAAAATCTGCGGAGATCTGCGTAATCTGCGGGAGAAAGAAAAAATCTGCGAGAGAAAGAAAAAATCTGCGGGAGAAAGAAAAAATCTGCGGGAGAAGAAAAAAACCTGCGGGGATTGACTTGTGAGACGCCCCAATATTTAAACTACCTCCACCAGCGCCGGCCGTGTTGCCAGCCAGTCGTTCAGGATTTCCCATTCTGCGGGGGTAACTTCCCGGTTGGCCAGGCCGGCCGCTTCCAGGAGTTCGTGCCCGGCCGTTTGCACGGTAAGCAGGCGCTTGTGGCGGCCATTGGGTTGTTCCTGACGCAGCGACCAGAACGATGCATGACCGGCTCTGGCCTGATCGCGGTAATCTTCGTTACCTACGCAGTGGGCCATCATTTTCCCTTCCTGGATCAGCCCCTGTTCGCTTCCGATAAACACTATCCGGTAGTGCTGCCCCTCCGTATCGGTCAGGGAATACTCGGGCGCCATACCGGCGGGGAGTGGAAATTCGCGCAGGCCGATCTCTTCTTCGAGATAGCGCAGTAGTGACGCCCAGCTGCGGCCCCTGAGCTGGAGTTCCGGTTCCGCCGCGTATTTGGACGCCAGTTCCTCGTTATCTACGTACGCCTCATGCGGGACGCCAAATTTCAGCCACTCCAGTTGGCGAATTGCTATTCCAACCGCTTCGGGCCACGCCTGTGCTTCCTTGTCTTTCAACCACAGGCGGATCAGGTCGCGCCAGAAGGCGGTATGCGTATAGGCGCTGGGCATTGATTTGATCTCCAGAACGACCTGGCCCGGCAGGCCGGCTGTCCGGAAAATCGCGTACCAGTATGCCTGCTGAATGCTCAGTTCACGAGGCGCTTCATAGAAATAAGCTACGGCGCCCTGGCTGAGTTCCCAGCGCAGAAAGGGCGCTGCGCGCAGTCCACCCCCTTGAGTCAGGTAGAAGTACAGCCGCAATACTTCGACAGGGTGCCGCGACGGTTCCTGTCCGGGCGCAAAAGGCAGTTGCGCGTGCGGGTAGTACCACCACAACCGCGCTACCACGGGCGGAACGGGGTGCTCCTCAAACAGGTATTGCACCAGGGCGTTGAAGTACTCGTACACGTTGGCGAAGTGCGTCTTGGGCGCCCAACCTTCCAGCGGCCGGCGGCCTTCCTCGGCATACCAGTAGTACAACGCTTCCAGCATTACCGGTGCAGGCCCCCCATTCGCTCGGGAACGTTCCAGTTCATTGAGCAAATTAAAGTTGCCAATTATCGGGCGCAGGATGGATTGCAGGAACAAACGCCCGTTCGCCCCGGCCAGAAACGGATAGCGGGGATGAAGCAGCCAGAGCGTTTTTTCCATATTGCGCCACCAGTGCTGTTCGGGTGTTTTTTCTCCAGGCTCCGGTGGCGGTTCCTCCGCCCAATCCGGGGTGCCGGGCCATTGGTTTATCAGCAAAATGACAAACCGGAGTAATAGTATCATGGATAGGACAAGCATAGCTTACGGCATAGTAAATACAATGAAAGGCTGTATGCCCCCGCACGGGGCGACAACAGTGGCCAATAGTTTCGTTTGCCGGAAAAACAGGTTTCCGGTAAGGTGAATGGATGTTATCTGGTGGAAATGTCGCAGCGCCCGGCTGGGCTTACGAATCGCTGACGGAGCAAGGAAAGCATGAGTTGATTTTTTATAGGCCGAAATACGTTTTTTAAGGGGAATTAGTTCCCGGGATGGTTTTATAGGAATAGCCGGTACAAGTCAGGAAAGGTTCGGCGTATGGTGCTTCTTTCGAAAAAATACCTGACTTCCGTAAAAACCGTTTTGCTATCGTTGTGCTGAGGTACATTTTCGCCTGCCGGATAAAATTACCCTGAATACCTTTGCAGAATTTTACTATTTTTCAATTTGGCGCTGATGAAAAAACGGATTGATTGGTAAGAAGAAAGCCTTGGCAACCACACTGCTGGATATTTTTAAACACATAGGCACATAGATCACATAGGTTTTTGATTTTCAAAGGTTTAAGATCTATGTGCCTATGTGTTAAAATTGTAAATGTCCAGTAGTGTGCTTGTCAACGGCGCCCCTTTGGACTTTAAAATTTTACATTTTGACTTTAAAAAACCGTCCACTGCAATGAAAAAAACACTGCTCAGTCTCATCCTCATCCTATCGGCCTTTTGCCTCCACGCCCAAACCCTCGTCCCCTATTTTGCTAAAAACGGCCTTACGGGATTTGCCGACGAGGCCGGAAACCTGATCATCCAACCGCAATTCAACGAGGTCTACGACTATTTTCGAAACGACCAGTTGTTTGTTCGGGCAAAAAAAGACGGAAGCAAGGTCGTCGTGCTGCGCAACGGCCGCACGTTTCCCGACCCCAACGGTTACGTCAGCCCTATGCCGGTGTGGAATTATAACCGCACGGCAACAAAGGCCACCGACACCCTGCACCAGCTGGCAACGCTGGACCTGCGGGACAAAAACCTGATCATTCACCTCGGCACAGGCAAGGAGGCCGAATTTCCAAAACCTTCGGCGGGTGGTTTGCGGTTCTGGTTTCCGGTGGAATACCACTGGACGGATGAGGGCGGGCGGCTGACGAAATTCCGTTTCGGTTGTGCCCGCGTCGGCCGCCCCGGCGACCAGATCAATTTCATCGACACGGCGCTCAACCTGATTTTTAAAGAAGATTTTGCCGCAGGCACCGTGGTGGACGACACGTTTTTTATCGTCGCCAACGCTGGAAAAAAGTGCGCCGTGGCCGACCGCTCCGGGCGTGTGCGCACCAAATACGGCTGGCAGGTGCTCGTACCCAGTCAACGAAAAGGTATTTTCATCGTGGACAGACCGGAGAGCGGCATCTTCATTGAAAAAGGCAAAGCCGGCCTGATCGACGCCGACGGCAAGGTGATTATTTCCCCCAAATTTGACGACCTGCGCCCCGCCGGCGAGCAATGGCTGATTTTCAAAAAAGGCGTCGGCGAAGGACTGATGGACTACGCCGGAAAAGTCGTTTTGCCCGCACAACCGGGCGGTTTGACATGGGCTTTCGGTGAAACATTTATCCGAACACTCGGCGGCAAACACACCATCATTCAGGCGAACGGCGAACCAAAATTCCCCGAAACCTTTGATAACCTCGACTTTTTTCCCCAAGTCGCTACGTCGCAGCCGCATTTTCAGTTTAAAATCGGGCCTACCTGCGGGGCGCTGGACACGGCTATTAAAACCATTTACCGCGACACCTGCGACAACTATTTCATGGCGCATTTGAACACCGAAAACGGGGTGTTTTTTAAAACGGCCAAATTGCTGGCTCCCGGCAAAATGGCGCTCGGCCTGACGGACTTTTCCGGCAAGGAAGTCCTGCCGAAGGCGTATGAGTCTTTTGAAAAAACGTACGGGGAGCCGTTTATCAAATTTCAAAAGAGCGGCCACGTTGGGCTGCTTTCCACGGCAGGCAGCGTCGTGTTGCCCTGCCAATATGAGGAAATCGCGGTTTTTCACGGTGAAAACCAGCCCTCCGTTTGGGCGCGGGAAAAAGGGTCGGTGCGCTGGCTCGGCTTCCACCCCGACGGCCGCCGCTATCCCGAAACAGACTGTTTCAACCCCACCAAAAAAGAAAACGACTTGTTCACGCTGATGCCTTTGCGCGGCGCCATGGGCCGGAAAATAGGTCTCTTCGACGGCACGGTGATAGACGCCCCCGCGTCGTGGGGACAGAGTTTTAATTTGAAGGCGGCAAACAGTCCGGCGGGCCTGGTTTTTATCAAACAAAACCCGACGGACTGCGAGGTGCTGGACCGCTCCATGCGCTCCATTATGCCCAAGGGGTTCCGGATTCCCGGTCCTTTCTTTCACCAGTTTTCTTTTGAAAAAACAGGTTTAGTGGCGGTTTGGCAGTCATTGTCGCCCGAACGCCGGTCCCCGCCGCCGTCCGTGGTACCCGACAAACCCACGGCGCCGAAGCCGGCCGAACCGGTAGCGAAACAACCGCAAGTAGTGATTGACGCACCGCCCGTTGAAGAGGTATCTGCTTCAAAATACGCCTGCGGCATCATCAATGCCCGGGGGGAGTGGGTCATTCCGCCCGTGGAGGGCGTACGTTTTTTGCCAATTTCGTGGACCTTGGTGGCTGAAATCCCGGAAAAGAGCCAGGACGCTGCCGACGGCGGCGTGCGCCGCCTGCACCGGGTGAATGTAGTGCCCAACGCGACCGTGTTCGATGTGTTCAGCACCGCCGGGCACGAATACCCACAGGAAGCGACGAATTTTAAAACGAATATCATGACGATGGACCCAGCCGATCCGCAACAGTCCACCATCCTGAGTACCTGGTTTACCAAGTCGGGCGAGCAACTTGCGCCGTACAAATTCTACGGCGGGCCGTCGAATCTGGGCAGCCTGAACACTGTGGAAATTCACGAACCCGGCCGCAAATACCAGGCAATCATCAATGAAAAAGCCAAAACCGTGGTGGATTTGAGCGATTACGACCGCTTATCTTCCCTGAAAGACGGATATTTGGCCTGCCGTAAAAACAACAAATGGGGCGTGTTGGATTCGACGGGGAAGGCGGTGTTGCCGTTTGAGTTCGGCGAATTGATTGTACTGGCGGGCGGGCGTTTTTTGTCGGAATTTGTGGACGCTTCGCCCAAGTACCGCCTGCTGGACTGGCAGGGCAAGGTTTTGGAACACTCGGACGGTGTCATTAATTTGGAAAAAATGACCTCGGGACATTTCCTGATCCGGATTTCCAAAAAACAGGATGCGGTGTTTCAAACCCGGACGCTGGTTTTTTCGCCACAGGGCGAGCGTTTGCTCGACTTACCGGGGCAATTTGCCCAAGCCATTTCCGAAAACAAACAGGAGCGTTTCTGGAAATTTTATGAGGACCCGACGCGGGTTTATTGGGTGAATGTAGCGACGGGAAGGGTGTATCGGGAGTGAACAGGCCCATCCATATTGCTATACCTTGCACGGCATCCATGCTTTAACCTTTCCTTCCATGAAAATCATCCCTGCCTTACCCCTGTTCGCCTGCCTGGCCTGCCTGCTCACCGCCTGCCGGCAAACAGACAAAACCCCTAACAACGACTGGCCCGAATACCTCGGCGGCCCCGACCGCAACCACTATTCCGAACTCACCCAAATAGACACCGGCAATGTCCAAAACCTGCAAATCGCCTGGACTTACGACACACCCGATTCGGGCCAGATGCAAGTGAATCCGTTGATTGTGGACGGGGTTTTGTACGGCGTCACCCCTTTTGTGCAGGCTTTTGCGCTCGATGCCGCTACGGGTAAAATGCGGTGGATATTCGGTGATACTACCCAACACTGGGCCAGCACCAGCCGGGGCGTAGCGTATTGGAGCGACGGCCGGGACAAACGGATTTTGCATACTATTGGATCTTATTTGTACGCCATCGACGCCATCACCGGAAAATCCATCCTTACTTTCGGGGATAGCGGCCGCGTCGATTTGCATACGGGTTTACCCGAAATCGCCAGGGACAAGTTTATCATTTCAAACACACCGGGAACGGTCTTTGAAGACCTGATTATCATGCCCGTC
>CAUJEY010000130.1 GCA_963169325.1 Bacteroidota bacterium
TCTGTAATCAACCTCGGAAATCACACTCGGCAAATCCGCGTCAGTCCGCCAGGTCCGCGTCGTCAGCGTTCCAATTGTTATCACGTCGGGAAAATCACGTCGGGAAAACCTCCGCGTTCATCAGTGTTCCACCCCTGCGGGCCGGCTGCTTCAGATGTCCGACAGCAAGGTAAAAAAACGCTTGTTGCTTCAAAAAAAGGCGCGGAGGAGTCGTCCCCATAGCCATCAACTTAGGGATTTTGGGCCGCCTTTTCTCCCTCCCCCCAACCCCTAAAGGGGAGTTGATGGTGGGGTAAGATAGCCCGGCTCTCTTCCATTACCCCGCGATCAACTCCCCTTTAGGGGTTGGGGGGAGGGAGCAAAGGCGGCCCGAATTCCTTACGTTGATGGCTATGAAGGGCGTCCCTCTTTTCTCATTTTTCTCACCAACTCGCTTTTGCTCAAATGTAAAGCCAGGATGAGCTGCCAACTGACTACGGGAGGGATACCAGGCGGAAGCCTACGTCATAGTAACGGAAGTCGGGATTGAGCCTGATGCGGTACGCCACCCGGCAGAACACCGGATTGTTGAACCAACTCCCGCCGCGAAGAACACGATCCGAACCGCTTTTCGGCGAGGGCGTTTCTGCAGGCAAGTCGCCATACCAGTCAAAACACCATTCAAACACGTTTCCGCTCATATCGCAAAGTCCCGCACCATTGGCTTTTTGGCTGCGGACCGCTTGCGTACGGCTGTCGCTGTTAGTTACATACCAAGCCACTTCGTCAATCTCATCGCTGCCGCTGTACTCAAATGTATCGCGCCGGGCGCCGCCCTTAGCAGCGTATTCCCATTCTGCTTCCGTGGGCAGCCGGTAGCCTTGGGCATTTTCGCGCAGGGTGACCGTCCATTGAAAATCGTCATTATCGGATGTGTTCTGGGAGGCCTCTTCTTCGGGTTTGATATCATACGCGATTGCACTGTTCATTTTCCGGCTCAGCCAGTTGGCGTATTCTGCGGCGTTGTACCAATTGACATACACCGCGGGGTTGTTGCCGATCCATCCCCAGGAGGGTTGGTATTTCCCCTCCTCCAGCGTTTTGCCATCCGGCCCTATCCGCTGGGTAATATCGTGGCCATTGGCCTGGCAAAAGAGATTGTATTGCCACACGGTGGTTTCGGTTTGGGCCATGCGGAAATCCGGCACGGTGGTTTCGTATTCGTCCTGCATTTGGTAAGTTCCGCCTTTTACCTCCACCATCACCGGGAAATATCGGGCCCGCAGCAGGCTGTCTCTACCCTTGTCGAGCGTGGCCGAGGCATCCCCGAGGTCGCTTTTTTGCGAAATACCCGGCTTGCCCAGCAGTTTGGCGGCCAAGGAGAAAGGTTCCGTCGCTTGAGTAGTTTGCCCGGTATGGTAGCGGAAAAAAGCGATCTCCATTAGTTCAAAAGCCACGCTGTCTTTCACTGAGCCGAGCCCGGCGGCGTCTTTCATTTTTGAAAAAGCGGCATCATAGTGAAGTTGCAGAATGTCTTTGCGGGCAGCATCCAGTAGTGCAATCACAGCCCGTTTCGCTGCCTGTTCTGCTAGGTTAGTTTTAATTAAAGCAAACACTGACGCCCCCACTGCCGCCAGCACCAGCACTGCCGCCACCACCGACGTATACAGCGCCCGCTTCTGCCGCCGCTGCGCATCCGCTTTTTCGCGGGCGATGCGGGCTTCTTCGATGCTATCCAGCCGCTCGGCCTCCCGGCGGCTTTTATCTAAGAAGTCTTCCTGTTCGGGATCAAGGGCGAGTTTAGGCAGAAAGGGCTCGATGCGAATGATCCGGTTTTTGTCGAAGTAATGAATTCTTTCCGACTTAAGCGAATCCACGTGTTCACGCCAGCCGGCTTCAATGCGTTGCCGGATGTCGCGCAGTTGTCGCAATTCGGCGCTGCGCTGCTGGTCGATGAGCGCGGCGAGGGTATCGTGGGCGAGTTCGAGGGTATCGTCGGAGCGGCGCAGGATGCGGCTTTTTTCGAGTTCGAGCAGGGTGGCGGACACCAGAGCGGCGCCCGTGGCGGCGGATTCGCCGTGTTGCGACAACAGCGTTGCCAGCGGCTTGGCGGCTTTGGGTTCCAGCGTGAGCGTACCGTCGGCATGCACCGTGTAGGCCACCGGGACTTTGGTGCCTTCACTAGAAACAAACACATCCAGTACCTGCGACACCGCGTCCTCCGGGATGCCGGCGAATGCCGGATTTTGCTGTACGTTTTTAAAAATCAGCGTTTTTTGTTCCTGCAAAAACCGCCCCAGCACGTCGGCAATAGGTCCCACCTTCCGGATGACCGCATCCGTGAATTGCAGGCCTTTTACTTCTTCGAACTTTCCCCGAGGACTCGGGGCAAACTTCAAACTTTTGGTCGCTTCCTGGTACAGAATATGCAAATACACCTGCACGTAGGGCATGTGGATGCCTTTTTTTCCGGCCAGGATATTATCCATGATCAGCTGCGGGGAGCGCTGCGGGTCGTCGAAACCGATGTGGAACACCTGGCAGGAGCCGGTGATGACGGCCTGGAGGTTGTCGCGGCTCATGGGTTCCACGCGGATCTTGCGGTGGTAGAGTTCGGGGATAATTTGTTCGAACTGGTTGAGGTGGCCGAAGTAATCCTCGCGCATGATGAACAGGATGCGGCAGGGCAGGTTGGCGTCGAGCAGGTCGGCAATGCTTTCATAAAAAGGCAGGCGTTCCTGTTCCTCGTCGTCGTCGCGGCCAAGAATGAACAGTTCCTCGAATTGGTCGAAAATGAGGTACACCGGGCGCAGGTAGTTCTTGTACAGGGTGTCGACGGCCGCGTTCAGGTCGCCGTCATAGGGGGTGCTTTGGCCGAGGGCTTTGCCGATTTCGCGGCGCAGGGAGGCGTTGATATCGTCGCCCCGGCGCACGAAGATGGGCAACCAGTCCACGCGGTCGAAGCGGCTCGCCAGGCCGCACTGCACGAGGCTGGTTTTGCCGATGCCCGAGGGGCCGTACACGAAGGTGAGGCGGTTTTGGGTGACCAGCTGGTACAGGTCGCCGATTTCAGTTTCGCGGCCGAAGAAGGTGGCGCGGTCTTTCAGTTCGTAAGCGTCGAGAAATTTGAAGGGGCTGTTCATACGGCTTCGGGGTTTGCGGGGTTCACGATAGTGGTGTAAAACTCCTCGAACTGGTCTTTGGCCAACTGGTACTTGTTGGGTTTTTTCTGCAAACTTCGTCGGATGCCGGAAACAGGTCCCGTTTCGGCATCGAGGTCGAGCGCCTCCTGTTCGGGGTTGTTGACGAATTTGTACAACAGGCTGCCTGAATCGGCATTGCGCCGGGTGAAGAAATACAGGGTGGCGGCGTTGACATCGGCGGTGTCCTTGAACGTATTGATGTCGATGATGAAGGGCGCCAGGCTGAGATAGGGATACTGTTGCCGGTCCCGGTCTTCATTTAATTGAATCAAACCTGTTTGGGCTTGTTTTTCACTGGAATAGGGATACTGTTGCCCGTTCCGGATTTCATGGTGTAGCAGCACCACGGAACGATTGTCCATGATGGAGGCCTGTTTGCGGGTATCCTGTTCGCAGGTGCCCACGGCGTCGTGCCATTTGGTGAGCAGGTGCTCGTATTCGGTGTCTTTTTTACTGCGGTATTTGAGCACGTTGATGCTGCGCACGGTGGCCAGCAGGTAGCAGCCCAGGAAGCCGAGTTTGCTAAAAAACAGGGCGATACTCTCTTCGGCACGGAGGCAGAGTTCGGGTATTTCGTTTGGGGAGGCGGTTTTGCTGAGTTGGCGCAGGTTTTCGAGAAAGAAGCAGGCGTTGCGGATGTCTTCATCGTCGAGAAAGTCGGCCCGGAACGTCAGGAATTCGGCGATAAAAGGCTGTTGGCAGCGGTATTCCACGGCGTCCAGCAGTTTCTGAAGGACGGCGAAGTGGTTGGTTTCGGCCAGATCGCCCGCGCCGGCATCCACCACGGCCTTCAGTCCGGCGCGCAGCTGCGGCGGCAGGTTCCAGTCGCCGGCGTCGCTGATCTTGTTTTCCCAGAGTTGGGCGAGCAGGAGATTGGCTAAAAAACGCATACTGGTTTCGTAGGTGAGGGCCAATTGCGACAGACGCGGCAGGCTGGGCTTGTCGAAACCGTCGGCTTCCGACGAGGGGGCTACTAATTTGCGGATGCGCTCGCCGATGGGCGCCGGAAAGGCCTTCAGAATGGCCGCGCGAATGTTGCCGAAATTGTTGCCGAGCGTGGCACCCGATTCTGCCAGTTCGCGCAGGGCGGGGTTGGTCACGGAAAAGGTATCGTACAGGACTTCCAGCAGGATTTCATTGACTTTAAAATCGTCGGGAACGGTCACGGCGGCCTGCATCGGCAGTTTCCAGCCGGCGGCGTCGGGCTTGGCCGGGTTGGGGAAAATACCCCACAGCGGCGCGCCGGGCTGTCCGGTAGTGTCATCGCCGATACTCCGGACCACGGGAATGTCTTTTCGGCCCAGCGCCTCGCCGATGCCCTGCTCGAAGGCTTCGCCCACGCTCAGGCCCGTTTCCAGTGCCTGAAACAGCCGTGCGGAAAACTGCGCGGCAATCTCGTCGCCCACGGGCGCGCTCGTGGCGATCACGAGGGGTACGCCGGCCGCGTGCAGGGCGGCCACTTGTCCGCCGGTACTGCAGCCGTTGAGCACCACCACTTTCAGGTTGCGGCACTGCCCCAGCAGGTGCGCGATGCCGCTCGCCCGGGTGAGACCGTCTTCGGTGAGCAGCACGTCGCGCCCGGCGTGGCCGCTGTACAGAAACAGGCCCAGGCGGTCGCGGAAGAGGGTGAGGTAATACGCAATATCATCGAGCGTGGCGTGGCTGACCGACCAAGACAGGAAGTGCTGGCGCAGCACACGCGGGGAAAGAATTTTGTTGAGCGCGGCGTATTCGCCGGCAAGGGTGGGCAATGGGTGTTCGCGGTTGTTGGCGAAAGCGAGGAGGAGTACTTCCATAATGGCTTGGGCATTTGTTTAGTAGCGCAGGCCAAATATAGAATCATGCCGGGAATTTTTGTGATTTTGCCTGATGCGGCATGTTGGTCAATGTGGTCAATGTGTTTTAAATGTGGTCAATGTGGTCAATGTGGTTAATGTGGTCAATGTGGTCAATGTGGTTAATGTGGTCAATGTGGTTAATGCGGTTAATGTGGTCATTTCGTAAGAACCTGTTCACTCTACGCCTCTTCGCCTGTTCGTTCAACCCCTCCCCCATCCCCTCCCCCAAATGGGAGGGGGGCTTGATTCCGTGTTCCTTTTGGGCTTCCCATAATCGGAATCATGCACCCCTCTCCTTTGGGGCAGGGGATGGGGCATAGCCATCAACTTAAGGCCTCGGAGAGGCCCAACGTTTGTAGAATTGATCGTATACCATATTTGCCGGGCCTCGGAGAGGCCTAACGTTTGTAGTTTTACGTAATTGTCAATGAATAATTTTAGAATCTGTTAGGCCTCTCCGAGGCCCATGCGTATGCCTAATCATCAATTCTACAAACGTTGCGCCTCTCCGAGGCCTTAAGTTGATGGCTATGGAGGATGGGAGGGGGCTTGATTCCGTGTTCCTTTTGGGCTTCCATAATCGGAATCAAAGAGCAATGTGGGTACAGGCCCCCCTCCCATTTGGGGGAGGCGATGGGGGAGGTGTTGAACGAACAGGCAAGGAGGCGTAGAGTGAACAGGTTCTTACGAAATGACAAACGTGGACCCACATTGATCTCATTAACCACATTGACCACATTTAAAACACATTGACCACATTTAATTTACGCCACATGCACCTGATACGCCGCGGCATCCATCAACGCGTCCAGATCGGCCGGATTGGCGATTTCGACTTTGACGATCCAGCCTTTCCCGTAGGGATCTTCATTGATCAGGGCCGGGTTGCCGCCCTTCGAGTCTTCGAGTTGGGGGTTAAATTCGAGCACTTTGGCAGTGATAGGCATAAAAAGGTCGGACGTGGTTTTAACGGCTTCCACGGTGCCGAATATAGCGTGCGCGTTCACGGTTTGACCGACGGTTTCCACTTCGATGTACACTAACTCGCCTAATTCGTGTTGCGCAAAATCGGTAATACCCACATAAGCGACGTTGCCGCTTTCGAGACGTACCCACTCATGGTCTTCGGTGTATTTGCAGTTGGCAGGAAAATTCATTTTGAATTACGATTTATGATTTATTGAACGGAGTGAAATCCCGCAGACCTGCGGGACGGTTAGCGCGCCAAAAATACGGGTTTTAACTTGGCGTCAACTTTTGCCGGAAAAAAAATTAGCCCTGTCGGTTTTCGGTCATTCCGGTGTTAAGGTTTTGAATATTTCAATAAAACTTTTCTTCTTTGGCCGTCGCTCCAAATATACCCTTTCACCACGTCCTTTTCTTCAACTAATCAACCAATAACTATTCAACCAATAACCATTCATATCGCTATGAAATACCATGCACTTAATCCGGAATTGTTCCAATTAAACCGAAAACGTTTTATCAGGGAGATGAAGCCGGGCGCCCTGGCGATTTTTAATTCCAGCGATTTGATGCCGCGATCCGGCGATCAGCATTACCCCTTCCGGCAAAACGCCGGCTTGTTTTACCTGTGCGGTATCGACCAGGAAGACACGATGCTCGTGATGTATCCCGACTGCCCGAAGGAAGGTTGCCGGGAACTGCTGCTCATCAGGCGCACCAATGAACACATAAAAGTCTGGGAAGGGCAAAAATTGACCAAAGAAGAAGCCCGCGCAGCCTCGGGCATCGAAAAAGTATTGTTTCTGGATGAGGCCGACGGGCTGTTGAACGAACTGATCCTGCTGGCCGATGGCATATACGTGAACACCAACGAAAATGACCGCTTCGTTTCGCCGGTCGAAACCCGCGATTTTCGATATGCGCGGTCCCTGCGGGAGCGTTACCCTGCTCATACCCTGTACCGCGCCCAGCCGCTGTTGAAAAAACTCCAGATGGTCAAAAGCGCATACGAACTGGAATTGCTGCAACGCTGCGCTGATATTACCGGTTCGGCCTTCCGGCGGGTAATGGATTTTGTGCGGCCCGGCGTTTGGGAATACGAGGTGGAAGCCGAAATTATCCATGAATTCATCCGCCACCGCGCCACCGGCCATGCCTACCAGCCCATCGTGGCCGCCGGCAAAAACGCCTGCGTGCTGCATTATTTGGACAACAACAGGCAATGCCGCGAGGGCGACGTGCTCCTGCTAGATTTTGGTTGCGAATACGCCAACTACAACGCCGATCTCACACGGTCCATCCCCGTCAGCGGTGTTTTTACCGACCGGCAACGGGCCGTGTACAACGCCGTGCTGCGCGTGATGTTGGAAGCCAAAACGATGCTGGTGCCCGGCAACACGCTGGAGGAGTACAACAAAGAAGTCGGTAAAATCATGGAAAGCGAGCTGCTCGGCCTGGGACTTATCAGTCGCGACGAGGTGGAAAAACAGGACCAAAACAAACCCGTCTACAAGAAATTTTTCATGCACGGCACCAGCCATCACCTCGGCCTCGACGTACACGACCTCTGCCTGCGCTACGAGCCGTTCCGGGCGGGCATGGTCTTTACCTGCGAACCGGGTATTTACATCCCCGGCGAAGGATTGGGCATACGTCTCGAAAACGACATCCTCATCACCGACGAGGGGCCGGTTGATCTGTTCGCCGGCATCCCCATTGAAGCGGAAGAAATCGAGGAATTAATGCACGCCGGACAAGTGGCGGGTTTGGTGAATTGAGCATTAGGAGTAATTGAACATATTATTGACACTAAACACATAGGCACATAGAGCACATAGTTTTGATAATCAAAGGTCTATGTGCCCTATGTGCCTATGTGTTTAAATTGTCTGCGCACTTAAATTTAGAAATCAATCAGTTCGATTTCGAACGCCATCGCGGCGTTTGCGCGAACGCCAAAAGGCGGATTGGGTCCGTAGGCGAGTGCCGAGGGAATAAGAAACGTGCCTTTCCCGCCTTTTTGCAACAGGGGAATGGCAATTTGCCAGCCCTGAATCAGGTCGCCCAGGCGAAATTTGGCCGTTGCGGAGCCGGTCGTCTGGTCGAATACCACGCCGTCGAGGTAGAACCCTTTGTATTTTACCGTCACCTCGTTGTCGAGCGTGGGATTGCCGCCCGAGCCGGGCGTTTCGATCACGTAAAAAATGCCGGAGGAGTGCTCGGTGGCGGTCAGGTTGTTCGAGGCGATGTATTCCTGGATGACTTTGCGGTCGAATTCGGCCTGATCTTCTTTATTGCAGGCCGTGCCGAAGGCGATGGTCAGGAGCGCGGCGCCCAGCAGGAATGTGTTTTTCTGGAAAAAGGACATAGCGGATTTGTGTTTAAATTGTCTGGTTGTGGGCAAAGGTAGGGTTTGTTGATAAAATTATGGCTTGTCACACACAAAGTGCCTTACGCTCCTCCGGCTGGGGTGTCAAAAGTCTTTTGTTAGAAAACTGCGACAAATTTTTCACCACGGAGGCACGGAGGCACGGAGAATAAAACTCCGTGCCTCCGTGCCTCCGTGGTGAATTAAACTAATCTACGGCGGGAAAAAATTTAGCATACCCTTTGCCCCCCAGACACAAAGCAAGAGGGGGCGGGGACACTGGTGTGAAATAAAAATCAAGGTATTATGTCAATAATTCCCAAATGTCCTGCACTTCCCGGGTGCGCGGCCCTATTTTTGCGGCCGTTTACAAAACAAAAAAACGGCATCACGATGCGACAAATTCTCCTGCTTCACCTCTTCCCGATCATATTCCTGGCTCCGGCCACCAGTTTTGCCCTTCGGCCGGCTTCCATCGCCGCGGCTGCCGACAGCGCATTTTTCGATGTCACCATCGAAGGCATGTCTGCCGGAAAGGTGCGTTTGGTGGGCACCTATGGCGACCAGAACTACCTCGCCGATTCCGCTACGGCCGATGCTAACGGTCATTTCATCCTGCGCCGCCAAAAGCCGCTGCAGCCGGGTTTTTATTATTTTCTGCTGCCGGGTCAGGGCAATTTCTCCATTCTCATCGATCAGGATCAGCAGATGACCTTGCGCGCCAATCGCGCAGATATCCCCGGCACCATGCAGGTAAAAGGCTCGCTGAACACGGAATTGTTGTACCGCAATTTCAAATTCCAGAGCGCCCAGGAGCCCGAACTCAACCAGTTGAGCCAGACGCTGAAAAACGCCCAGCCCAACTCGCCCGAATTTCAGAAGGCCAAAGCCCGCCAGACACAACTGGTTGAAGAGCGCAAAGCGCACCTCGATGAGATATACAAAACCCACCCGGACGCCTTTTTTACCAAATTTAAAATAGCCGGCCAAAATCCCGACTGGCCGGAATTCCGCAAACCCAACGGCGACCTCGATACCCTCCAAAATCTCCTGTACTACCGCGAGCACTTCTGGGACGGCGTCGATTTTACCGACAACCGCATGCTGAATACGCCGGTGATTTTTAATAAACTAAGGCGTTATATCACTGAGCTGACCCCGCAAAACCCCGACTCCATCATTAAAGTCGCCGACCCGCTGGTTGCGCGGATGCTGCCGTACAAACCGTATTTCCAATTCTTCGTCAACTGGATCGGTCTGAACTATGAAAATGGCAAAACCAAGGTCATGGACGGCGAGGCGGTGTACGTACACATGATCGACAAGTATGTGACGCCCGAACTGGCCGACTGGGATACGCCCGAAAACATCGGAAAATTGCGCAAAAAGGTGGATGAAATGAAAGCCAGCCTGATGGGCCGTAAAGGGCCCGATGTGCGCGCGCAGGACATCAACGGGCAGTACAAGAGTATTTATGAAATGACAGCGCCCATTATCGTCGTGTTTATGTTCAGTCCCGACTGCGAACACTGCCAGGAACAGGCGCCCGAGATTCAGCGGATTTACGAAAAATGGAAAGGCAAAGGCGTGGATTTTTACGGGATATCCGTCAACACCACGGATGCCGAGTGGCGCGCATTTGTCAAAAAACAGGGCTTCACTTTTACCAACGTGTTTGATCCGACCAACCGGGCCATCTACGGCAAATACTACGTGGACATTACGCCCGAACTCTATATCCTGAACAAAGACCGGATTATTGTGGCCAAAAACCTGGTGGCCGGGCAGCTGGAAACGATGTTTGAAAAGGAGTTGAAAAAGCTAAAGTAGGGCCGAATGTCTCCGGAATCAGGTCAATTGACGCGCTTTTTCCAGTAACCAGTTGCGATCAGAAACGCCTTTATTTTGCTCAATCCGCCGAAGCACCCGCGAAGCCCTGTTGCGGTCGCCGGGTGGAAGCGTATTTAGTTGGTACAACAGATTGACAAAATCGCCATTCCGCTCGCGCAGCGCAGGCGATAAAAACTTGTGCGACGACCGGCTGAGGTACATCTTGAAAGCATCGATTTTGTAGGGCAATAATTCGGAATCCAGTTCGAAATAAATGCGCAGTTCGAGCCGCCGGCCTATCAGGTGATAATCGACGAAAGGAGATGCCGGGGGGATATAATCCAGGGCTTCTTCAAATTTCCCGATGGCAAAAAGGTAGCAGGCTTTGTTCGTGCGGTAAAAATCGTTGGTCTCGTTGTCGCCGAGGATACGGTTTTTATGCGACTCCAGGAATCCATCTACCCAATCATAATTTCGGACAACGATACCAACATCTACCAAATTCAAAACGGCGCTGGGCGACAACTTGCCTTGTTTTCCTTCGAGATACAGGATGCCACGTTCGAGGTTCTCTCGCTGAATTTGATGCAGTATCTGGTAAAACCCTTCTGCGCCGGAGGCAATCAACAAGACGCAGATATTGCGCAAATAAGCGTAATACTGCTCCAACATGCTTTTTTCCAAAAAAGGCTCATGTTGTTTCAGTAGGGCGTTCAATTCTTCAAATTCAGCCACCGCAGGATTCGGAGACCGTAACACACAAAATATCTTATATTGGATGAGCAGGTAACTGGATTCCTCCAGGTAACGTTCCGGCAACGGGCTTTCCCGCAATGCGACATCCATACTTTCCGATATTTCCAGGTTGGTCACTTTGTTTTGCAGCAAAAAATAGTTCAGATGCTCCAGGCGGTTCAGGTGATAAAACAGATCTAAATTGTGCAGCACCGGGGGTATGTTCAGATCGCCCTTTCTGCGGTTGCCATAACTTTGATGAACGTGTATGGCGTGTTCGAGTTGAAATTGTTGCAGGTAATGCGCCCCTGTTTTCCAGCGGTTGCGCGATCCGGCCGTCTTCATTTTGTCTAACTGTTGCTGATAACTTTGCTCCATCCCCTTGCGCTGCAATACCTTGCCCCAATCGAGCTCGGCTTGAAAATCATTGTCCGCCTGAAAATACTGCCGATTTAAGAGGAAGGTTCGGAGTAGTTTTTTCATTTCCACCAACAACTTATCCAGTTTTCCTTCCACCCAGGGCATATCGGGGAAAATCTGCCGGTAAACAATTGTTTTTTCCAGGGCCGGCGCCGACGGACTGGAAAGAAAATTTAGCACGCAGCGGAGCAAAGCAATCAGCTCCCCGGCATGTTTCCCCCGATTAAAATACGGCGATGCAACAAACAACTCCAATTCATTCCGTTCCTCCGCAGAAAGGGATTTAATCAACTCAAAAACAAAGGTTGTTTCCATAATTTTGGACCGCGCTGAAGTTCCGGAAGTTACGATCAAAAGTGTTATAATTTTTTGATTTGCCCCCCGGTACTTTTGCCTGAAATATATTTTAACACCAAACAAAGGTCTGTTATGAAGAACTTTTCGCTTAAACTACTGCTTTTTCCGCTGTCATTTTTGATTGCCGGCTGGCTGCTGAACACGACACCGGCCATTGGCGCCGGAAGGGACTTGCACACCCTGCCGGTAACCGTCAATTCAACGAACTGCGACCTGCCGGCGCCGACTAATTTCCATGTTGTCGATATCGGCTACGATTATATCTCCGTCGAATGGGATATTGTCGCTTTGGCACAAAACTACTATGTGGAGGCCAGAACTTCGAGCGGCGGGCAACTGGTCTACTCCGCTACAGTATCCGGCAATTCCGCTACCCTCCTGACGGGCCCCGGCACTTTCGATCTAAAAGTTGCCGCTATCGGACCAGGTTGTCTGGTGCCGAGCAATAATTCCAGCGGTATCTTAGCCATCAAGACCCTTATCATCGACCTGATCGCGAATGGAAAGGCAGAACCGGAGAATACAGAGCAAGTATATCCCGTCAACAACGACTGTTTTGTGAAGCAAGTGAGCGATGGTACGTACTGGTTCCGGGCCTATTACGAAGATAATTTGATCAGCACCTTTGAGATTAATTGGAATCTGGTGGGAGAGGGCACCGAGACTGGATGCGACTCGCAACCAACCCTGCCTGTTACAATAGGCCAATCATCCGAAAAGGAACAGCCATTAGTGGCATACATTCATGAAAATGATGACGATGTGGAAGCTTGTGCAAAAGGGCGAATGGCCCGAATAAAAGAGGGATCGATGAATTGGTTTGATCTTGCGTTTAGTGACCTTGAGCAGTTTTGTGTTCAACCCCACCAGGATCCGGAATTGTATTCTTATTCGATCTGGAAATTATCGCCGCCACCGCCCCCCCTGCCACCAGGTGGCAACCACCTTGCCCCCGTCCAGGCGGAAACCACTCCCGTATCGATCCAAAATCCTTTTGACGCCGATATCCTGGTGCGCACTTCCAAACCGGCGCCCGAACCTGTCCGCTTCCAGCTCTTCAACCTGAACGGCACCCGGGTGTTCGACCAACAATTTCCTGCCAGTCAGGAATATAACCTGCCCACTGCCGGGCTGCCTCCCGGTTTTTACCTGCTGCGTATGGAAAGTGACGGCGTAAGCCGGACGCATAAAGTGGTTAAAGCGCGGTAGGCCTGGAATAGACCTCCAAATTCACAATACTGCATACACCTTACTTGGTACAGGCATTGTTTTCGCCGGGCAACTCCGGGTTGTCCGGCGAAACACAGTGCTTCACGCCAGGGCTCCCTGTTATTGCTAATTTACAAACCTTTATAATAAAAACACAACTGCTCCGGCAGGCTTCACGTGCATCAAGATATTTTATAACCACCTAAATTTTTTCAGTATGACGAAGAAACACCTGTTTTTGATCACCCTGCTTACCATCCTTCAGGCACTGGTATGCAGCATCCCTGTTCAGGCGCAATGCCCGCCCAATACGCCATGCAGCATCCCTTATTGCCAGGTTGTCGCCACGCCCTTTTGCGTGGGCGGGCAATGTATCGGCAGCGACTGGTATGAAGAATTCGGGCAATATGCGCTGGTCTTTTCAGACTATTTCGAGGGGAATACGCTGAACACGCAATTTTGGCTGACTAAGTATCCGTACGCTGAACCTTGGGACCTCCTGCATCATCCCAATGAACAACAATTGTATTTGGATGATAATGTTAATGTAGTAAATGACGGCATGTACGACACGGACGGGCTCAACTTGCAAATTTTAAATGAGCCCAATACCCCTTACCCGAACCTCCCATTTAGTACTGACTCGCAATTTGACAGAGATTACACCTCCGGCATGGTATTTAACAACAAGGATCAACCGGGCCTTGACCATCCAAGCGGTTGTTTTAAGTATGGCAAATTTGTTTTTCTCGCCAAAATGCCGGCAGGTCAGGCACTTTGGCCGGCCTTGTGGCTGCACGGATGGGGAGAAGAAATGGATCTGCTGGAAATGAATACCGACTGTCAACACGAGGTAATGACGAACATGCATCGCGCTTTAGGCAGTGGCAGTATGTCTATTAATGATTTTTGTAACGGCTTCTTCACCACGGATGTAGATTTGAGCGAAGATTTCCATGAATACACGCTGGAATGGACGCCATACCGCGTCGATTACATTTTCGACGGTGAAATAAAACGTACATTTTTCCGGTACTATGACCCCATTACACACCAGGGACTGAATTATGCGGATATCCCCAAAACGCCAGGCGCTCAGATTCTGGAATCCAGGGTATTTCCTACCGGAGAGAAATGGCATGACATCATCATAAACCTGGCCAAGGGTTGGGGCGGGGCATGTGCGGTTGGCAACAACGGCAACCCATCCAATACCACGCCCTGCTGCCCGTCGACGATGGTCGTACGTTCGGTGGAAGTATATCAAAAAGTGCCCAAAATAACCCTGAGCACGAACACGATTTGCAGTGGGCAAAATACGGAAGTACAATTTTTCGCAGGCGAGGCCCTGTCGGTGTGGGGAGTTCCGACAGGAATCAGTTGGGAGGTAAGCCCCAATATCAGTATCGTGAACAACACGGGCAATATAATCACGGTAACCGGCACCCCCGGCAGTATTAACCTGCCGGAACAAGGTTGGATCAAGGCGCATTACAATAACCCAAACTCTTGCTTTGACAACGATCTGTTGGCCAAAGTTACCGTCAATAAAACGCCGGCTATACCAATGGTATCCGCGTCTTCTTTTCCTTGTTTTGATAAACTGGTCATCACCAACTACGACCCAACCCTGACATATACCTGGTCTATCTCCATCAATGGCGTGCCATTTTACCAGGGTCCCGGAAATGCACCGGGAGGAAATGGTATGATCATTTATTCGCCGACCAACCAGCCTTACATGATTACCTATAAATTATTAGCCAGTAATAGCTGTGGCTCGCCTTATATTACCGGACAACATGAACACCGGCAAAATTGTGGTGGGTTGCCCATGGTTGGCGTTTTCCCTAATCCCGCCAACGATGTTCTGAATATCCGCCTGTCAAACACCGAGGTTCCGACAACAGACCGGACTGGCATCCCCGAAGAAATGGAACTACTGCTGATCAATGAACTGGGACAAGTACATAAAGTGATCCGCACTGCCGAACCGGAAATACAAATTCCGACCGCAGACCTGCCAAATGGCTTCTACTATGCCATTCTTCGCACCGCTACCACTAAAATTTTATCTGAAAAATTCCTGGTGCAGCACGGGAAATAGAAGAAAGTAATAAATCGCCTGTTTTAACAAAACCTGAATCAACGCTCTGCTTCGGCGGCCCGGGTCGATATACCCGGGTCGCCTTTTTTAATTAACTGCCCCGGGGTGCGTTTACGGTTTTAAGAATGCGCTTATCTTGGCGACCCGATATCACATACTTCAAACCGGATATGACACTTTCACCCCCTCTTCAAAAAACGGCCTGGATCGTACTGGCCGTTTTGAGCATCGTGATCGGGCTCTACCCGGCCCTGTATTTTTTGGTCGACATGAGTGCCGGCCTGCTGAGCACCAAGAGCAGCACCCTGCTGGCCAATCCCGTCTGGAATGCCGGCTTCTACAGTCACATTTTTTTTGGCGGAATAACCTTGCTGACCGGCTGGGTGCAGTTCAGCAAAAAACTGCGGGATAAAAACCTAAAACTACACCGGCGGATCGGCAAAGTCTATGTAGCCGCCGCGCTCATCAGTGCATTATCCGGAATTTATATCGGCGTTTACGCAACCGGCGGGGTCGTCTCCTCCGCTGGGTTTATGAGCCTGGGCATCATCTGGTTTTTTACCACCCTGCAGGCATACCGGTACGCGAGAGCGGCCGACGTGGAACGGCACCAAAAAATGATGCGGTTCAGTTATGCCGCCTGTTTCGCCGCCGTGACGCTGCGGCTCTGGATGCCCTTTCTGATTATGGCGACCGGCGATTTTGTCCGGGCATATCAGGTGGTGGCCTGGTTGTGCTGGGTGCCGAACATTGCATTTGTTTTCCTTTCTCAGGGTAGTTCCAAAATAACCGCCTCGTAAGGTTTTAATTTCCCGCTCACCGATGGGGCCGGATAATTCCCAATCAGGACCTTCGCTTTGCTCAAATCCAGGCCGGTATTTGCCGTGGCATCCACCGCTTTAAAATTCAGCAGAACCAATAGTTTTTTATTGTTCAACGTCCTGGTATAGGCAAATACGTCGGGGTTGTCGGCATCCACCAGTTGCCAATCCCCGTAAATCAACACCGGTTCTTTTTTGCGCAATTGCGCCATGGCCCGGAAATAATTCAGGATAGAATTCGGGTCGGCCTCCTGACTGGATACATTCACCGCGGCATAGTTCGGATTCACTTTGAGCCAGGGTTTGCCGGTGGAAAAACCGGCATTGGGGGTATCGTCCCATTGCATGGGGGTACGCCCGTTGTCGCGGGAAGAGATTTTCATGCCTTCCAGAAAACGTTTCAGGTCCCCGCCCTTTGCTTTTACCTGGGCATAATTGGTCAATAATTCAATATCGTTATAGTCGTCTACTTTGTCGAATTTGATATTGGTCATCCCAATTTCATCGCCGAAATAGTAAAAAGGCGTGCCCCGCATACTTAGAATAAACGTCGTGAGCATTTTAGACGATACGTCCCGGACTGCCGGACTGTCGTTGCCCCAACGGGTGAGCATCCGCGGCTGGTCGTGATTGGCGAGATACATCGTGCCCCAGCCTTTTTGGGCAAAAGCATCGGTCCATTTGGCATATATTTTCTTCCATGCTACAAAATCATACCCCTTGGGGTCGGGCATTTTATACTCTTTGGGCAAATAACCGAAGTCTATCGCTTCAAAATAGTACGCCATATCCAACTCCTTGCGCGCGGGGTCCACAAATTTCATCACGCGTTCCACATCGCCCATGGCTTCCGCAACGGTCGCGATATCGTATTTACTGAATACTTCGCGGTTCATTTCCTGCATATAATCGTGCAAATACGGTCCGCTGGCGTAGTACATGCCCCAATTGCCGTCATACGCCGCGGGCAAGGGCGACCAGGTCGTATCCTTGGAACAAAAAGCGATCGCATCCAGGCGGAAACCATCGATGCCTTTGTCGAGCCAAAAGCGCATCATTTTATAAATCTCCTGGCGCAGGGCAGGGTTTTCCCAATTCAAATCGGGCTGGGCATCGGCGAAATAGTGCAGATAATAAGAATCCGTCGCTTTGTTATACTCCCAGGCATCGCCTTTTTCATCAAAAATACTCCAGCGATAAGGCGGCTTGCCTTTCTCCGCGGGCCACCAGTGAAAATAATTATAGTAGGGACTGTTGCGGGAACTGCGGGCCGACTTGAACCAGGCATGTTCTTCGCTGCAATGGTTGACCACCAAATCCATAAAAACCTTGATATCCCGGTCGTGAAAACCCTGGAGCAAGGCGTCAAAATCGGCCATGGCACCAAACTCCTTCATGATGTTTTGATAGTCCGAAATATCGTAACCGTTGTCTTTATTCGGCGAGGCATACACGGGGTTGAGCCATACCATATCGATACCCAGGCTTTTGACATAATCCAATTTGGAAATAATGCCTTTCAGGTCGCCGACGCCATCGCCGTCGCTGTCTTTAAAACTGCGCGGATAGATTTGATACACCACGGCTTCTTTCCACCATTTTTTAGCGGCGATGCCCGAGGTATCGGCAGGCGTTTGCTGCGCGGGTGTTTTGTCGGGCGCCGTGTTGCAGGCGCTGAAGGCGAGGAGCAGGACTGCGCCAAGGAAAAAGGCAAAATGATGTAGTGGCTTCATTGGAAAACAAAATTTTTTGCCTGAAAGGTAATACAATATACATTTGAGGGAACTACGAGGGCCCAACGATGGATGATATGGGCGAGATGTCTTTTAATAAGGGTATTTGAAAGACCGGGGTCCATGCAGGGGCTTCGGAAAGATACAAGATCACTTACCCGCCCCGCCCCGCAAAAACTCATGGAACGTTTTGATAAACTCGTCCATTTTATGTTTCGATACTTCCACCCGGGTATCGCGGGGCAGGTACAACACCCCGGTGCGGCCTTGGCGCTCATACCGTTGTATATGGGCCATGTTGACTAAAAAACTGTGGTGGGTGCGGTAGAACGTATCGGCGGGCAGTTCGGATTCCACTTCTTTGAGGGTGCGGTACACCGACTGCCGCTCTATGGCGCCGCCGTCGCGGCTGATAAAAAAAACGGTGCAAGAGCCGTCGGCCTGGCAGTACAGAATGTCGGCGTGGCGGATGACAAGGCTTCCCTTGCGCGCATCGCCGAGTACGATGCCTCGGTAGGCAGGGTCGGCGGGCACAGCAGCAGCCGCGGGTTTTCCGGCGCGCACCGTGGCCGTGTGAATGGCCTGTATCAACTCGGATACGCGGATCGGTTTCACCAGGTAAGCAATCGGCTGGACGTTGTTGATGGCCTGGATGGCGTAGTGGGCATGGGCGGTGGTAAAAATGACGCCAAAATCGCAATCTTCCGTTTGCCGCAAAAAATCGAAGCCTGTGCCTTGGGGCGGCATCTCGATATCGAGAAAAACCAGCTCCGGCCGGTACTGCCGGACGGCCCGGATGCCTTGTTCGATATTGTCGGCGATGGAAAGGATATGAACCATCGGGCAAAACTCGGCAAGCATACCGCTCAGCGTATGTACGGCGCCGGCTTCGTCGTCAATGATGATGGCGTTGATTCGTTTCATGCGTGATTTGATTACCAGGTACCAGGTAGGTGGATTAAAACAAGCGATTCTTTACTTCAGGGTTGTCTGGCGGGTTTGCGCCTTTATTGCTTTTTCTGTATTGTAGGAAACAATAACACGTGTTCCGACGGGATTATGGTCCGTTGGGGAGGCGTTTCGAATTGTAAAAGTCAGATCCAGGTCGTACAGTTGATTCAGGGTTTCCACTTTGTTCCAGAGCATTTCGTTGCCCTTCGAACGCCGTTTTTCGCTACCCGACTTGTGCTGTTCAGCGGGAGTAGATGGTGTTATGCCGGGGCCGTTATCGGCAATGATACAGAACAAACGCCCGTTTTGCTGGTGAAACGCAATTTCGATGAACGAAACGCCCGAGCGGGAAAACCCGTGGATTGCCGCATTTTCCAGGATAGGTTGCAGGAACAAGGCCGGGAAAGGCATGTCTTCATGTATCGCTTCAACGCCTGCAAATGTATAATGAAACTTTTCTTTTCCAAGTCGAAAGCGGGTCAATTCCAGATAATCCCGGTCAAATTCGATTTCTTCCCGGAACGAAACGAACGTTTTTTCTGAAAAATACAGGCTTTGGCGCAGCATACGGGTGAGCGTAGCGGAGTAAATACTCGCTTTTTCAGGGTCGGGCGGATAGAAAAAACGCTGGATGGCGTTGATGGCATTTCCCACGAAATGTGGGTTGATCTGCGACTGAAGCGCAAAAAGCCGCGATTTGGCCACGGCAATGGTCATTTCGCCCAATTGCACCCGTGTTTGATAGATGCGGTAGAGAACGGAGCCGATCATCCCCCATACCAGGATATACGACCACAGCGTGGCGTACCATTGCGGGCGCATGATGAAGGTGTGCTTGTCGGGATAATAACTGCGCACTTTACCCGCGGTGAGTGTCGTCACTTTAATGTTATACCGGGCCGCCGGCCAACTCACCCCAAAGTTCAGGTTGGCGCGATACACCAGGCTGGTATCTGTTTTGCCCTCAAATTTGCTCCAGAACCAGGTCGACAGGTTATCGGTGGTCCACCAGATAAAAGGAAGCAGTACTTCTTTGATCTGGCATTCGTAGGTCAGGTTTCCCCGGCTGCGATAATCGAGGCCGGTAAATTCGATCTCCACCAGGGAAGCGTCGGGCGGCAGGATAATTTCCTGGTCGGGCGGAATAGAGTCCTGAATTTGAATTTCGTGAATGGATTTTTGGCGCTGATAGTGAACGGCGGTGATATATGTGGGAAAATCGCCTGTCACGGGCGAGCGGTTTAGCAGGACGCGGGTGACGCCCGAAGCCGTACCGGCCCAAAGAGTATCTTTATACACGAATACAGACCGGACATCGCTATTGGCCAGCCCGTCGTAATGGTTAAAATGTTCAACGTTCCAGTTTTGGGGATTTACGCTATATATACCGCTATTAGTGGCCAGCCACAAACGCTCGTTTTCATCTTTAAACACGGATTGAATATTCACAATGGGTTGCCGCAATACGTCGTTCACCTCCAGCAGTTGTGTCATTTTCCCACCCGCAACAGTGCCTTTCAGTAAACCGTTTTCCGGCGTTACTACCCAAATTTCCCCGGCTTTGCCACCTTGAATAGATACGATACGACTGCGCAAAGCCGGAAATTCATCTCCCCAATTTTTGTGAAAAGAGTCAATGGAACAATAGACGCCTTCGATACCGCCGGCCCATACGTTTTGTTCCGAATCCAACCCGAGCGCGGTGATTCGTTTGGCCAGAATGGCCGGAAAGGTATCCAATGTTTTCGTGGAAACCAGGTACAAATACGCCGAAGTACCCACCCAGATATTATCACCCTGTGGTAAAATCACTTTCGGGCTGGCAGATTTAATATCGATCTTTTTCCTGCCCTCTTGGGAATCATAGTAAAGTCCCTCGTCCGTTACGACCCATTTTCCATGTTGTTTATCCGGCAGAACGTTTAAAATACGATTGTAACCATCTATCGAATTATAACGAATTGGCTCTATATTTTTAGGGCCGATAACATTCAAATTGCCTTCATCGTCGCCACATAGTATATTGCCCGAATGATCCCTGGAGACCGACATAATATTGTTGGAGGGAAAACCATCCGCTATACTGTAATTGACCGGCGTTTCCTGAGGTAGGGCGTATATGCCATCGTCCATGGTGCAAAACCAGAAGGTGCCCTGGTGATCTTCGAACATGTAGATGGTTTTTTTTCCTGCGAGGTATAACTTGGGATTGGATAAGTCTTGTTTATTGTTGTCAAAACAAATGGCGCCTATGGCGGGGGAGCAGACCCAGAAGCGGCCTTGGCGGTCGGTAAAGACACGGCCAATCGGTTTTGGGATATTGGAAATCAGATTAATTGACTTGTTTTTATATTCAAGCAGCAATAAACCATTAAAAAAAGAAAATAAAACTTTATTTTTAGAAACGCTTACTCCGCTATATGTTGGTATTTGTCCAAACTCTCTAACCATATCAAACAACTCTACATTTCCTCCACTTTCTTTAATCTCAAAAATATAACCACTGCCTAATGCAAGTAATGCACTATCTATTCGTTGTACTTGAACTATACTACTAGGCAAATTTACTGAAACGACATTTTTATTTTTGAATCTATATAATTCAGTGTCTGTCTTACTTATCCATATACTACTATCAATATCTTCAAAAAAATTACAAATACCAGCCTCAAGAGATATATTCCTTAAATTAAAATCCTCCTTTTCTGTGTATATTTTTCTTTTATTCACATAACACAATCTTTTTCTAAAACAAGATATCCAAATTCTTTTTTCAACGTCTTCCATGAGATTAATTACTTCTGGGTCTGGAAGCCCGTGAGTCATATCATAGTTTTGAAATTTTTTTCCATTATAAAAAGAGAGTCCCTTATCAGTGGCAAACCACAAATAGCCCTTTGAGTCTTGTATTCCACAATGAACGAGATTACTTGGAAGCCCACTTTTAACATTAAAATGTATAAAAGAAGGAGTTTGGCAAATAGAAAAACTGGACAAAAGAAGAGTGGCGAATAGGATACCAATTCGCAAAATAAGTAATTTTTTAAAATTATGGTTGGGCATCAAAAAAACCAACATAGATTTTAAGATGTATTTCGAAGATATAAAATTATCTTTTATTACTTCAATTGGCGATGAACACAAACTATATTTTGATATATAAATATTTCATGGTGCCGAGCATTATATTTTGTAATAGGCAAAAGTCCTGAGGGCAATAATCGATATATACAATAATTCGGATTTAGTAAATCGAAAAAATCTTTAAAAAAATACCGACTAACAACGTTCATTTCACCAAATTCAAATTGTATTAAATCAATCCTACCTTCTTCCAAAAGCCGCCTAGATCCTTTCAATATTGGAAATTCGTTACCTTCGGTATCAATTTTCAGAAGCGAAATTCGTTCAATTTTATGTTCCTCTGCAAAATCATCCAATGTACGTAATTGCACTTTTACTTCAGTTACATTACTTGATCCGTGCAAATCTGTTATGACTTGAGAAAAAAGCGAGGCATGCGGTGATCCAGATTCCGGAGATTCTCCGGAATAATCAAAAATTAAAGTATTACCTCTCGTTTCTGAAAAACCAAGATTAAATATTTTATCAAACTCCGTTGCCCTTATCTGATGTGTTAAGACTGAATATGTTTTAGGGTGCGGTTCAAACAAATATATAGTTCCCTTGAAGCCGGCATCACGAAACAATTTTGTATAATCTCCCTTGTGAGCGCCAATATCAAAAATAACATCTGGTTGGTAATTTTTTAAAACGTAATTAATCCAAAAAATCTCTCCGCTTATTTTTTCAGATTTATAGTTATTAATACCAAGGCTCTTTTGAGTCAAATTCAATAAGTATTGGTTTAGTCGCCAAAAAGAAGAGTGCGCGAATAGCGCTAGCCATATCCTTTCAAAAATTGTTTTTACCACAGTTATTAATATCTTTAGATAGTGTACAGTGATTTTTGCTTTAAAAATTACAATATCAAACCTCCCCACAATGTCATTCTGTAGGAATGAAACTCATGGTGAGATTAACATTATAACTTTTTTTACAAACCGAGCATTACCACAATTCAATTAACCCCTTCACGCCGTCAGGTATCATATCTAAAACCTGCTCAACGCCCAAAAGCCGTTTAGTCCAGCCTCGAATTTTTGTTCTTTATATCCTTATTCGCTAGGCCTAATCTCAAAATCCCGCAACCCCCAAGCATCTTCCATACATATTTTGAATACCGTGAGTTTGTCATCGGGAGCGTAGCGAAGGAACCGGGGCGCAGCCCCATAAATAGAAATCAAATATCGCCTCTATCTTTCGGGGCTGCGCCCCGGTTCCTTCGCTACGCTCCCGATGACAAACCCACGATTCACGGAATAATGCGAAGCCTGGGCGAAGGGGTAAAGGGATTTTGAGATCAGGTTAACCTGTTTCAAAAAAATATTTTATCCCTTCCTCCACCTGATTTTGGTGGTAAAAATCGTTAAATTAGGCAGAATGTCTTTTCATTAGTAAAAAAAATCTCACCCATGCGCGCTTTTATTCCCGGCATGCTCCTTGGCTCGACCATGACAGTCCTGCTCGCTTTTACTTTCCACCCCGAAGAACCGGCCTGCGTGATCGCGCTTGACAAAATGAATGTGTTTTACTGTGGCTTCGACAACCCCGTTTCCATTCTGGTGCGCGGGGTCCCGGAAGCCGATGTACGCATCGAAACCAGCGATAACCTTACCATTAAA
>CAUJEY010000131.1 GCA_963169325.1 Bacteroidota bacterium
GTACACGCGCCGAAGGCGAGTCCGTGTTTTCCGTGCTCCCATCCTCCTCCGAGGGCATCTAAATTCAACGCGAGGAAAATCCGTGGAAATCCGTGTACGCGCCGAAGGCGAGTCCGTGTTTTCCGTGCTCCCATCCTCCTCCGAGGGCATCTAAATTCAACGCGAGGAAAATCCGTGGAAATCCGTGCACGCGCCGAAGGCGAGCCCGTGTTTTCCGTGCTCCCATCCTCCTACGTCGGCATCTACATCGGGCCTCTAAACTAACGCAACGAAAATCCGTGGAAATCCGTGTACGCGCCGAAGGCGAGTCCGTGTTTTCCGTACTCCCATCCTCCTCCGAGGGCATCTAAATCGGGCCTCTATTTAAAGTCATTCGTAAAAATCCTTTGCACCACTGTTTTCGGCCCAAAATTTAGAAGTGTTGGACGAAATGAAAAAGAAGGCAAATTAGTAAGCCTTATTCCTTGGCATCTTTCCACATTGGGGTGGCAGGCGTCTCCATTTTGTGTCCGCCAAAGCGCAAGGTCAGTCCGATATTGATGGAATAGTCGGCAAAAGCGGCATCGCCGTGGCGTTGGCCGGTGGGATCAGCCAGATCATAGAAACTTTTGACGCGGTTGCGGTACAAGGCTACCGGCACGTTGAGCGTGATGAACGTATTGCGGCGCTGGAACGAAAGGCCTGGCTCTGCAGACACGACGTAACCCGGACGGCGGAAACCTTCGCTGTCGCCGATCAAGTCTTTTGACGGAATACCTTCCAGGCGGCCGCCGGCATTTACAGCAAGTCCTTTGGCCGGCCATAAAACATAATTGACGCCTAAACGGCCGGCCAACTGATCGGCAACCGAATGGTAAGCGGTAAGCGGCTCGCCCGTGGGTACCGTACCGCCGCGGGTCAGGGTGTTATTGGTGTTGCGCGGGTTGGACATATAAAACCCGCTGAAATACAACAAAGCGCGTTCCGAAAGGCTGGTAAAAGCCTGCACTTCGAGGCTGACCCCTACGCCGCCATCGCCCAGTTGGATCGACTGGTCGACAGGCCGGGTAAAGGCGGAATCCAGTCCGTCGGTGGCTTTACGTTTGTGGAATACGTCGTTTACGTTTTCGTTACCGGTCGGCAATTTCACACCAAGCCCAACGGCAACGTTACTTTTCACGTGTTTTTCCGGGTTTAATAGCCAATAAGTGCCGGAGAGCCGCAAATCGCCGATGCCGAAGGATCCGGTGTGGAACCGTTTTTGTTCCGGGTTGGCTGTGGTGGAGTTTCCATAGTGTTCGTACAGCGAAGATCGGTCGTTGGATATAACCGGCAACGTCGCTGACACGCTGAACCGGTTGGAGAGGCTGTATGAAAGGCCCAAATCGAGTGAATGTGTTTTATTGATCACTTCAGTACCCAATTCCACCCGTTCTTTTTCTTCATGGGCGCCTCTGAAATGTTTGTAAGAACGGAAATAGCGATAGTTGGCGCTTGCCTGCCATTGGCCCTTGGTCAGCAGTGATGAGCCGGCCGTGCTACCGCCGCAGCCCATTTGGCGAATGGCTACGCAACCTTGCGCAAAAGTGGTTTGGGAAAAAATGAGGAGGAACGCGCTGGAAACCAGCGTCAGGAGTACATGTTTTTGCATGAGACAGGGATAATCTTTGAACTAAATGAAGCGGTTAAAAATAAAAACCAGCGGCTCGGTTTAATGCGTTGACCAAAGCAAGCCGCTGGTCGTTATATTTCTAAACTGCTCTCTGATTGTAATGCATTACAAAGGTATCCCTACCTGAAATGACCTGACTTAGAATGGGCTTAAATAAGCCTTAGAGAATCCTTAGAAAACAAACTAATTTCCGACATAATACATATCGATTTCTCCTTTGTTTTTGGCGGCTATTTTACCCCGGTAATGGCAGGGAAAGTATTCGCCGACCACTTTGAAGACCTCTCCCGAAATGTTGATTTTTCCCCCCTCGCCGGCGGCTTCGATACGGGAGGCGATGTTCACCGTGTCGCCCCAGATATCAAAAGCAAATTTTTTGGAGCCCACCACTCCGGCTACCACCGGGCCGCGGTGAATTCCGATACGGGCTTCGAAGGGAGGCTGTTTCAGGCGCAGGCGATCAACGTTCCATTCGGAGAGCCATTTTTGCATTTCCATGGCGGCATTCACCATGTCGCGCAGTTGGCTGCCGCCGCCGTTGGGCAGGCCGCCGGCCACCATGTAGGCATCGCCGATTGTTTTTATCTTTTCCAGGTTGTATTTGGCGATGATTTGGTCGAATGCCTGAAAACAGGTGTCCAGTTCGCTGACGAGTTGTTGCGGCGTGAGTGTTTCGGCAATCATACTGAACCCGACAAAATCGGCGAACAACACGCTTACATCTTCGAAGTACCGTGCACTGGTTTTGCCCTGTTTTTTCAATTCTTCCGCCACCAGGGCGGGTAAAATATTGAGCAGCAGGTTTTCGGAACGTTCCTGCTCGGCGCGAATAATTTTGTTTTTTTCCGATAAAATCCTGGCGCTCTGCCGGGCGCGTATAAAACTGTACACCGCTCCGCCGGCTAACAACATCATCGCTACAAAAGCCGCCAGGTAGAAATTACGTTTGCTTTCGGACTCCCGAAGCGCCAGTTCGGCATTCTCTACATTGAGCGCATTGAGATTCGCTTCGTTTTTCAGCGAGTCCATCAGATACCGTTGTTGCATGAAGGCCAGCGCGGTTTTGGCCTGCTCTTCATTCATTTTGTCAATTTGCGCTTTATAAGCCTTCTGTTCTGCTTGCATAGCGGCAAACTGGCGTTCGTATTCGAGGCGTTGTTTGCTGTTTATCTGCTGAGTCGACAGTTTTGAATTGATCTGCTGGTTCAACGCCTGCATTTCTTTTTCGAAAACCTCCTGCGTAAGTGGTTGGTCGACGACCGGTGCCGGTGCAGTGGGCAGCGTTTCGGCAATATCGTGTACGCGGGCAATTTGGGCATCAATATCGGCTACTTCGCCCGTCTTGCCGCTGCGCTCGGCAATTTGTCGCAACTGAATCAGGTTGTCGAGCACCAGCGCCTTATTGGGCCGATTCATGCTGCGCGCCACCTGAATACTCTGGCGAAATTTCCCCGCCGCCTTGTCTTTGCCGAACAGCCCCTTTTTTCCGGTGACCACGAGCACTTTCCCTTCGCGGTTGAGCGCTTCTGCCTGCCAGCCGGAGGCATTGATCCGGCGCGCAAAATCGGCTGCTTCTTCTGCAAACTTCCCGGCTTTCTCATATTCACCTGCACTTATATACGCATCGGTGAGTGCGATCAGTTTTTCCACGCGCTGTGCGCCGGACGCCGCGCGCATGTCACTTTCCAGTTGTTGGAGATTTGCGTCCTGACTATAGACTTGACAAGGTATCGCCGCGATCAGCACGACGATTAGTTTCACATAAAATGTTTTCATTTTTTTAACCCTTTACGGTTATTTTTCCCGCAGGGGAGCAAATATAGCGCCAATCTTTCGAGTTTTGAGTTTTGGGTTTTGGGTTTTGAGTTTTACACGATACCGGGAAAATTACATTTAACCCGGCATAACTCAAAACTCAAAACTTCAATTAAGTTTGCCCTGTGCTAACAAAAGCAATAATAGAATTTGTACAAGATCACCTGAACGACGATCCGGCCCGTTTGCTGCTCGCTGCGCACCGGTACCCGGGCGTGCCTGTACAGCAGGCCGTGGCGCAAATCCGGGCCCTGCACAAAGTACGAACAAAAATTCCGGGCTGGTACCGCTTCGATCTGGCCTTTCCGCCCCTGCTGTCGGTAGAGCAAGCCTCTTCGGAGCAAACGGCGCGTTTTAAAGCCGGGTTGTTTTCCGGCGGCCGGATGGCCGACCTGACCGGTGGTATGGGCGTAGACGCGTATTTTTTTGCACAACATTTCGAACAGGTGACTTACGTGGAACGCAGGCACGAACTCGCAGAACTCGCCCGCTACAACTTCGGGATTTTGGGCGCCGGCAATATCCAAGTGGTAAACGCCGAAACGGAAGATTTTTTAAAAGAACACCCAGACACTTATGATTTGATTTACCTCGACCCGGCCCGCCGCGATGAGCAACAACGCCGGGTATTCCGGCTGGCGGATTGTCAGCCCAATGTGCCTGAAATTCTTGATTTGCTATTTGCCCGGGCGCCGCTGGTTTTGCTGAAAACGGCGCCGCTGCTCGATTTGCAAAGTGTCGTGGAACAATTAAACGTAGTCACGAATATCTGGGTGGTGGCCGTCGACAACGAGGTAAAAGAAGTATTGTACCTCTTGGCGGCCGATGCCGGCCGGCAGGATTATTCGGAAATCCCAATTACCGCCGTGAATATGGGCAACGAACAACCCCGAACCTTCGTGTTCACCCGGGCAGAAGAGCAAACTGCCGTGCCAGAATATTCCGTTCCACTCCGTTATTTATACGAACCCGACGCGGCCATCCTGAAAGCCGGGGCCTTCAAATCATTTGCCCGGCGCTACGGTTTATTCAAGTTGCACCCCAACACGCACCTATACACCTCGGCAGATTTTATCCCGGATGTTCCGGGCAGGGCTTTTACCGTAGAAACAGTGGTCCGCTACGACCGGAAAGCGGTGGGTGCCACGGTGCCGGGAGGCAAGGCAAACATCGCCGCGCGCAATTTTCCGGATTCGGCGGAAGCCATGCGGAAAAAACTGGGGTTGGGCGATGGGGGGGAAGTGTATTTATTTGGGGTCACGGATTTGGAGGGGAAGAAGGTGGTGGTGGGGAGGAAGGTTTGAGGGTTTGGGGGGTTGAGGGGTTGGGGGGTTGGAGGTTTGGGGGTTTGGGGGGTTGGGAGTTTGGAGGTTTGGAGGTTTGGAGGTTTGGAGGTTTGGAGGTTTGGAGGTTTGGAGCCGTATAAAAAAAGCCCCCGGTGGATAACCACCGGAGGCCGAGAATTTTATCAATCAAATATCAGATTCGCTTAGGCGATCTTGACATCTATTGCGTTCATTCCTTTTTTGCCACGTTCCGTGTTGAAGGTAACTTGATCACCTTCGCGGATGTTGTCGATCAAACCGGTGACGTGTACAAAAATTTCCTCCTGGGAGGCGTTGTCTACAACGAAGCCAAATCCTTTGGATTCATTGAAGAACTTTACTGTTCCATTATACATTGTAAAAAATTGAAAATGTTGATGTGGCAATTTGCCGCCGCAAAGGTAAGTACTTAATTTGTAAAAAACTGATTTTCAATATTATTAACAAAAAATAATTTGAAGGGGGGTAATCTTCAAATTCACCCCGCCAAATTTTCAAAAACAACATACCCCCCGTAAATCACGCAAAGCAGCGAGGAAACCAGGGTCAATCCGATTTGCAGTAGTGCATTGGCGGAGAGTTTTTTAGAAAATGGCAAACTGAACACGCCGCTGGCCAACAACATGCCGCCGATGGAACCTACCCCGAAGACCAACAGGTACAACATCGCGCTGCCGGCGCCGGGTATCTGGCTCATCACCAGTAGCACCAGGGCGCCGCTGCCGGCCAATCCGTGTACCAAACCCACCGCATACGCCAGGCGATGGCTTTCCGTGTGCGGGGAGTAGCGCAGCATCAGGTTTTCCGCCGCCGATACAGGGCGGGCAACCGGCCTGGGCGACATGATCAAGGGCCGTGCCGGGCGTTTTTTCCAAAAAACAAGATCTTCGAGATGAAAATGGGTGTGAAAAGCCTGACCGGTTTTCCACAAATACCGCAGGCGAAACAAGCCCAATGCGACCAACATTGCGCCAACCGCAGCTTCAAAGTAATGAAAGGTCTGCTCCGTTATAGCCACTTTGCCCACAATAATGACCAGACCGACCAGAAAGATCGTGGAGGTATGGCCCAGCCCCCAGGCAATACCGTCTTTGACGGCCATCAGCACGGAATTGCGTTTGGTCACGATATTACTCACCGCCAACAGGTGATCGGCCTCAAAAGCGTGTGCAAAGCCGACCAAAGCGGCAAATAGTAAAGGGAAAGCCGTTTCCATGCGTCAAATTTATTGTAAATCCAGATCATCCAATTCGCCGATCTGTTTCAGGTAATTGAAGGTGATTTGCGCCTCCGCCTCATCGACGGTGCTGATAGCCGTACCTACATGCACCAGCACGTAATCGCCCACCGCGGCATCGGGTACCATACTCAGGTTAACTTCGCGGACAATACCGTCGAAACTGACTTTGCCGCTGCGAAACGGATTGTCCGCATCCGTGGTGATGGTTGTAATTTTTCCAGGAATAGCCAGGCACATATCGTTTATATGGTTAGAAGGTTACTGGTTAGAAGGTTACTGGTTGGAGGGTTTCAGGAAAACGCTGGAGTTTCTTTGCTTTTCTGTTCCAGCCAGTCGTACCAGGTGTCCATCCCCTGTCCGGTGGTGGCAGAAACTTCGAGAAACTCCAGGGCAGGATTTACCTGACGGGCAAAATTTCTAAGCGCCTCCAGATCATATTTCAGGTAGGGCAACAGGTCCGTTTTATTAATGATACAAAGTTGCGAGGAACGAAACATATCCGGGTATTTCAGCGGTTTATCTTCACCTTCCGTGACGCTGATCACGACCACGCGGTACGCTTCACCGAGGTCGAACAAGGAAGGGCACACCAGGTTGCCCACATTTTCGATAAATAATACACTATCGCCCGCCGGTTGCAACTGGCGAATAGCCTGATGCACCATTTCGGCTTCCAGGTGACAACCTTTACCGGTATTGATCTGTACCACCGGTGCGCCACTGGCTGCAATACGTTCGGCGTCGCGCGCTGTTTGTTGGTCGCCCTCCACGACATAGAACCGCTGCCGGTCGCCGAGGTCGGCCAGCGTGCGTTCCAGCAGGGTGGTTTTGCCCGAGCCGGGCGAACTGACTAAGTTGAGTGCCAGGATATTCCGGGCTTCGAAAAAGCCCCGGTTCCGTTCGGCTAAGCGATTGTTTTTATCGAGAATATCACGCTCCAACTCCACCACCGTTTTCGTTGGGGCCGGCGCGGTGAGCGTATTTCCCAATGGAAAACCCGCTTCACCCGATTCCTCCACCACCACACCCGGCGCATCGAAGGTGATGCCGAACGTTGAAACCGGTTTTTTCATCGCCGCGAAGGCCGTTAGTTTATGTCCGTTGCCGCTGCAACCACAGGTTGTACACATAAGTAGTTTTGAGTTTTGAGTTTTGAGTTTTGAGTTTTGAGTTGATCCAACAATTTGGCTTTCAAGCGGTTGCAAATATTAAAAATCTAAACTAATTCAACTGTAGTACTTATTTAGGGTAAATCATGTTTAAATGTAAGACGGACTTCCAGTTCCGTCATTCCGTAAGTACGCTTTGCAGGACCTGAAGGCCCGGGGTGCGCTCTACTAACGTAAGCGATTTGATGCGTAATTCCTCCCCGCTTGTAATTTGATTCCAATGCGAACCGCATTGCGGGCAGGGGTCGAAATATTGCTGCACCACAAAGGTATGCCCGCAAGTGGTACACGCAGCCATTCCCGGCACCCGGGTAATTTTACATTCGGCGGTTTCTAAAACGGTGCGCTCTACAGCGGCCGGCCATAAAAACTCCAGCGAACTGATTTCAACGCCCGCCAATTCGCCGATCTCCAATTCGATCGATTCAATAACCATCTTATCCTCGCGCTGTCGCAGTTCATTTTCTGCCGCGTCTATGACACTGTAAATAATAGAAAGTTCGTGCATACGGGTTATGCTTTTGCAGTTTCAAAATTCCGCCGGCCCAACGCCGGGGCGGATGACGAAAATCATATTAAATGTTGATATTGCTCAGACACCGTTACATATTCCGCTAAATACCTTTAACGCAAAATTACAACGACTTTTTTTCCTCTAAAATTTTAGCCTATGTCAGTGCGTCCAACTCGTTCCAGCTATTATGAAGAACTCCGCCAGCGCGGCTATTCCCGGCGCGACTTCATGAAATTTTGCGCCACGATCACTGCTTATCTCGGTCTGGAATCCAGCGGCGTAGGTCAGGTGGTACGCGCGTTGGAGACCAAGTCCCGTATCCCGGTGATTTGGCTGCACTTTCAGGAATGCACCTGTTGCAGTGAAAGTTTTATCCGCTCTTCCCACCCCATCGTAGCCGATATCCTGCTGGATAAACTGTCGCTCGACTACACCGAAACCCTGATGGCCGCCTCCGGGCATCAGGCAGAAAAGTGTATGCGCGATACTATGGAGAAATACAAAGGCGAGTACGTGCTCTGCATCGAAGGCTCGGTGCCTACCGAAGCGGAGGGCGTATATTGTATGATCGGCGGCCGCACTTCGTTCGATATCCTCAAAGAAGCGGCGGCCGGTGCCAAGGCGGTGATCGCCTGGGGCAGTTGCGCTTCCAACGGCTGCGTTCAATCGGCCAAGCCCAACCCCACCGGCGCCACCCCGATCCACAAACTGCTTAAAGGCACCACCGTCATCAAAGTACCGGGTTGCCCGCCCATCGGCGAGGTAATGGCCGGTGTGTTGGTACACCTGATTACGTTCGGCACTATCCCCGAACTCGACGGTGTCGGGCGGCCCAAAGCCTTCTATTCCAAACGCGTACACGATACCTGCTACCGCCGCCCATTTTACGACGCCGGCTTGTTTGTGGAACGTTTTGACGACGAAAACGCGAAAAAAGGCTACTGCCTGTACAAAGTCGGCTGTAAAGGTCCGCTCACCTACAACGCCTGCGGCGTGATGAAGTGGAACAACGGCACCAGTTTCCCCATCCAGTCGGGCCACGGCTGCTTCGGCTGCTCCGAAGAGGGCTACTGGGATGCCGGCGGACTCTACCTGCGCGCCCAGCCGTTTCCGGGCTTCGGAATCGAATCCGATGCGGATAAAATCGGTACGGCAGCTGCTATTGCCACAGGTGTGGGTATTGCCGCCCATGCAGTGATGACCAACGTCCGCAAATCCCGGCTGATTGATAATCTCGTTTCCGAAGGCAAAGAATCTGAAAAAGAACTTTAATTGCATGTTGTGATGTGGGGCGAATTTTTAGTTCGCCCGTAGTGCAGGCGAATTAAAAATTCGCCCCACAGTACAGCACATCACAGCACAGCATGAAAACATCAAAAATTATGAGCCAACGTATTGTTGTCGATCCAATCACCCGCATTGAAGGCCACCTCCGGGTAGAAGCCGATATTCAGAACGGGAAAATAACCGATGCTTTTTCTTCCGGCACCATGGTGCGGGGAATCGAAAAAATATTGCGCGGCCGCGACCCGCGCGACGCCTGGGCATTCGTAGGCCGCGTTTGTGGCGTATGCACCACGGTACACTCGCTGGCATCCGTCCGGTCGGTGGAAGACGCGCTGGATATCACCATTCCGCCCAATGCCGAATTAGTGCGCAATATCATGTTCTGCACCCAATATATGCACGACCACGTGGTACACTTCTACCACCTGCACGCCTTGGACTGGGTAGACATCGTAAGCGCCCTGAAAGCCGATCCGAAAAAAACCTCGGAAATCGCCCAGAGCATTTCCAACTGGCCGAAAAGTTCGCCGGGGTATTTTTCAGACCTTCTAAAACGCCTCGGCACCTATGTAGAAAGTGGCCAACTCGGCATTTTTGCCAACGGCTATTGGGGGCACCCAGCGTACAAACTCCCGCCCGAGGTCAACTTGATTGCCGTAGCCCACTATCTGGAGGCCCTGGAATGGCAAAAAGAAATTGTAAAAGTACACACCATCTTCGGCGGCAAAAACCCGCACCCGAACTACTTAGTGGGCGGTATGGCTTGCAGCATCGGCCTCGACGACGTAAGCGCCATCAATGCCGAACGGCTGGCTTATGTAGGCCAGCTGCTGGAGGATGCGAAAGAATTTATCAACCAGGTGTATATCCCCGATCTGCTGGCCATCGCGCCATATTACCTCGATTGGGGCGCTATCGGCGGTGGTTTAGGCAATTATCTCGCTTATGGCGACCTGGGCACCAACGGATACCGCGATCCATCGGCCTATAAATTCCCGGCCGGCGCCATTCTTGACAAAGACCTGAGCAAAATCCATGAAGTGGATATGCGCAGTGATGCCGAAATTCAGGAATTTATCGACCATTCCTGGTACGAATACCCGGCCGATGCCAAAGGTTTGCACCCCTGGAAAGGCGAAACCGATATCAAATACACCGGGCCGAAACCGCCGTTTGACCATTTGGACACCACACAAAAGTACAGTTACCTGAAAACGCCGCGCTGGAAAGGACACGCGATGGAAGTGGGTCCGCTGGCCCGCGTATTGGTGGGCTATGCCAGCGGCCGCGAGGATTTCAAAGCCGTGGTAGACAGCACCCTCCAAAAACTGAACGTGCCGGCCGCCGCCCTGTTTTCCACGCTGGGCCGCACCGCCGCGAGGGGTTTGGAGTCGATTCTTGTGGCCGACTGGGGGCTGGAGTTTTATGACAAACTCATTGGCAATATCCGCAACGGCGATACCCGGATGGCAAATATGGACAAGTTCGACCCGGCAAAATGGCCGGCCAAAGCCCAGGGCGTGGGCCATACCGAAGCCCCGCGCGGAGCACTCGGCCATTGGATCGTCATAGAAGATCAAAAAATAGCCAACTATCAGTTAGTCGTCCCAACTACCTGGAACGCCTCTCCACGCGACGGCGAAGGCAAACAATCGGCCTATGAATCATCCCTGATGAACACACCGATCGCCGATGAGCAACAGCCCTTAGAAATCCTGCGCACCATTCACTCCTTCGACCCCTGCCTCGCCTGCGCCGTACACCTGTACGACGAGGAGGGCAAACAGGTAAGTCGGGTAAAAGTTTTATAAAATGTCCACACATAAACTTCGCCGCGTATTTGTATGGGAGTTACCAGTGCGAATTTACCACTGGGTGAATGCCCTGGCCATTGTCGTATTGTGTGTAACCGGATATTTCATTGGCAAGCCGCCGGCCATGATGTTCGGCGGGGAAGCCCACGAGCGGTATTTGTTCGGGTGGATCCGGTTCATTCACTTCGTATCGGCCTATATTTTTCTATTCAATTTTGTATTCCGGATTTATTGGGGATTTGTGGGGAATAAGTACGCCGATTGGAAAAACTTCATTCCCACCAACCGCAGGTACTTCAAGGAAATGTGGCACGTGCTCAAAATTGATATTCTATTGATGAAGGGTAAAGAGCACCTTTCCGTGGGACACAATGCCCTGGCCGGCTTTACCTATTTTATGATGTTTTTGATGTTCCTGGTGCAAATCATCACGGGTTTCGGGTTGTATGCCGCCATGAGCCAGTCCTGGATCGCCGGGATGTTTGCCTGGGCGCCGTATCTCTTTGGCGGCGACATCATTTTGCGGCAAGTACACCATATCACGATGTGGCTGTTTATCCTGTTCGCTATCATACATGTGTACTTGGTTTTCTATCACGATTATGTGGAAGGGCGCGGCGAAGTGTCTTCTATGGCCGGCGGCTGGAAATTTATTGAAGAAGAGGTTTTTGAAGACACACACCATGAAAAAACATCTGCCTGAAGGGCAAGTTAAACTACTCCTGAACATGGTCTTTCCAAATTGTGATCAAAACTGCGTACTCGTACTCGGTGTGGGCAACTACCTGATGGGCGACGAAGGCGTGGGCGTACATGTGGCACAACGCTTAGCCGAATACAAATTGCCACCCGGCGCCGAGGTCCTGGACGGCGGCACGGGAGGGTTTCACCTGATGGGCCATTTCGAACAATATGAAGTGGTAGTGCTCATAGATGCTACTATCGACGGACAGCCGGGCGGCACTATCCGGTTACTGGAGCCCCGTTTCGCCTCCGATTTTCCGCGCTCCATGAGTACCCATGATATCGGCCTGCGCGATGTGATAGAGGCCCTGCAGATTACCGGGCGAATGCCCAAAATTTACCTTATCACCGTTTCGGCAGTAGACTTGGAACCGATGACGATTCATCTATCTCCCCCGGTGCAGGAGTCTGTTGGCCAAATTGTAAACAAACTTCATACCTTGCTGTGGGATTGGTGGCGGGAGCGCCATTTAGCCTCCGCTGCCGAAGCCGAGGAGGTTTTACATGCACAGGTGTAAATTTTTTTGACAAGGTAAAAACAAATTCAGCCAAATTCATTCCCAAGCCGCTGTTTTCCAGCAGCTTAAAAATTCATCATTCATCATTCATCATTCCCATATGGTTCCCGATTGGCTTATTCAACTGCGCGATTTCATCAGTCAACCCTGGCCCTGGTGGGTTGGAGGACTTATGATCGCATTCATCATGTTTTTGCTGTTGTGGTTTGGTAAAAACTTCGGCATGTCGGAAAATTTCCGCGTCATGTGCGCGGCCGACGGCGCCGATGAAATGAATGAATTTTTCAAAATTAACTGGCGCGACCAGGAATGGAACCTGCTCGTGGCTCTCGGCGCCGTATTCGGCGGATACATGGCCGCACATTATTTCGCGGCGCCCGATGGCGCCGTGGCGCACGTTTCAGCAGCCACGCTGGAAAGTTTGAGGGCACTGGGGTTACAGTTTGAGGGTGACCAGGTGCCCCTCGTACCGGAGTGGTATAGCTGGACTTCCATTTTTACCTGGCGCGGCCTGCTGATGATTGTCGGCGGCGGTTTCCTCGTCGGCTTCGGCGCGCGTTATGCCGGCGGATGCACTTCCGGGCACGCCATCAGTGGCCTTTCCGCGCTGGAGGCGCCCTCGCTGGTTTCGGTTATCGGCTTTTTCCTCGGTGGCATGACGATGACCTATTTCATCTTCCCGCTGATCTTTAGATAACTTCAAACTCCGAACTTAAAACTTCAAACTCTTACATTATGCGCATGTCGCGTTATATTTTCGTGGGAATCCTGCTCGGCTTTACCTTGTATAAAACCGAAGCCGTATCCTGGTTCCGCATTTTTGAAATGTTTCATTTTCAGTCGTTTCACATGTACGGCATCATCGGTACGGCCGTGGTAGCCGGCGTTTTGATCGTTCAGATCATCCGGCGTTTTCACCTGAAATCGGTGGAAGGCAAGGAGATTGTGATTTCGCCGAAAAACAAAACCTGGCCGCGGTATATCATCGGTGGATTCATTTTCGGACTGGGTTGGGCGCTGGCTGGTATTTGCCCGGCGCCGATGTTTATTCTGCTCGGTAGCGGTTACACGGTATTGATCCTGTTTCTCGCCTCGGCAATGGCCGGCACTTATTTTTACGGACTGATGCGGAAAAAACTGCCGCATTAATATATTGGTAAAAATCAGTTGCCGCAGATTCCATCTTTTCTATTTGAATATCTTCATTCCGACGTCCTTCTAAAAAAACATCCAATACGTTGTTCAACGTTGCCGTCTCGGTCAGAAAACCGTCGTGCCCGTAATACGAATCAATACTGACGTATCCGGCGCCAGAAATGTGCCGGGCAATGAATTCCTGCTCGGCCGGCGGAAAAAGCAAATCGCTGGACAGGGATATGACCAGTGTCCGGGCCTGGACGGATGCCAGCGCCGCCGCGACGGATGCGCGCCCGCGACCCACATTATGCGAATCCATGGCTTTGGACAAGGCCCAATAGGAAAACGCGTTGAAACGGCGCGCGAGCTTTTCGCCCTGGTAACGCTGATACGAAGCTGCGGGGAAATTGTCGGTCAGTTCGTTGTGCGGCGCCTGCTGCGAGACGCTGTAAGTGTGGTAGTGGCGATAACTCAGCAGCGCGACACCGCGGGCAGTTTTCATACCTTCCAGGCCGGCAGCGGGGGTATTTTCGCGCCAGGTTGGGTCGGTAGCGATAGCCAGGCGCTGACTTTCATTGAAGGCAATGCCCCAGGGGGAGTGTGCCGCATTGGTGGCAATCAGCACCAGATTTTCAGACAGTTCCGGTTTTCCGATGGCCCATTCCAGCGCTTGTTGCCCGCCCTGCGAGCCGCCGATGAGCAAGTGGATGTTTTTGATGCCGAGGTGTTGGCGCAGCAGTTCGTGGGCGTTCGCCATGTCGCGGATCGTGACCTCCGGGAAATCGTGAAAATACGGCTTGCCCGACACGGGGTTGACGCTCAACGGCCCCGAAGTGCCGTAGCAGGAGCCGAGGTTGTTGGCGCACACGATAAAATACCGCTCGGGATCAAGCAGGCAGCCCGGGCCGAAGAGTCCGGCCCACCAGTCGAACACGTCGCTATTGCCGGTAAGGGCGTGACATACCCACACGACATTGGAGTCGTCGGCCGCGCGCCGGCCCCAGGTTTGGTAGGCAATGTCGAGCGCCGGCAGACTTTGACCGTTTTCGAGGGGAAAGACTTGAGCGGAATGGAATGTTTTTACGGTTGACATAATATGGGAGGAAATAGTGTTGAAAAAACCGGAAGCCCTTTCACACGCAAGGTGCGAAAGGGCTTCCGAAATCGATTTTTATATCTGAAAAACTTATTTCAATCGGGAAACCAAACCTTTCTCACCTTGCGTGGTCGAACCACACATGGAACGCATCATAATAAAATGCATCATTGGAGAAAAGTGTTTCATCTTGTGCCTGGTTGAAAAGCGGTGCAATAATAGCAATAGAGGCAGTGAGTTTCCAAATTCTGTAACGTGATTTAAAGTTTGCTTAACATTTTCGGGGTAATGGTTTCCACCTAAGTACATTCCATAACATTTCAGTTACACAGAATAAAAATACGCACACTGCCGTTTCCGTTAGGTAAACTTTAAACTTAATCGTTATGGGTAACATCTCGTCAGGTTTCAATTTTCATCAAAATAACCCGCGTCAAACGCCGGATCAGCACAGCGAAAAATTTAACCCTTGTCAGGATTCCGGTCCGGACCGGGACGTCAGCGATGGGGGCGGTGAAGGGTTTATGATTATTTTGATGCTGGTGGTTATTGTGGGGTTTATTTGGTTAGTGTTTTAGTGAAACTTCTTACAACCGCACTAATTTCCCGCTACCCAACACCACCTGATCCCCTACCCTTACAATCCGGTATAAGTAAAGCCCGCTTTCCAGGCCGGGTATCTCCAGGGCGCCCCTTTCGCCGTCTGGCAAACGTACTTCCCGAATAAACCGCTGGGTCATGTCCCAAAGTTCCAACCGGACGGGAGAAGCATCCCGGGAATCATTCCATTGAAAATACAGGTTTTCGGAAAACGGGTTGGGGTAAAACCGGATCGAATGGCCTGTTTCGGCAGGAGCATCGAGAGCCGAAGTACCGTCGTAGCGCCGTACCTGCACCGTATTGGTGGTAATCGGCGGATTCAAATCGAAATAGATGTCTGCTGTGTTGCCGATCACCGTGTTTAACGGCAATCCTGCACGCAGGTGCACCAGGAAACTCACGAACCCCTGGCTCCCGGCCTGATTCGTTGCGCTGTCAGGCAGCAAAATATTTTCAAAACGAAACTCCAGCAAGCCGTTTTCACTCAGCGAGGAGGTAAACGGATGACTGGCCGCCAGCGGGCGCAGCGTGGCCCAGTCCAGGTCGGGCGACAGGCGGTCGTGAATAACCACC
>CAUJEY010000132.1 GCA_963169325.1 Bacteroidota bacterium
TTCTCCGGGCAAACCCGGACTCAGGCTTTTAGGTTTTCCGGGCCGAAAGGGAAAGGGATCAGCAATTGAGCGGACTCAAAAACCAGCCACTGGCCTTCGGCGCCTTGTAGGATGACCCGGATTGGCTGGTTTTGAACGACCTCCCTTTCGTGCAAGACCTGCCGGCAAGCGCCGCAAGGGCTCACCAGTTGGCGGGAAGGGCTGGCCGTGACCGCGATGGCATGGACCGCTTGATCCGGCGCCAGGGTTTGGGCAGCAGCCAGGGCCGTCCGCTCGGCGCACACGCACATGCTGTAGGCGGCGTTTTCCTGATTTCCATTCCCAATGACCTGGCCGTTTTCCAATCTGACCGCTGCCCCAACACGGAAGTTGGAATACGGCGCGTAAGAATAATTCTGGGAATCTTGGGCGCGCTTGGCCAAATCTCTATCTTTGGCGGGTAAATCCTCCAGGTTTTGGTACACCAAAAAGGAAATCGTTAGTGTTTTTTCCTGCATATTTTGATCGACTGATGGGTTATTCCCGAGGATTGATCCATTTTCCGAAATTTCTGAAATCTAACCCGAATCCACAAACTTAAACAAACAAGATGAACAATGTGCTCATCATTGGCGCGGGGTTGTCCTCCGGCGCTTTAATTGACTACGTGCTCGACCGGGCTTCCGACCTCGGCTGGTTTGTCACCGTTGCCGATGCCGACCCGCTGAAAGCGGAAGCGAAAATCGCCGGCCGCCCGAACGGACGCGCTGCGTGGCTAGATGTGCTCAAAACCAACGACCGGCGGGAGCTGATCGGCCGTGCCGATGTAGTGGTTTCCCTGCTCCCGGCTTACCTCCATCTGGAGGTGGCCTACGATTGCATCAAGTTGAAAAAACATCTGATCACCGCTTCCTACGTTTCCCGCGAAATGTACAGCCTGGCGGATGAAGCCAGCGAACGCGGCCTGATTTTCATGGGCGAAATGGGGCTGGACCCGGGCATCGACCATATGTCTGCCATGCGGATCATCGACCGAATCAAGGCAGACGGCGGAAAAATACAGGCTTTTCGTTCCGATACAGGCGGATTGGTAGCGCCGGAGAGCGACGACAACCCCTGGCATTACAAAATCTCCTGGAATCCCCGCAACGTGGTACTTGCCGGACAAGGTACGGCGCAATACCTCCAGGATGGAAAACTGCGCTATATTCCCTACCACCGCCTGTTCAAGGAGTTCCGTTTGGTGGATATTCCCGGGGTAGGCAAATACGAGGCCTATGCCAACCGCGATTCCCTTCTTTACCGGGAGAGTTACGGGCTCAACGATATTCCCAATATCCTGCGGGGAACGCTGCGCCATCCGGGCTTCTGCGAGGCCTGGGATGCCCTTATCCGAATTGGTCTAACCGACGCGGACTTTCCGCTCCTGCATTCGGGCGAGATCAGTTTTTACGAACTGCTGGACGCCTACGTGGGCAAATACCAGGGCGGTTCTTTGCGGGACCGGGTGGCGCAAATGCTTGGCGTTTCGCCTGAGTCCGACGTGCTTCACAAGCTGGAATGGCTGGGCTTGTTCCGCAAGAAAAAAATCCGCCTTCCCAATGCCACGCCCGCCCTTATCCTGGAGCATTTAATCCGGGAAAAGTGGCAATTGAAACCCAAAGACCAGGACATGGTGATCATGCACCACGAGATCGAATATGTCGACGCCAACCAAAAGCCTATGATCCATCTATCCACGATGCAGCTCAAAGGCAATCATGCAGAAGATACGGCCATGGCGCAAACCGTCGGACTGCCGATGGGAATTTTCGTCCGGCTGGTCATGGAGGAAAAAATCACTTCCAGGGGGGTGCAAATCCCGGTTTCCAAAGAGGTGTATGAACCGGTACTGAAGGAGTTGGAAGAATTCGGCATTGTTTTCAAAGAAGAAGTACGCCCGCTGTAGTGCAACGGTCCTGGAGGGCGCCCTGGAAAAAGACCTGGAGCGCAGTGGAAGCTTTTCAAGCATTCCAGGTGATGCGTCAGGCAGGCGCCTTACTGGTGTCTGTGCTTCTGGCACAAAGCGCGCTGACTCCATCCGAGATCGGGATTTATGAACAGTGGATGTTTGTGCAATACGCGCTCAGCTTTTTCTGGGTCTCGGGGTTGGTACAGGGGTTTCTGACCCATTACCACCGCGTAGATCCGGAAAAACGGGCAAGCTTCGCGTTTTCGGCGTATGGGACCCTTTGGGGCGCTACCGGCGTTTTGGCGGCGCTACTTTTCTTTTTTCGGAACCCCATTTTGACCGCCCTGACCGGGCATGCCGGAAATCCGCTTTTTTGGCTTTTCTTGGTCTATCTGGTCTTGAATTTGCCCACGTTTCTGCAGGAGCATTTTCTGTTGCTCCAGGAAAAACCCCGCGCTATCCTGGCTTATGGGGTGCTCTCCTTTGGAGGGGCCGCCATAGCCGTAGCGGGGCCGGTGTGGGCAGGCTACGGATTGCCGTATAGTTTCGGAGCCTTGATCTGTTTGCAAGCGATCAAGCACGCATGGTTATGGGCGGAGTTGAACCAATCGGCTAGCCCGAAATGGCTTCCGGCGGAAACCCGGGAATGGGTCCTTGCCTCCTGGCCGTTAATCCTGTATGCGCTGCTAGGCGGCTTAATCCCCACCATTAACGGATGGCTGGTCAATTGGCAATACCATGGCGACCCGGAAATGTTCGCGGTATACCGGTATGGCGCCAGGGAACTTCCATTGGCTACCGCGCTCAGCGAAGCGCTCAGCGCCGCGATGATCCCCCTGGCCGTCCGAAATTTGCCCGAAGCGCTCAGGGAAATCAAACGGCGGAGCCTCCGGATGATGCACTGGATATTTCCGCTCGCTGTGGTGTTGCTGAGCGCCAGCAACTGGTGGTACCCCTGGGTGTTCAGTCCGGAGTTCAGGGAAGGAATTCCTGTAGTGAACGCTTTTTTCCTGATCGTCATTAGCCGGATGGTATTTCCCAGGGCTTTATTGCTCGCTGTTCAGGCCAACAGGGTCTTGCTCTGTACCTCCCTGCTGGAACTTGCCCTCCTGGTTTTGTTTGGCCTCCTCTGGGCGCCAACGTGGGGCATCCAGGGCATCGCCTGGGCTACCGTTGCCGCCTATTTTTTTGAAAAAGCCATTCAGGTCATCTGGCTGTACTGGAGGCAAGGCATTTCTCCCGGGCAATTCATCCCTCTGGGGTGGTGGATGTTCTATTCTGCCTTACTTGGGGCGGCCTACCTTTTTTCGCTTTCCTGATCCGCTTGTTTTCCCTGTATTGACCAATATCATTTTGCCTGCCGCTGATTTTGACGAACTTGGAAAAGAAAATTTTTCCAGGACAGGCGTCTTTTTTGGCGGTTTTTGGAATAATATTCAGCTATTATTATTTGGGTAGATTTGTTTTCTTTAAAACGATTAATTAATAAAAATTTGTTCTATGAAAGATAAATTTGTAGGAAAAAATAGAATTCCTATGCATCCGCACCAATTTCAACCTGAGAGCCTGATGATGTCGTATGGGTACCATCCCGAATGGTCTGAAGGCGCCATCAAATGCCCGATTTTTCAGACGTCCACTTTTGTCTTTAGCTCGGCAGAGCAGGGGAAGCGATATTTTGAGTTGGCTTATGGATTAAAGGAGGCCGAAGAAGGGGAAGTTCAGGGATTGATTTACAGCAGGTTGAATAATCCAGACCTGGAAATCCTGGAAAACCGCCTTACCCTTTGGGATGGAGCAGAGGAAGCTGCAGTGTTTGAAAGCGGTATGTCGGCCATCACCACCGTCATGCTCGAGTTCCTTAGACCTGGGGACCTATTGCTGTACAGTACGCCGCTTTATGGGGGGACCCAGCATTTTATCGAAGAGGTATTGCCGGAGTGGGGGATCAATATCCTGGCTTTTTCTCCGTCCGACAGCCTGGAGCGCATTGAAGAATGCCTCGCCGGAAGCGGAAATCGCGATCAGTTGGCGATGATTTACGTAGAAACCCCAGCCAACCCAACGAACACCCTGATCGACCTCGAATGGATGAAACGCCTGAAGGAAGGCCATTCGGTTCATGGCAAGGAAGTGATCCTTACCGTAGACAATACCTATATGGGGCCGCTATGGCAGCACCCGCTCAAACACGGGGCGGACCTGGTGGTGTACAGCGCGACCAAGTACATTGGCGGGCATAGCGACGTGATCGCAGGCGCCGTACTGGGATCTAAAAATCGGATGCAGCGCGTGAAAAAACTGCGGACCTTCCTGGGGAATATGACGGGCCCCTGGACCGGCTGGCTCCTCATGCGCAGCCTGGAAACGTTGAAAGTGCGCATGGAGCAGCAGGTGGCCAACGCTATCCAGGTCGCTCATTTCCTTCAACAACACCCCGCCGTTGAACGGGTCTATTACCCGGGATTGCTGACGGAGCACGACGGGCATCAATACCAAGTCTATAAACGGCAGTGTTCCAGCCCGGGCGCCATGATCTCTTTCGATGTTTATGGGGGAGAGGAGGAAGCGTTCGCCGTGATGAATCAATTGAAAATGATCCACCTGGCTGTGAGCCTGGGAAGCACCGAGTCGCTGGTGCAACACCCCTATACCATGACCCATGCCGGGCTGAACGAAACCGAAAAACTTCAGGAAGGCATTACGGAAAAAATGATCCGCCTTTCTGTTGGTGTTGAAAATATCAACGACCTGCTCTGGGACTTGGGCCAGGCCCTGGACAGCGTCCTTGCCAGCCAGCCCCAAACGGCGGCTTTAATCGAAGAAGCGTAGAAGTCATTTGGATTTGATTCCGCGAATTAAATCCAAACAACTTCTAAGGGAACAAGTTATAGATCCCGCAATAGTTTGCCCTGGCGCTGGCTGAGGTTGAATACTTCAAACAGCGTCAAGGACAACGCCGCCTCCAGGTCCCCGTAATGCTCCTGGTAGTCTAATTGACTCCTTCGTATGACTTCATGTGCCTCTTCCCGGCCATAAATATGCGTTATTTCACATTGTTTGGCGGTTTCCGTACCGGGCATGGATTTGTAGGTAAGAAAATAATGCCGCAGGCGGTTGATCAGGGCGGACGGCAGCTCGTGAATGTCCTTCCATTGGCTGTACACTTCGTCTTGTTCCAACACAGCAATAATTTTATCATCGGCTTCGCCGCCGTCAATCATCCGCAATCCGCCTATGGGGCGGGCTTTAACCAGAATATTGCCGTGGGTGATCTCGCGTTCGGTGAGCACGCAAATATCCAGCGGGTCGTCGTCGCCCATGATATGTTCTCTGCCCGTTTTTTCCATACAAAACTGCCCGACGAGTTCTTTACAGTAGGTTTGCGGAATAAATCCGTACAGCGCCGGCACGATGTTGGAAAATTTTTGCGGACGGTCGATTTTCAAAAAACCAGAGAGTTTGTCTACCTCGTATTTTACCGTATCCGACGGGATGACCTCGATAAAGGCGGAAACAACCTCTGGGGCATCGGGACCTACCGGTATCCCATGCCAGGGATGGGAGGTGTACCGCAGGCCAATCATTTTCCAAAGCTTATTGAACGCTTCTTGACTCATGAAAATCAATTTAATGGTTAAAGGGTTTAAATTTTATCAATAATTTGAATATAAAATAAAACAAAAATAGCTTTTTATAAGATCCGTCCACCGTCCACCGTCCACCGTCTAAGATATGCTTTTCGCCATTGGCACTCGGGTTCGCCTCCGCTACACCGGAGAAAGCGGCGTCATCACGGCGCAGTTGGATGACGGTATGCTTCAGGTGCGGTTGAACAACGACCCGGATATGGAAATTCCGGCATTTGAAGATGACCTTGTTCGGGACACGGATGCAGAACCGGTATCCGCCGGCGCTAAATTCATACAGGGGAAACAAACGCCCAAACCTACTCCGCCGCCCCGGCGGGAAATAAAAGGCCAGTACCTGATTCTGAAACCAAAGGGGGTGCAACTCGTATTCGAGCCGATGCCCGGTCGCGACGGAAACGTTTCGCGGTATATGGCCTGGCTAATTAATGATACGCCGGCGGAGTTCCTGTTCGATCTGGAATTTTCAACCGTGAAATCTATCATTTTCCAACGGGAAGGAAAATTGGCCGCCACCACTGCGCTGGAATTGGGCGATTTGTTATACGACGATCTGAGCGATCTGCCGGAAGTAGATATTGATATCCGGCGCATTACGACGGAGGGCCCGGAAGAGCCCCTCAACCGGCGTATGCGAATTCGGCCCAAACAATTTTTCAATAACCTGAACACGGTGCCCATCCTGAATCTGCCGGCGCACCAGTTTTTACTGTTCGACTCCTTTGAGCAACCGGAAAAACCGAAAGAAAATACCGATTTACGCGATTATACCCGCCAAAACATCCGGGACCAGCGCGCTGTAGAAGAACCGAACGCCGTGTTTTTCCGGGCATTCGACGTGGACGAGTTCGCGCATTTTATCCCCGAGATTGATCTGCATATCCAGAATCTGACCAACGGTTATGCCAAACTTGATCGCGGTGAAATTGTACGGATCCAGCTTCAGCATTTCCAACGGTTTTTGGAGAAAGCGATCCGGCTGGGCGTGCCAAGCGTATTTATTATTCACGGCGTAGGGGAGGGAAAGTTGAAAGAAGCTATTGCGGAGCGCCTGCGTCATCATCCGGCGGTGTCCAAATTTAAAAATGAATACCACGCTAAATATGGGTACGGCGCCACGGAGGTGATTTTCCGTTAGCCTTTGTTACACGAGGTTCTCTTTCAAGGTACCTAAAAACAGAAGGGGATAAAAACCGGCGGCAATTGCCGCCGGATTTTATCCCCTTCTGTTTTTATCAGGATAGGATACTTCAATACTGCCACAAATCGTGCTCGAAATTGAAGATATTGTTTTTAATCTTGTCCGATTCCCATAGCGCATCCACGCCGCGGGCGTAGTCTTCAATACGCCGGTCGTACACGTTCGATTCTTTAATAATAAAACTGGCGAAGTGACGCATTTCGAAGAGGTCTTCCCAAGAGATCGTTGCGTTGGTATTGCCACCCATGGTAAATACGCGGCTGCGGGCAAAAAGTTCGCGGGCCTGGGGATAGTACACCCAGAACATGGCTTTTTCGTAGCGGAAGTTGCCTTCGCTGTCTTTTACGTCGATCAGCGGAGCGATACCGAGAATACGAACCTGCATCGTGGAAGTCTCCTTGTCGAAGAACCAGATTTCTTTTACCCGGAAACGTTTCACGTCGGCCCAGTTGATGTCGTTCCGCACAATCTGCACTTTCTCCTCATACGTTTCAGGGTCGAAAGTGACGATGGTGTCGGTTTTGGACAACATGGAAAGTACGTCGTCGGTGCTCAAGCGTTTGGTAAACTTGTCGTCGTCAACCGAATAAACCGGCATTTCGCCTTTAGACGCGGCATCAGAGAGAATTTTGAAAAATGGCGCTTCCGGGTATGCGAAAGGAAGGTTCATTTTTTCACGAACGTCGATGATACGCCACACGCGTTTTTCCCAGAAGATATCGCTTTCGCGGATGGGTTGGTACGCCAGTACACGGCGTTCCATCATCACTTCTTTCTTCACCACGTCGTCCAACGGCGCTTCACCGGTGTCTTCCGGTTCGCTCACTTCCGTTTTTACTTCGACTTCATCGGGATCTATTTCTATTGGATCTTGTGCTAGCGCAACGGTTCCGGTTGTGAACAGCAGTAGGCACAGGCAAGTCCATTTAATAAAAGTTTGCATGACTCGCAGTTGGATTGATTATAGGTGAACGTTTAGTAATTTCAACAAAATGGCTTCAGCCGGGGCTAAGGTAACGCCGGCTGAAGCACATTATTTTTATTTTAACGAATTTTGAACACCAGGTCGCCTAATTTACGGGCAGCGATATCGCCCGGGCATTTGGCTTTGATGTCGTTGTAGTAGTACACATCGCCGGGAGCGGCTTTGTTGATCATGTCCTGAACGTCGCTGTTATAGCGCGCGCCGGAGTTAGTCTTTTCCACTACGTCGGCGCGTTTTTTCTGATAGGCGACCATGTAGCCCACGACTTCGCACTTGGCTTCAAAATCGAAATTTTCCAGCACCGCCGCGATACCGCTCTGAGCCTTGAATTGGCCGTTGGGAATTGAACTAGGCTGCTTTTGAGCGCCCAACAGCGGAATTGGGTCGGGGATACGTTTGACTTTGTACTTGAACGTGGTCGCCGGCAGGCCGCCGCCGGAAAGCGTAATCGTCGCATCACCAGGCGTGGTTGCGCGAACGATATAGTGTGCCGAGCCGTCTTTCTCCATAGTGATGCCGGAACTTGTGACCTTCAAATCATTGGAAGATACACCAGCCGCCGCTACGGTAACCGGGTTGGGAACACCAATATAGAACACATTCATTTTGTCCAGCTGAACAGAAGCAGAGCGTTCGCCGACTTCGTATTGGAATTCATCTTCGTATGTTTTAACCTCCTTGGTCAGGGGGTTTGTCACATTGATACGAACTTTATACGATTTGGTGCCGGGAGAACTGGTACCTGTTTCATAGTGAGCAATACCATCTTTAATGGGCAGGCTGCGTCCGTCAGCTGAAATACTGATGTTATCGGCCTGGGTGCTGTAGGCACTCAGGAAAACATCGGCTTCGTATTTATCGCCGCGGATAACGTACCCTTTCGGCGCTGAAATAGCCGGTTGGAAAGCATCAAACTTGATATCTGTCCCGCCAACTTGTTGGGCGCAATAGCGCAGCACGGCAGAAGCGGAACTTTTAGCATCCGATTGGAGCTTGCCCAAAATTGGGAAGCAGGCTGCGATCGGCATTTGCCGGAATTTGAAATCGACCCAGTCCTTTTTGTCCGTAGTGGCCGGCAGTGTTTCGATATCTAACGGAAACCCGGCCACAATCAGCGAATCATTGTCGGCTAAAGCCAGCATTTTTTCGCGCGTTTCTTTGACCTTATCCATGATATCGTAGCCAACGCCCCGCTTCCCATCCATCCCCAGAACAAACCAACGGGTGGTAATGTCCTTGTTACGGATATCTTTCGGAATGGTCGGATCTTTTTTCGACGGGCCCTGACCTTTGGCAAAAAGTTCGTCGCGAATTTGGTCGATATAACCCACAAATTCGTTGGACAACTGTATAGCCTGCTTGGCGTTTTCCCGGTATTTATCGTTCTTTTCGTTTTTATAAGCATCCGCTTGTGTGTTGATGGCTTTCATCACCTGCTCGTTGTTTTTTTCAACGATAACCCGGCTATTTTTCAAGCCGTTATCCAGGGAAAAGAAAGCATTCATCACCTCGGCAGATACGTTTAGCGCGAGCAGTGCAGTCAGCACCAGATACATCAGGTTGATCATCAGCTGCCGCGGCTCCTTTGGTATTGACATAAAGCTTTGTCTTTTTTAATGTTGAAGAAGAAAGGAGTGAAACATTAAAATGCAGCTGTTTACTGGCGGCCGATGTTGGCCATAGCAGCCAGCATATTGCCATAAACGGTGTTCAGCGATCCAAGATTTTTGTTCAGCGAAGACAGTTGATCTTTGTAAGCGCGTACGTCTTCGGCGGACTTGGCCATATCGGACATGGCTTCGTTCATCTTGGTGTAGAAGTTACCCATGGATTTGATCTGGTCCTGTGTGCCGGAGAAGTCAACTTCCTGAAGGGCTTTCAGAGCGCCGAGGCTTTTCGACATGGACTGTAATTCGGTCAGCATACCGCCCAGTTGGCGTTCTACGACGTCGCCGTGCAGGGGAGCTACGTCGGGCATGTTGTTGTTCGCGCCGGCGGTCAGCGGCTGCATGCGGGAATTGTAGTCGTCGAGGCCCGGATACAATTTGTGCCAGTAGTAATCGGGTTCCGGTCCGATAATACCGAGGAAAAAGAAGATGATGGCTTCCATGCTCAGTCCGAGGATAAGCATTTCGGAAGCGCCTTCCCAGCTTTCGAGTTTAAACAGGGCGCCCATAAGTACGATAGCGGCGCCGATACCGATAAGGAGGTTCTTAAAGTACTTGAAAGACTTGGTCTTGACGAAACTCATTGTGAAAAACTTTTTAGCAGTTTACAAAAAAGGTTGAGACTGATTTGAATTTTGATATACAGGTATTTTAAAGCGTCGCAAAAGTAGTAATAGCCAGAAAACTTATCCGAAGAAAATTTCGGGCCAACAACGGCATTGTTTTGTTAATTGTCCGCTGTTGGCAAACAAATTCAATACGTTACTACTATTAACCGGTGTGGATGGTATTGTGGAACTCAAAATCGGAATAGGGCAAAAAACAAAGGGCAAAACGCAAGAATCATCACAAAATTTTATTTGCGGTGAAATTTTCTTGCTTTTTTGCCCTTTGCATTAAATTTTTGCTGCATTTAGAAGTCGTTGATCGACCGGCCCAGGAAGGTCAGTATACAGCGGAACCCGACATAGCACTTGGTAGTATCCTGGTATTCCCAGGAACGGGTGCTGGTTTGCAGGAAGAACGCTACGTCCTTCCACGAACCGCCACGAATCACTTTACGTTTTGCCGTTTGTGGGTCGTCCTCTTTGGCATCGTACCGGATGTCCGGATTCAAATCATGCATAAAGGAGTAGGCATTTTCGTAATAAGCCGTTTCGGTCCACTCGGCCACGTTACCGGCCATACAGTACAGTCCGTAATCATTCGGGTAGTAACCGTCAGCTTTTACGGTGTAGAGACCGCCGTCTTCGGGGTAGTTACCACGTCCTGGCTTGAAGTTGGCCAACAGACAACCTTTGGCATTACGTGTGTAGTAAGCGCCCCAGGGATAAGGAGATTCTTCGCGTCCACCGCGAGCGGCGTATTCCCATTCGTGCTCGGTCGGCAAACGGAAGTCTTCCGTAGTGATGTTATCTCCGGCGTACATATCCCAGATTTTGCCGCGCCAGTAGCAGAATGACTTGGCCATTTTCCAGTTTATGCCAACGACAGGATAGTCGTCGAATGCCGGGTGCCAGAAGTAGTTCCGGGTCATCGGCTCATTGTAGGAATAGGCGTAGTCGCGTACCCAGCAAAGTGTGTCCGGGTAAATTTTGATCTTTTCCTTGTGAATGAAACTGGTACGGTTGCTGTTGCGCTCATGTGCCGCGCGCTGCCAGTCGTACCATTGGAATTCGAATACGAATTTGCTGACGTCCAGCTCTTTACGGCCGGAAAAACGCTCATTGCCCTGATAGTACAGGTCTTGCAGTTCATCGGCGCTTTCTTCCCAGTCGACTTCTTCTTCCCAGTCGATCAACTGTTTGTCGGCGTCGCCCGCGTCATCCTCCAGAAAGTGCTGAAGGGTTTCGTGTGCAAGAGAATCGCGCACCCAGTCAACAAACTGGCGATACTCGTTGTTGGTAATTTCGGTTTCGTCCATAAAGAATCCCTGAATAGAGATGGACTTTGGACGGGAAACCATTTGTTTGCTTAGGTCCTCGTCGCCAACACCGACGTGAAGCGTTCCGGAAGGTACGTACACCATACCGTAAGGATTGATGCCCTTCCATTTTGGGCGGCCAAGTACTCCAACCAAGTCACCGGTTTGTTTCCGGCCACATGAAGCGGCAAAGGCCGCCAAAAAGAGTAAAAGCAGGAGAGAATTTTGTAATTTTTTCATGTTAACACCCGTGTTTTCCTACTTAATTGTTCGGTTTGGAAAAAGTGGTCGTAAAGATAGAGGATTAAATTCGATGCAAATAAACAATCCCAAACAAAATTGGTCGGGCCCGCTTTTTTACCGGCGGAAGCAGCAGCAACCAAACGGAGTTTTAACATTTACTGGTATGCAGGCCGAATTTTTTTTCGCCGTTTCACCGGCGAGCAAAAAATTGCCCTGTTTGCATAAATGTTAATGTTAGCGCTGAGGCCAATTTAGACAGAGTTACATACTGTTTTCAAAAAAATCTGGGATTGTAAATAACGGGCGGGAGTTTTCCCGCGCCGACAGGTTTGTTGAGTTCATACCGGAGCAACAATTCGTGGCTGCCGCGGTTGGATGCTTGCAGGGCTGATAAGGGAATATCGAAAGAATAAGCTAATGTAGTTCGTTCGTTCAACCGCAAACCGCCGAGTAAAACCATGGCATCACGGGCAGAAGAACTAAAGCCCCTAAACGAAGCGCCCGCAAAAATATTCTCTTTCCAGCGAATTATGGAAGAAATTTCAGCTTGTGTCTCTTTTAAGTCACTTTTAACTAAAATGCCCGGTTTAACCGCCAGGTTTTGACCTACGGAGAACTGATAGCTGGCTGCCCCTACATAATGCCGTACCGGTTGCAACCGAAAGGTGCCATTGTCGCTGGCTTCCAATACTGGGGCAAAAACGGGTTGTGTGGCCACACCCAAACTAAATTCGTTCAGCTGGAGATATACTCCGGCTTCCACTACTGGGGTGCCGGCGACCACCTTGCCTTCCGGCAAAAAGGGATCATCGTGTTGAAAAACGCCGCTGGGCTCATAAATACCATCAGGCGCCCGTAATTTGGTACCATCGAGTGCGTATTGCAAGTAACCGCCGCTCACCCCGACGGATAGCACTGCATTCCTGCCCAATTCGCGGTGAAAGCTATACGTTAAGACCGCCTGGGTACTGCGATGCGCGCCGATGATGTCATTTTCCACCCGCATTCCCACGCCACTGCTGATCATGTACAATGGCAGGTGCATATTGAGGTGTTGGGTTTCGGGGGCGCCCTTCAGGTTGGACCATTGCTGCCTGTACACACCGGTTGCCACCAACGAGTTGTCCATACCGGCATAAGCCGGGTTATAGGCATAAGGGTTGAGCAGGTATAGGCTGTATTGCGGCGCTTGTTGGGCGGGCAACAACGCGACTACTGCCATTATAAATAATATAGGTGTAAACAGTTTTCTCATGTCAGAACAGTTTAACCTGTTGTTTAATATCGGCCGGTTTCGGCCAACTGGTAAAATTCGGCAAGGGTTTGCACCGGTTTTTGGCAGGCATAATTTCGGCAAACGTAAATGAGCGCATCCGCATCACCGGGTTTGCCCGCTAACAACGGATTATGCTCCAATGCCTCTTTGCCGGCAGCAATCACATTGTTCGGTAGAAACCGGCGTTGAAGCATCAGCGCTTTGTCCACTGCGTTATCGCCAACCACCGCAATTTCGAGAAACGGATGTACCTCATGGAGTATTGCCATAGCCCATCGTTCGAAGGAGAGTGGGTAACGTTCTACCGGCTCTTTCAGGGTCAGCAACATTTGTGCAGCCATATCCCGCCATTCCTGCCGGTCGAGTAACAACCCCAGACGCTGCAAATTGTGCACCATGGTACTATTACCCGAAGGAGTGGCGTTGTCGTACAAGTCTTTTTTTCGCAGGATAATATCGGACTGGCCGGCTGCGGTAAAATAGAACATGCCCGATTTGACGTCGTGAAAGTAACTCAAAACCTGCTCCGTGTATTTTTCTGCCAGTGTTAAATACTTCGAATTGAATGTTATTTGCCAAATGTCTAAAAATGCGGCAATTAAAAAGGCATAATCATCCAGTACGGCTGCATATTGGGCGCGGTCGTCTTTCCAGGTGTGCAATAACCCGTCGTTTTCTTTCGAGACAAATTTTTCCAACAAAAACGCCATGTTCTGCACGGCCATATCGCGGTATTCCGGGTTGCCCAGCGCCGTGTAGGCCGATGTATATGCGGAACACATCAGCGCATTCCAGCCCAACAGCACCTTGTTATCGAGCGCCGGAGATATCCGTTTGTTCCGTTCTGCCAGGAGTTTTGCCCGGCAGTCGTCCAATTTCGCTTTTAGTTGCGCCTGATCGGTATTATTCATCCGGGCAATTGCCCCGGGAAACTGCAAACGCCGCAAGATATTTTTGTGCTCCCAATTGCCGGCTTCTGTGACGTCGTAGTAAGTGCAGAAAAGCGCAGCGTCGTCGCCCAGTATTTTTTCTACCTCGGCCTTATCCCACACATAAAACTTACCTTCCTCCCCTTCCGAATCGGCATCCAGGGCTGAATAAAACCCAACTTGCGGGTGGGTCATCTCGCGGGAAATCCAGGCCAGGGTTTCTTCAATCGTTTGCCGGTACAAATCGGCGCGTTGTTCACCGGCCGGTCCGTGGCTTTCGGTTTGGAGTAGTTTGTATGCCTCTGCGAGCACAGTGACCAGCAAGGCATTGTCGTACAGCATTTTTTCGAAGTGTGGCGCCAGCCATTCACGATCTGTGGCATAACGCGCAAATCCGCCGCCGAGCTGATCATAAATACCGCCCATCGCCATTTTTTCGAGCGATAAAAGCGCGTGTTCCAGCGCCTCTGTGTTGCCGGAAATTCTGTAGTAATGGAGCAGAAAATGGATAGCCATGGTGGAAGGAAACTTGGGCGCTCCGCCAAAGCCGCCTTCCACGCGGTCGAACCGCTCGCGCATCTGGTAAAAAATATTTTCCAAAAGTGCGGGCGTAAACGGCGATTCTGTTGCCTGCGCTGCGGAGAACTCCGGTTTCTGAAGAAACACGTCGTCGTTTTGCCGAATATGGCCCAACAGTTTTTCGGCCTGCTCCAAGGCTTTTTCCCGCTGCGTTTCCCAAATATTGGCTAAGTGTTGCAACACCTGCAACCAGGAAGGCCGGTTGTGGGCAGGTCGCGGCGGGTAATAGGTGCCGGCATAAAAGGGTTTGCCATCCGGCGTTAAGAAACAATTTAGCGGCCACCCGCCGCTGCCGGTCAGTATTTGGCAGGCTTCCATATAAATGGCATCCACATCGGGGCGTTCCTCGCGATCCACCTTTATATTAATGTAGTGTTCGTTCATGAAGGCTGCTATGTCCGGGTTCTCAAATGACTCCCGTTCCATGACATGGCACCAATGACAGGTGGAATAACCGATGCTAACCAGAATAGGCTTGTTCTCTGCGCGGGCACGCTCAAAAGCTTCCGGCTTCCAGGCGTACCAATCCACCGGATTGTGCGCGTGTTGCAGGAGGTATGGGGAGGTTTCGTGCTGAAGGTGGTTCATTTTGTGTTTTAGTGTTTTAGTGTTTTGGTGCCTTAGTGTTTTGGTGTTTTAGTTCCTCAGTGTTTAATACCCAACAGGTGCCCGACTAAAACACTGAGGAACTAAAACACCAAAACACTAAGGCACCAAAACACTAAAACACTCAACGTCACGCATGCCCCGGAAAATCGTCCGGCAGTTCCGGTATTTGGTCCACAAATTTTTCGCGGCCGCTGATGAGTTCAACCAGGCGGCGGACCGTTTTCCGACGGATGGCGCGTTCCAGCTCTTTGTTGGGTTCTTTCAGGATGTATTGAAATTTCATGGTGACGCTACCCCGGTTTACTTCGGCTACGCGGAGGTAATAACTGTTCTCTTTGATCAGGTCTTCAAAGGGTTTGAGGGTTTGGATCAGATTTTGTTCCAGTTCCTCCACGGTAACGAGGTATTTCAGGTCGATTTCAAAATCGATGCTGGTGCGTTTGACATCGCGTTTGGTGTAATTGACGATATCGGTCAACATCACCACATTGTTAGGGATATAGATGACATCGTCGTCGTCGTTCACGATGTGAATATTTTGCAGGGTAATATCTACAATTTTGCCGCGATGCTGGCCGATACGCACATTGTCGCCGATACTAAGTTCGCCGGAGAAAGTGATGATCATACCGTTGATCACGTTGGCAATGTAGTCCTTGGTAAGCAATACCAGGCCGGCGAAAATAATGGACAGCGAGGTCAGTACCGCCCGCACCTCAATCCGGAACAACGACAACAAGCCCAAGGCCAGGCCGACTACCAGAACGATGGAGTAGATTTGGCCGATGCCTACAATAAAATTGTCTTCGCCGCGGATTCTGTTGCGCCGGCGGTAAAACCAAACGATCGAAAACTGCACAAAATCGAGGACGATCAGAAAGATGCCGATTCCGGCAATCACATCGGCGTAGTACTGCATCGAGCTGCGGTACCGGTATTTCATTCCTGCAATCAACGGCGAAATATCCAACTCGCCCACATACAGTAGGATAAGCAGGACAAGGACGACGGCTTTTACCGCGAGAATGAAATATTTCATGCGCCGGACAGAGATTATTTAGGGGTATAAGAAAAGGTTAATCAGTGGTCAGTTACCTGGCGGCACGAAGTAGAAATACCGGTTCGGTTTCTTTCTGACCACTGATCATGCTTTTATTCTGTTGCCAAAACGGCTTCCAATTTGTCGAAAGGCAGGTTGAAAGCTTCGGCCACACCTTGGTACACGATTTTGCCTTTTACAACATTCAGACCCAGTTTCAGTTCGTTATTTTCGGCACAAGCCCTTTGCCAACCCTTGTTAGCCAACTGCAAAGCATAAGGCAGGGTGGCGTTTGTGAGGGCCACCGTAGAAGTAAACGGCACGGCGCCCGGCATATTGGCTACGCAATAGTGTACAACATCTTCAATGATGTAAATGGGATTGTCGTGGGTCGTCGGCTTGGTCGTCTCGATACATCCGCCCTGATCCACGGCAACGTCGACAATGACGGTACCGGGACGCATCAGTTTCAGCATATCGCGGGTAATCAGTTTCGGCGCCTTGGCGCCCGGGATGAGCACGGCGCCTATGATCAGGTCGTGCGTTTTCACCAGCCGGCGAATATTGTACTCGTTGGAGTACATGGTGATCACGTTTGCCGGCATGATGTCGCTCAAGTACCGGAGGCGGTTGAGGCTCACGTCGAGGATGGTCACCTGGGCGCCGAGTCCGGCGGCCATTTTGGCGGCCTGGGTACCTACGATACCACCGCCGATCACCAGTACTTTACCCGGCTCCACACCCGGCACGCCGCCCAGCAACACGCCGCGGCCTTTTACCGGCTTTTCCAGGAATTTGGCGCCTTCATGCACCGCCATACGTCCGGCTACTTCCGACATTGGAATGAGCAAGGGCAACTGACGGTCGGGCGTTTCCACCGTTTCGTAGGCTAAGCATATCGCCCCGCTTTTTATCATGGCGTGCGTCAGTTCTTCACTGGAAGCAAAGTGAAAATAAGTGAAGATCAACTGATTCGGCCGGCAACGGGGATATTCCTCCGCAATCGGCTCTTTCACTTTCATGATCATTTCGGCGATTGCCCAGACTTCGTCGGCGGTCATCAAAATTTTTGCGCCGGCCTCCAGGTAGTCGTTGTCGTCGAATCCGCTGCCTACACCGGCCGTGGTTTCCACATACACGGCATGACCGCGTTTGGTCAGTTCCAGGGCGCCTGCCGGGGTAAGCGCTACGCGGTTCTCATTCGTTTTTATTTCTTTTGGTACGCCAATAATCATCTGTATCGTTTTATTTTGGTTAGAAAAACTTTTCGAAGGGGCAAAAATAAAAAAAGCGCGTGACGTTTCACGCGCTCCGAATTTCTTCAATTCTGAAACAATACTTACACACGTATTAAGTATTTCCAAAATCGTGCCAGAGATGATTTTTTTTTATAATTTATGAAAAAAAATGATTGTCGTTTACCGCTTTAAGGTTAGAGCATGTTGAGGACTTTCTGCTGGAGGCAAAAACGAGGGCAATACCTGCGGAACTTTTCAGCGTGCCAAATCCTTATACGGTCATTTTTCACCAAATTCTTTCCGTTATGGATATACGTGTGCTTGAACGGCAATTTGAACGGATCGGGGCAAAACTGGAAGTACACCTGAATGAGCGTCTTCGAGCCGGGGTGGATTTTTCGCTCGATGTCCGGGAAGTAAAACGGGACGAAACGTTTATCCTCACCGTCGCTCGCCCGGCCCTGGAACAGGAACGGCTGCGTTTGCAGGTGGTAGACCTTCAGCCGGCGCTGCGCCACCTGTTGCTCCACGCCGATGTGCGGGAAGGCAGCGCTGCCGGGAAGCAGAAGTTGCTCTGTGGCCACGACGAACGCCATTGGTTTGTTGCCGGCGCACGCGAGGCGAACGCCGTCAATGTGCGGCAAGCCATGGAGTCGCTCAAACCGGCGGGTGTCGTTGCGTCGCAGCTACGCAAGGGGGTACGGGCCAAAGACTGGCACCGCCGCCACAACGAAGGATTTATCCGGCAGGGCGAATGGTTTTTTGTGCCGCGGCCTGACATTGGGGATAAAGCGGTAAAAAGCCTGTTGGTGCTGCGCAATGAACCGCTGCGCCGGGGAGGTGGCAAACCGCACTGGGTAGATTATCTCGTGCGTTTCGGTGGTGAAACGGTGTATGTCAGCCGGTTCTTCCCGAACGGCCTGTTGCAAGAAGAGTATGAAAAGCACCTGAAAGAGCATCCAGAAAGCCGGCGGGAACACTGGAATATCATGCGCCGGAACCCGGATGTGCTGATTAAAGGCCGTATTCGCCACCCCGACCATGCCACAATCACCCTGCCTTTCTGGCATCAGGTGTTGATGAGCACAGAAAGCGCCGCCCGCAATCCGTTTGTGGCGTTTCTCGATTAAGCATCGTGTCGTCAATGGGGCTGTCTCTTCCGAGGCAGCCTCATTCATTTATAAAGATTGCCGAAGGAAAAGTTGGTATGATATTTTTCTCCCTTGCCATTTCAAACATCGCCTCCACTGCTTTTCTCCCTTCCGGTCCCAGATCCGCCGTGAATTTCGTTACATACAGGTCGATATGTGCGCGCATTACCACATCTTCCATCGCCTGGGCGTGTGCCCGTACAAAGGGCATGACCTCCGCAGGGTGATCGAAGGCGTATTCCACACTACGCCGCATGACGCGATTGACTTTTTGTTGCACGTCGACCGGCAGGTCACGGCGCACCACGATACCACCCAGGGGTATCGGCAATCCGGTAGTCGTTTCCCAGTATTCCCCCAGATCGATCAGTTTGACCAATCCTTTTTGCTGATAGGTAAAGCGGTTTTCATGGATGATTAGTCCGGCAACGGCATCGCCTCGCAGCACGGCGTCTTCTATGTCCGAGAACAAGGTTTCTACCTTGTTTTGCGCCGACGGATAAGCGAGGCTGAGTAGAAAATTGGCGGTCGTCATCTTACCTGGAATGGCGATAGGGCCGGCATTGATTTTTTCGTCGCTCAACGGCTGCCGGGCTACCAGCAAAGGGCCGCAATTATTGCCCAGGGCACTGCCGGCATCCAGCAATGTGTAGCGATCCGTCAGGTGGGCAAAAGCGTGGTAACTCAGTTTGGTTACGTCAATATCGCCGGCAAAAGCCCGCCGGTTCAGGGCCTCCACGTCCTCCATAATTATTTCAAATTCAAGGCCTTCTGTATCAACTTTGCCGTGAATCATGGCATCGAAGATGAAGGTGTCGTTGGGGCAGGGGGAAAAGCCGAGTGTGAGCATACTTTAAAGGTTTCTGGTTTGAAGGTTTCTGGTTTGAAGGTTTTACCAAAACAATTGATTGAGCAGAGGGTAAAGGTCCATCATTCCGGGTTGTTTAGAAAATCGAATTGCTCCGGTTAATAGGAGTGAAATAACCTTCCTGTCAACAAGGAGAAGTGCCTTTGTAAAGAATAGAACATCTTTGCGCTAATTCAGCATATTTATTGGGCACTTCAAACCAGAAACCCTCAAACCAGAAACCTTCAAACCTATTTATGCCAAGCATTATTTACGAAGACAATCATTTGTTAGCCATAAACAAACCGGCCGGCTGGCTGGTTCAGGGCGACCGAACCGGCGACCCGACGCTGACGGACTGGGGAAAGGCTTATTTAAAAGAAAAATACGCCAAACCCGGCGCCGTTTTTCTGCACCCGGTACACCGGATCGACCGGCCGGTGAGCGGAGTCGTGCTGTTTGCCCGCACGGATAAGGCGCTGGGACGCCTGACTACCCTGTTTCGGGAGCGTAAGGTGACCAAAACTTACTTAGCCCTGGTTTTGCAAGCCCCCAAAATACCGGCCGGCGAACTCCGGCATTTTTTGCTCAAAGATGAACAACGCAACGTCGTGACGGCGCTCCCCCGCCCGACCGGCGATGCCAAAGAAGCCATACTCCGGTATGAATATGTTGGAATGGCCGGCGCCTGCTATCTCCTGCACGTGTTTCCGCTGACAGGGCGGCCGCATCAGATCCGGGTGCAACTGGCGGCTATGGGCTGTCCGATTCTGGGGGATCTGAAATACGGCGCGCCGGAGCCCTTGCCGGATGCGTCAATCGGGTTGCACAGCGCTTCTCTGGCACTGGAACATCCTGTGAAGAAAGAACAATTGGAGATAAAAGCGCCGCCACCGGATGCTGCATGGTGGCGGGCAGTAATGCGACGATAAAAAAAACCTCTCCGATGACTGACACCGGGAGGCTACGAAAACAATAAACAGCAGGATAATTCTTGTGATTAGTTGATCGGGTTGTTCGTCACCGGCTGCTATTTTCGCTCTTTGTTTCATCTCTATATTCCTTTATCTGACTCAACAACTCCATTGATGTTATGACCGGGTTCCATTCTTTCCCGTTAAATATAAGACGGAACCATTTTTTATCCTTATTCTCATACCGGATATTAAAAAAGAGCCAGATGGCAAGATAAGTAAATGATCCTGTTATGATGATTTGAAGTGCATATAACCAGGCGTTTCCATTTTCCAACATACTTTCATTCCAGTAAAAGGTGGTCCAGACCGGGAGTTGAAGAAAAAGCAGCCGTGTAACCCAAATCGTTGACGATTTTAAACGCGCTATCTTTTCCTGTACCGCTACTATCGGCGCACTGATATCTACCTGGTGGATAAGAATCATCTGATACAAATATATACCAATGGCCAGTTTGGTCAATAGCACCTGAATGCCTGCCGAAATCAGAAAAAACGGACTGGCGATGCTAAACAGGTTGATGATTAAGGTATCGACAAAAACAACCCATAGAAGGCCAATCACAATAGTGAATATCTTAATCGGCTTCATGGAAGATATAAATGACTGAACCTTGATCCGGGTAATATCCTCCGTATTTTTCCGGTTCAGTACCAGGTTTTCTTCCAGTTTTTTGTCGTAAGATTTCCAGATTTCTATCATTTCTAATTCTTTCATCTTGATTAGGTTTTTACGTTCGAAAATTTTTGTTTTAACTGAAGTTTTATTCTTGAAATTTTGGTAGCGATATTCGTCACGGTCAACCCAAGTATTTCTGCTATCTCCTGTTGACTGTTCTCTTCCAAATAAAGCAGCATAATAGCCCGGTCCATTTCCTTCAGTTCCTTTATGAACCGGTGTAGCCGATCCACCTCAGCGTCTAACTCGCCCGTGTTTTCTGCCTCATACAGGTGAAGAATTCCATCGGATAAGGGTTGGCTGATTTGATCTCTGCTATTTTCTTTTCTGTAAAAGGAAATGGAAACGTTCAACGCAATTCTGTACATCCAGGTGGTCAGCTTAAATTTTTCATCATAATGATGGAAGGAAAGCCATAACTGAAGGATGATCTCCTGAATCAGGTCCTTTCGATGTTCCGAATTTTTGCAATAGGAGTTGGCTATTTTGTAAATAATACCCTTGTTTGCTTCTATTACGGTCAGAAAAGTTTGCGCATCTCTTTTTAAAGACATCGTTTTTAAAATTGACGTTTTGTAACCCACGCCCTGAATTGGATATTGTGGTTTTCCTGATTATTCGCAAGAGGTCTGGAAATATCACACTTAAAGAAGAATTTTTATTCACCTTTTCGATGTCCGCCTACGCACACCCGCCTGTCCGAAAACGAACATCCCCACACGATACACTATCTCAAAAATTTGATTATCAGCAACATACATCACTGGCATGGCAATTGCCGCAAACGACCAAAGTGTGAAAACAATTGACAATCCGGCTAAGCTATGTTACAAAATTATCTGAAAATCGCCCTGCGCAACCTCTGGCGCAACAAATCTCAATCCGCCATCCTTATCGGCGGTCTGGCAGCGGGCATGGGCGCTTGTATGCTATTGTTGCAATACGTCAGTTTCGAGTTGAGTTTCGATGATTTCCACGCGAAAAAAGATCGCATCTACCGGGTGGTCAACGAACGTATACAGGACGGCAAAACCATCCAAAAGGGCACCATTACCTACCCAACGATCGGAGCGGCGATGGCGAAAGATTTTCCGGAGGTAGCCAATCATACCCGGATCATGCAAGGCGGTGAAGTATTCGTCCGGCACGAGGATAAACTGGCGTTGCAGGAAGGTTTTCTCTGGGTGGATGAGCATTTTTACGAGATTTTCGATTTTCCGATGCTCGCCAAATCAGACGACGGTTTTTTGGCGGAACCAAATCAGGTGGTGCTCACCCGCAGCGTCGCCGATTTTTATTTCCCTGGCGCAAAAGGAGACTACCAAACGGCAATTGGCAAGATTGTGTTCCTGGAAACGGACAATAACCCGTACAAAATCGCCGGGGTCTGCGAAGACGTACCGGCCAATTCGTTGTTGCAATTCAAGGCCCTGGGCTCCTATGCCTCCGTTATCCGGCGCGCGGGCAAAGAGGCTGACGAAAGTTGGACCTGGTCGGATTTCTGGCATTATATCGAACTGAAACCCGGCGTCGATGCCGCCGCGCTCGAAGCCAAATTCCCCGCCTTCAGCAACCGCTACTTTCGGGGCACGGAAGTGTCGGGAAGTCAGGAAGTATTTACCCTGCAACCCCTGAAAAAAGCGCACTTGTACTCTGCCGGACTAGAATACGAGATCGGCGAAACGGCCAATGGCAGGGCGGTGTGGTCGCTGCTTATCCTCGCATTTTTTATTCTCGTCATTGCCTGGATCAACTACGTCAACCTCTCTTCCATACGGGCGATAGAACGGGCCAAGGAAGTAGGGGTGCGAAAAGTGGTTGGCGCCAAACGGAGTATGCTCATGGGTCAGTTTCTGACGGAAGCACTGCTGGTGAATATGCTGGCGTTGTTGTTCGCATGGTGGGGCGCGGCAATGCTCAAACCCTGGTTTGCCGCCAACTTCGGGCTGGACGCTTCAGCCTTGCAATTTGCCACGGCAAACAACTGGTTCATCCCGGTCTCCATGCTGGGACTGGTACTGGCCGGCGTGCTGGTATCCGGCTTTTACCCGGCCTGGTTGTTGTCGGCGCCGCATGTTGCCAACGTGCTGAAAGGTAATTTCCGCTCCTCCTTTACGGGCGCGGCGGGCGGTGGCGGGCAGTTGCGCCAAGGTTTGGTTGTGTTCCAGTTCACCGCTTCCATCGCTCTGATCACAGCCACCTGGCTGGTCTCCAGGCAAATCGATTTTATGAACAAACAGGACCTGGGCATCAATATCGACCAGGTCGTGACGATAGACGGGCCGAGACTGACCGGCTGGGACAGTACTTTCATCACGAAAATGAATGCTTATAAAGCAAAACTGCTCACCAATCCGCATGTTAAAAGCGGCGCCACCTCCAACCACACCATAACCGACGACCAGCAGGGCCGGATTTTTCAAATTGAAAAAAAGAGCGACAACCCTTCTAAAGAGCAATACACCAGCAGCTTCATGATGACGGATTTCGGCTATGCCGAAACGTATGGCATCAAGCCGCTCGCAGGCAGGTTTTTTTATGAAACCGATCATAACCCCGACTTCGATAAACTCGACAAAATCGTGGTGACGGAGACAACGGTAAAAATGTTCGGTTATGCCTCCCACGAAGCCGCCATCGGTCAAACCATCAGGTACTGGGACCGGAACTGGACCATTATAGGCGTGCTGCCCGATTACCACACGAAGTCGTTGCACCATGCAATCGAGCCCCTGATTTTTATGCCGGCTTATTCCTCGGGCAACAAACTGTCGCTACTGCTGGACGGCAATGACATGGACGCGACCATCGGTTTCATTCAGGCCACTTTTCAGGAATTTTTTCCCGGCAATGCGTTTAGTTATGAATTCCTGAACGAGGCTTATAGCAAACTCTATGAAGCCGATGCCCGCTTCGGGAGAATTCTCGGCTTTTTCACCTTGCTTACGATCCTGATTGCCTGCCTCGGCTTATTCGGGCTGGCTTCGTACACGACGTTTTTAAGAAAAAAAGAGATCGGTGTGCGTAAAGTACTGGGCGCCTCCACGGCTGGCATCGTTGCGCTGCTGTCGAAGGATTTTTTGAAATTAGTCCTTTTGTCATTGGTCATTGCGTCGCCGGTGGCCTGGTATTTTATGCACCATTGGTTGCAGGAGTTTCCATACCGGATCAACATCGAATGGTGGGTATTTGCCCTGGCGGGTGTTTCGGCCCTGGCCGTGGCGTTTCTGACGGTGGGCGCACAGAGTATGAAGGCGGCGTTGGAGAATCCCGTGAAGGCGTTGCGGAGCGAGTGAGTGCTGACAGATCGGGATGAAGCCGTTGCGGAGCGCGTGGGGTTTTCCTGAAATTTAGATACACATTTTAACTGAATTCATTTATTTTAGTCAGAACACCTTTTAATTATTCTATAGCAGATTCATTCTTGAATTTGAAAATCCTTAGAAACCGTCTGAAAACCCCTGGCGAGGTGAGAAGGTGCAGGTTTTGGCGTCAGACAAGGCTCGTTTTTGAGGGAATAGTCTTGTCCTATTGCCGAAAATAGCCGCCTTATGACGTCAAAAGATGCGCCTTATCGCCCGACAGGGGTTTTCAGACGGTTTCTTAGACTGTTTTTTGCTTTATTTGTGTAAATACAAAATTTGAAATTTCATATAATATTACTATTGCAGTAAAAGTCAGAATAAGCATAGCAATATATTCAAACATTGTATTCCATATACTGTTATTTTTCGGGTCACTATCTATTAGTAATCCTAGTGTTGTTAATCCTAGCGAAACTAGGAATATTACGAAAATTGTTTTTTTATTCATTTTATTTAATTTTTGGCTACCCATGAGCAGTCACGAAGAGCCTAGTTTTTAAAGTTCCTTTAGCATAACATATTTATCTATGGCTTCATTAAGTTCTTCTCCCCATAAATATTTTGCAACGATAATGCCATTTTCATCAATCAATAAATTATCCGGTATTGTATTTATACCATAAATTATTCCGGCCGTACTATTCCGCCCTTTAAGATCACTCACGTGGTTCCAGGTTAAATTATCTTCTATAATTGCTTTTTTCCAACATACCAAAACCAACAAATATGACACCTCTTTTCCGGATCATCTCGCCATTCCTCTTACTCTATTCCGGTTGCATCTTCCTGGCTGCTCAGGGCGCCATTGTGGTGCAACACGCCGAACCCCGCACTGGCAGGACACTTCTCACCGATAGCCTTTCTATGCCGGAAGAAAACGCCGGATACACCTTGGTTTTGCCGGAAAAAGCAGCGCCAAAAGCGGTGCTGGTGTTGTTCCACTCCGGCAGGGATACCACCGATGCCGGTTATGAAATGCGGTTGTACGTGGAAGCCGTGAAACGGCAGGCGGCAGTGCTGTATGTTACTACGGGCAACCGTTTTGAGTTTTTATTCGACGAGTCGGCATACACACAACTGGACGGCTACCTGCACAAGGCTATAGTGGAACACGGGCTTCCCGCCGACCGACTGCTGTTTGGCGGCATGTCGCTGGCCGGCACCCGCGCCATGAAGTTTGCGATTTGGTGCCTGGAGGGAAAATCCGCACACGGTATTCGCCCGAAAGCCGTGGCCGTGTGCGATGCGCCGCTCGATTTTGTACGCTTCTGGAAAGCGCTCGACCGGTCAAAACGGCTACAAATCAATCCGATAGCCGCCAACGAAGCCGCCTGGGTGACGGCCGTTTTGGAACGAAATCTCGACGGCACCCCCAAAGAGCGCCCTGAAGCATACCAGGACTACTCCCCTTACTCCCACGACACAGACAACGGCGGCCGTGCCGCCCTGCTCAAAGACACCCCTTTCCGGGCCTATATCGAACCCGACGTGCAATGGTGGATGGACAACCGCGGCAACGATTACTACTCCATGAATGCCCTCGACGCCGCAGCCGTGGTCAATCAACTCCGCATATCAGGCAATAAAAAAGCCGAACTCGTGCTCACTTCCGGGAAAGGCCATCGCCCCGACGGCAGCCGGCACCCACACTCCTGGAGCATTGTGGATAACGGGGAATTGGTAGAGTGGTTGTTGGGCTTGGAGTAGGCGGTAACCTCCTACCGAACCAACGTAACATCCCCTTTGACCAGCATCCGCTGCCCGTTCGTCAGTTCAAATTCCGCATACCAGGTAAATACCCCGGGCATCATATCGCGTTGGTCGAAACGGCCATCCCACCCCAGTGTTTCCTGGTTTGGGGCAAAATCCCGGCCTTCGAACACCAGCTCGCCCCAGCGGCTGTACACCCGGAACACACGCACCACACGCACACAGGAGGCTGTCTCCGGATAAAACCAATCATTCCGGCCATCATCGTCCGGTTGAAATGCATTGGCCATATACACATCGCAAACCGGATCCACGCGCAGCCAGATCGAATCGGTAGCCATACAACCCCGGCTGTCCGTCACTTTCAGGGCGTACCAGGTGTTCTCTTCCGGATTCGCAAACGGCTCGGCACAGGTATTACAACTGAGCTGGTCCGGCGGCGTCCAGGCGAATTGCAGCGGCGGTTCGCCAAAAACCACCGGCGTTAACTGAATGGATTGGCCCAGTCCAACCTGGGCCGTCGAGGGTAAATCTATCGTTACGTCCGGCAGTGCTGCTACCGTCACCAGCACCGTAGAATCGCAGCCATTGGCCGCCAAAAAGGCAAACGGATACGGCCCACCGGGCGTTAAATTCTGGCCGTTATAAACCGCCGGCTCGCCGGGGCAAGTCACCAATTGTACCTGACTCAATACCGAATCAATTTCCAAAACCGTCACCAATACCGTGGAATCGCAGCCATTGGCAGCCATAAAGGCAAACGGATACGGCCCGCCGGGCGATAAATTTTGACCGTTATAAACCGCCGGCTCCCCGGAACAGGTCACCAATTGCACCTGACTCAACACTGAATCAACTTCCAAAACCGTCACCAGCACTGTAGAGTCGCAGCCGTTAGTCGCCAAAAAAGCAAACAGATACGGCCCACCGGGCAGTAAATTTTGACCGTTATAAACCGTCGGCTCGCCGGAGCAGGTCACCAATTGCACCTGACTCAATACTGAATCAATTTCCAAAACTGTCACCAGTACTGTGGAATCGCAGCCATTCGCAGCCAAAAAGGCAAATGGATACGGCCCACCGGGCAGTAAATTTTGACCGTTATAAACCGCCGGCTCGCCGGGACAGGTCACCAATTGCACCTGACTCAGCACCGTATCAATTTCCAACACTGTCACCAGCACCGTGGAATCGCAGCCGTTGGCCGCCAGGTAGGCAAAAGGGTACGCGCCGGGCAGTAAATTTTGGCCGTTATAAACCGCTGGTTCGCCGGGACAGGTCACTAATTGCACCTGACTCAACACCGAATCAATTTCTAAAACCGTCACCAGCACCGTAGAATCGCAGCCATTGGCAGCCATGTAGGCAAAAGGATACGCGCCGGGCGTTAAATTTTGGCCGTTATAAACCGCCGGCTCGCCGGGACATGTCACTAATTGCACCTGACTCAGCACCGAATCAATTTCCAAAACCGTCACCAGCACCGTGGAATCGCAGCCGTTGGCTGCCATGTAGGCAAAAGGGTACGCGCCGGGCGTTAAATTTTGGCCGTTATAAACCGCAGGCTCGTCGGGGCAGGTCACTAGTTGCACCTGACTCAGCACCGAATCAATTTCCAAAACAGTCACCAGCACCGTGGAATCGCAGCCACTGGCAGCCATGTAGGCAAAAGGGTACGCGCCGGGCGTTAAATTTTGGCCGTTATAAACCGCCGGTTCGCCGGGACAAGTAACGAGTTGCACCTGACTCAACACCGAATCAATTTCCAAAACCGTCACCAGTACCGTAGAATCGCAGCCATTAGCCGCCATATAGGCAAAAGGGTACGCGCCGGGCGTTAAATTCTGGCCGTTATAAACCGCAGGCTCGCCGGGACAAGTAACGAGTTGCACCTGGCTCAACACCGAATCAATTTCCAAAACCGTGACCAACACTGTGGAATCGCAGCCATTGGCCGCCAAGTAGGCAAAAGGGTACGCGCCGGGCGTCAAACTTTGACCGTTATAAACCACCGGTTCGCCGGGACATGTCACGAGTTGCACCTGACTTAACACCGAATCGCCCAAAATTTGAATTGTCAGGGTATCTGCCGACAGACACCCTCCCATTTCCCCAACAATGATGTAGGTGATATTTGCCGGTGCCGTAGTCACCACGGTCGGGCAATCGGCGCAGGACAAATGATCATCCGGGTACCAATGCCAGGCAGTAAAGGGCGCGGGCAGTTGATACGTAAACGCCGCACCGGCACAAGCCGAGCGATCCGGGCCAAGGTCGAGTACCGTGGTCGGAATCAAGGTGATTTCCAGTGTATCGCTTTGTTTATTTCCGCAACCATCCCAAACATCCACCCAGTACTTTCCGGGCACGGTGGTGGTCGTATTTGTTTGTTCGGTAGTACCGTCGTACCAGCGGTATTTCGGAAAACCAGGGCCGGCATCAAGCACTGTCACTCCTTTATCACAAACGGCGCGGTCCGGCCCCAGGTCGAGCACAGCGGTGGATGGTTCCAGTACGGTGATATACAGCGTATCGGCGGCTTCACCACATAACGACACGGCACGGGCAATGATTTCCGTCTGGCCCGCCTCATCGAACAGGATGGTGACACTTTCCTTCGTCTGATTGGCAATTACCCCTACTCCATTGACTATGAAATCGACCGATTGAACGCCGCAGGGCAATTTTTTTAGCATATAGGTTTGTTCCTGTGGAAATTGACACAAGGTGTCCACCAGGTTTTTTTCGTCAAAATAAACGGCGGGCTTCCAAAAATAACTCACCAAAAAATTCGGCAAACTCAGGTTGGTCCCCGGCGTACCGGCCAGGGTTTGCCCGCCTTCCTGATACAGGCAACCGGCCCCGGCTTCATCCGGTTTGTGAATAATCCCCAGCTGTGTGGTAAACACCCCGGGGCCGCTGTTGGTGGTGTATATTTTGCCGTTTTTAGCCAACTGAAGTTGCCCATAATGGTAAATACCCGGGAAAGAAGCCAGCAGTACCGCCGAGGCAGCAATTGCCGATGCGTCGCCGGCCAGCAGATCGAACTGAAAAAGGCTGGACGTATTACCCAAACCGGTCGCATACAGGTACCGCCCGGTGGGGGAAAATTCCACTCCATAAGGATTGATCAACCCCGGCGCCTTCAACAACACCGGATTGCTCACCGTACCCGTCGCCGCGTCGAAATCAAAAATTTCCACGGCATTCGTATGGTGCAGGGCGCGCGCCAGATGCAGGCCGTCAGGCGCTATTTTCATTTGCCCGATGACATCGTAGTTTCCGTTCGGCGCCGGCCCGCCGGTTCCGGCATTGCTGACTACCGGCGTGGTATTCAGGCCGTTTTGGTCTATCCGGTAAGCCAGAAAGGCATTGGTAGTTTTGCGGTGGTTGAGCACCCAATAATCCGTGCCGTTGCAATGGCGCGCGGCGCTCATTTGTTCCACCAGTTCGCCGGCGGGTGTCAACGGGAGATTTTTTTTGCCGGCAGGCACATCACCGAAACCGCTATTGAGCGTCATATCCACTTCCGAATACGAGAGTCCGCGCAGGGGGCCGTTGTCGTAACTGTCGGGTGTGAACACATAAAACCGGGCCGGGTTGCCGGGGTGCGGCACGATGAGCGTTTGGCTGGACGAGCCGTGTCCGAACAACCCGCTTCCGTTGGGCATGGCCAGGTGGTTGCGCTGAAAAATGGTTTTGGCATCGGTATAAAAAATCAGGCGCCCGAGCGGGTCACTCGCCACAGCCGAGGCTTCGTTGGTGGTGGTCTTACCGTCGGTCAGCACTTGGGGCGGGTCATTGGTAAAATTCAAACCGGCCTGCCGGCCAAAATACCAGATGTTGGTTTCCGAGCCGTCGCAGGTATGGCAGTCGCAATCGGGGTCGAGGCAGTCGAACAGGTTGTCGCCGTCGTCGTCGAGGCCGTTGTTGCAAATTTCGGGCGTGCAGATTTCGATACAAACATCAGTCGTCGTGAGGTTCTGCGCACGGGGAACAGCGTTGCGCGGCGCCAGCGTTACCGGGCTGGGATATCGAAGCAGATTGACCGCCACGGAGATCGTGGGCAAATCCGTGGCAGAAACAATCATATCGAGCGGCTCCGGACAATCGCCCCCTACCCGGCCGTCGTCGATGCGGATTTTGGCTACCGCCAAATCGCCGGCGCCCAGGTGCTGCGCCGCGAAGTACAGGTAGTTTCCGACGCCGACGAGCAGGTTTTCCCCCCGCAAAATGCGGTAATTACGGAATTCGCGGGCCCACACCGGATTGCCGTTTTTATCGATGTGGAGCAGGCCAACACTGGGCGGCTGACCGGCAACCAGATTGGTCACCAGTACGATATAGCCGTTTGGCACCGAGATAATACCTCTGGTGGTCGCCTGGGCCAGGGGCAACGTGTACCGTTTGGCCCAGAGGATACTGCCGGCGAGGTCCGTTTTACAAACGGCAATGCTATTGGTCAGGCCGGCGTCGCTGTCAAAGTCGCCATACACCGTGGTCACCATACTTGCCCCGTCGAAAATGAAATCCGAGGCATAGTTGCGGGCCGTGGCGCCCGGGCCGAAAAACAGCATACGGCTCCATACCGGATTGCCCGTTGGGTCGAAACAACTCAGGCCCGCGCGCATGCCGCCAAACGCGGCGCCGTAGGTGTACCGGCCGGCCGTGTACCAAAAACCGGCCCGTTGTTTAATATCTAAAAATGACTCCGAACTACCATAGGTGTACGCATAAGGCGTACCCGTGATGGCTCCGGTATTCCGGTTGATCTCAACGAGATTGGCATCGTCGAAACTGCCGGGCGCCGGTGAGTTGTGGTACGACCAGGTGGCCAGAAAGTTTCCACCCGCTGCTTTTTCCTGAATGTTATAACAAAAGGATTGTGGGTTTACGGGATTTTCGCGCACCCAGTCGACCTGGTCCGTCGCAGGGTTGTAGCGAAAAACAAAGCCCGTCAGCGAACCCAAACCGAACAAGCCGCAACCCGCAATATGGCCTTCGCTGTCTTCGATAATCTGGCTGATCTGTTCGCCGGCGCCGCTGGCAAATTTGAAAATGCGCACCCATAAGGGCGAGCCGCCGGGCGCCATTTTCATCAGCAGCGAACTGTCGTTCCGGAATCCGCTGACGTAAAAATTGCCGTCGGAAGCCTGGATGATATTGGTGCCGCCTTGTTGTACGCCAGGTGTGCTGAAGGTTTTGATCCAGGTGTTTTCGCAGGGTGGGTCTTCCGGGCAGTCGGGCGCGCAAATTTCGGTTTTAGCCACCGTGACGGGTTGTGCGGTCAGGGTCACGTTTTGCAACACCGGGGGCGTGATCTCCTGCAGGGAGCCGTTGGTTTGGGTGATTTGCAGGGGGATGACGGCCGTGGTATGCGGGGTTTCGGGGCAAAGCCCGGCGTGGCCGTCGGCGTCCGTTTTGAGCACATAAAAATCATCGCCGCCGCTGCCTGCGCTGGTGGTTCTGCCGGTCCAGAGCAAGCCGCCGGAGGTCAGGGCGCGCACATCGAATAGGCTTTCCAGCCCGCCGCCGCCGTATTGCCTGCTCCAGAGGATCTGCCCGGCGTCGTCTATTTTCAGCAAATACGCTTTGGTATCGCCGGTGTTCGGCCGGTTTCGGCCGGCGAGAACGAAATTGCCGTCGGCGGTATTCACTAAGCCCGTCGTTTCCCAATCGAGGTTATTGGACGGCCGGTACAGCCTGGTCCAAAGCATGTTGCCGTCGGCGTCGGTGCGCACGATACCGCCTTCGGGGTAATTCCCCGCGCTGAAATTCCACAAGCCGGCGGCAAACAAAAATCCGCCGTCGGCGGCGATGGACACATCGCTGAACCCGCCGTCGGTGGGGGTGCCGTAGGCCTTGGTCCAAAGCAGGTTGCCCGCAGCGTCGATGCGATACGCCACGCCGTCGTGGGGACCGCCGAGGCCGTACGAATTGCCGTAGCCCGAAGCGATGTATCCGCCGCCGGGCAGTTCGCGCACGCCGGTGACAAAATCAGTCCGGTTATTGTTCCAGCCGCGGTACCATTGGGTGGCGCCGGTAGCATCCATTTTCAGGAAAAAAGACGACCAGTTCGTATTGTCGTTTGGTGAAAAGGAACCGGCAATGAGGTAGCCGCCGTCCGAAGTGGAAATGATGTCGGAAAAGGAATCGGTCTGACTACCGGTATTCGTGACGACGCGCCGGGCAAATTGTACGTTTCCATTGGCATCACATACGGCGAAGCCCGCATCAGTGGGCGTTCCGAGGGCGAAAGACATAAAAAAACTGCCGTCGGGTTTGGTTTGCAGGTCAGACAAGGCATCGAAAAGCCCCGGTGCGCCGTATTGTTTACTCCACAGGATTTCACCGCTGGCGTCGGTGCGGGTGATCAGGATATCCTGGTTGCCGTTTTGAATAATATTTCCGCCCAGGAGGTAGCCGCCACCGGGCATTTCAATACCGATGATGCCACGTTCGTCGGCCGGGGTGCCATAGGTATTTTGAAAAGATTTGCAGGGCGGGGGTGGCGGATCGTCGCAGGCTTTCGGGCAGGGTTCATCCGACAAAAGCGCAAAATTTTGAACTGGCAGGTTGATGGATATAGGTGTCGGAGTTTGTAATACACTAAAAGCGCCAGTGGTTTCAGAAGGCGTGGCGTTCAGCACTTCCGTCTGGTGCGGGATTTCCGCGCAAAGACCTGCAAATCCGTTTTCATCCGTTTTTAGCAGAAAAACATCCTGCGCGCCGGCACCGATCCCGGTTGTGTAGCCAGTGAACGCATAGCCGCCGCCCGGCAGGACAGCCACTTCGCCCAGACGCTGCGCGCCGACGCCCCCGAACTGTCGCGACCAAATCAAGTTGCCGTCCTTGTCCACGCGCATCAGTGCGGCATTTTCTGTACCCATGGCGCCTCCGTCATTGGCAGACACGACATAATCGGTTCCCAATGCCTCCACGATACCGCGAAATCGCGTGTCGACCAAATTGGAGGGCCGGTAAGTTTTCGACCATAAGATATTGCCATTCGGCGTCACTTTGAGCAGCCAGCCGTCGTCAACTACGGCGCCGTTAAACGAGGAGGTATTGCCGGAAATCAGGAAATTGCCATCCGGCATGGGGGTGATGGTATTGAACACTTCATTGGCCTGGTCCCCAATGGCTTTATTCCAAAGCATGTTGCCGTTGGCATCCAGGCGAAAAAGCAGCCCGTCGTGAATACCAAAACCTAAGGAGGTTTCATGTACCGCTCCGACCACTATTAGCCCGCCATCAGGCAGCAGTGCGGCGTCGTAGGCCACATCGGTTCCGGACCGGTCGTAACACCTTGCCCACAGTTGGTTGCCGTTGGCATCTAACCGGGCCACATAGGCTGCCCAGCCGCTGCCAACCCCGGCGATACCGCCTAAAACGACAAAACCGCCACCCGGTAAAGGGCGGATATGTACCAGGTAATCCGTCGTACCCGACGAAGGCGCCCGGTATTGCCATTGTACATTTCCATCCGCGTCGAATTTTGCCCACCCGAAGTCATTGGTAGGCCCTGAATCAGTGTTTAGTCCAACAATTATTCCGCCATCGGCAGTGCGTTGTGCCGTGACTGCCGATTCGTTCGTGTTGGCCTGTCCGAATTGTTTCGACCACACCACTTCACCGGCGCCCGTTGTTTTTAGCAATAAAATATCTGTTTTGCCATTCGGCTGGGTAATGTTGCCGGTCACCAGCAAATGGCCGTCGGCAAGTGCAATGGTCGCAACACCCGATTCATTCTGCGCGGTACCGTACGCTTTTTGAAAGGTGAAATTTGTACAAGAGTCCCCTACTGCAATGTACACGAATTTTGTTTTTTTACAAAGCCCATTACCCGCCTCCAGCCGCACGATATACACCCCGGTTTGGTTGAAAGTATAATTGTTTAGTGTAGTTCCCTGTGAAACACCGTCGATAAACCACTCAAACTGTGTGGCATTCTGGCTGGTATTCGTAAAGGTCACTACTTCGCCGGCAGGCGGATTGGTTGTGCCGGCCTGAAAATCGGCCACCACCGGGCAAACGACCTGAATGATCGCCGTGGCCGTATCGGCGCTGCACAAATCGGGCAAAGCGCTGTTGGCCTGCAACATAACCACAAAGACGCCTTCTGCGGGAAAAGTATAACCGGCATTGGTTGTATTGGCAAACGGCACGCCATCCACCGACCAGGTATAGGACACGGCGTTTTGGCTGGTGTTGGTAAACGTCAGGTTTTGGCCGATCGGAATCGTGGCGCTGGCAGGTGTAAAAGCCGCGACCACCGGCGCTACCGGACAAGGATCGTTGCAGCCCTTCGACGCCAGGAGGCTTGCCCGCGTGGTGGTGATAGCGGCGTTCATGCGAACCGATTGCCCGGGTGTAAAATCATGGAAACATTTGAAGTCGGTGTAATCCATAAAATTGAGAATCAGGTCGTTCTGATCCGTGACAAAACCCGATTGTGTATCGGTTGTGCAGGTATTGACCTGGGCGTTGCAGGGCACCCACTGGGTACTGTTGTCGGGCGGGGTATCGCACACACGGTCGCCGTCGAGCAGGCAGTCGTTGTTGGTGCAGCCGCCCTGAAAGGTGTGGTACAGGCCGAGGTAGTGGCCCATTTCGTGCGCCAGTACGCCCGTATTGCCGGGGGAAGAGCCCAGCCAGTTGGCCTCCATCACAATGCCGTCGATATTGCTGCCATGCGCCGAGGGGAAGTACGCATAACCGGCTACCCCGCAACCGGAACTGGCGGAACAAATTTCGCGCACCAGCCAGATATTGACATACCGGGTCGGGTCCCAACGGTTGAGGTTTTTGAGGGCCAGGTCTTCGGATTCCAGGGTCATGTCCGTCAGGTTATTCACATCCCGGGTAATGCCGTTGGTGACTAAGTTATCGGGAGAGCGTTTGGCCAGACAAAACTGGATCATCGTATTGACGCCGCTGCCCTGATCGTAGTAGGCCGTATTGGCAAACGCGTCGTTGAGTTGTTGGATACCTTGCAGCACCTGCGCATCGGAGATATTTTCCGGTCCGTTTTGATGCACGATGTGTACGACCACCGGCAGCGTGACAACCGCGCCGTCGGGTTGGGCCGATTTTATCTGTTGAAAAATGCCTTGTTCGAAGGCTTCGTGCTTTTTTTGGAACGCCGGGTCGTGCAACGCTTTCCGGTGGAGAATATCCGATCCGCAGGGTTCGGAGATCGTTTGGGCCGGCAAGCGGGTAAGAAAAGCCGGAGAAAGGAGCAACAGCCAGGCTGCTGCGGCGGGTAGGTTAAAAGATGTCATATTGCCATTTTGGTGGAAGATTCACTGGAGGGGTAAGTCGCTGCAAGGGGTGGTGTTTTTTGACCATACTTCTGTTTATTTTTATTGTCTTTATATTGTTTGTCAATCGTAAATATTTGATACGCTATAAAGGCGAATTGATACTGCTTTGACACGATAAATCAGATATCTCCTTTCAGTCGACATGACAGCTCGCGCGAGCGTAATTTTCCGTCTGATTTCTCGCTGCGCTCGAAATTTACCGGGAACGCTTTGAATATTTCGAGCGCAGCGAGAAATCCGGCGGAAAATTTAATCCCAGTTTAGCTGTCATCCCGACCATAGGGAGGGAACTAGCCTAACGTGTCAAAGTAGTATTAAGATAGCGACGGTATTTTATTGACAAAAAAACGTAAAAAAAGGATTTGTCAATAGGATTGTCAATACGGCGCGAGGTTCTTCGCTTTTCGCCCAGGTAGTTGCAACTAAACAACCCCTTACCTGTCTTTTTACCCCACGACTACACGCAACGCACAACCTTCCTGCTAATGAAGCCTTTTCTGCTACTCCCTGCCATACTATGGCTCCTCCCAAACCTGTTTGCCCAAACCGCCCTGAAACCTTCCTTCCCTAAGTCGCCGGCCGAGATCGTCAAAAAACAATACCTCACCCGGCCCGCCGGCGACAACGCTATCGAATTTGATGGTATCCCCGACGAACCGGCCTGGGAAAAAGTAGACTGGGGCGGCGATTTTATTCAGTATCAGCCACATGAAGGCACGCCACCCCACCAACCCTCTCAATTCAAAATTCTATACGACGACAAATATTTGCTGATCGCCTACCGCGCTTTCGACGAGTCGCCCGACAGCATTGTGCAACGCATGAGCCGCCGCGACGAATTCCCGGGCGATTGGATGGAAATCAATATCGACTCCTACCACGACCTGCGCACCGCTTTTTCGTTCACCCTTTCCGTGAGCGGCGTCAAAGGCGACGAATTCGTGTCGGACAACGGCAACAACTGGGACACCAACTGGAACCCCATCTGGCACGCCAAAACCAACGTAGACAGCCTGGGTTGGACGGCAGAGGTAAAAATTCCGTTCAGCCAGTTGCGCTACGGCAACCAGTCCGAACCGGTATGGGGTATTCAGGTGATGCGGCGTATTTTCCGGAAAGAAGAACGCTCCACCTGGCAATATATCCCGCAGAACGCGGGCGGCTGGGTCAGTGGCTACGGCGAACTGCACGGCCTGCGCAACCTGCCCACCAAAAATCAGGTGGAACTGGCCCCTTACGTGGTCGCCCAAACGGAACGGTCGGAAAAACAGGAAGGCAACCCCTATGCCGACGGCTCTAAAAATCGCCTGAACGTCGGCCTCGACGGCAAACTGGCCGTCACGCGCGACCTGATCCTCGACTTTACCATCAACCCCGATTTCGGACAAGTGGAGGCCGACCCCGGCGCTGTGCGTCTCGACGGGTACCAGGTGTTTTTCGAAGAACGCCGGCCTTTTTTTATGGAAAGCCGTAACCTCTTTGATTACCGGCTGACCGGTTCGGAAGCGGGCGGTGACTACGACTCAGATTTACTCTTCTATTCCCGCAGGATCGGTGGCGCACCACATACATCACCCAACCTGAAAGCCGGCGAATTCGCCGATGTGCCGCAAAGAACTTCTATTCTGGGTGCGGCAAAATTCAGCGGCAAAACCAAAAAGGGCTGGTCCATCGGCATCCTTGAAAGCGTCACCCAACGCGAGATGGCCACGATCGACTTCAATGGCGAGCGACGGGAAGAATTGGTGGAACCCGCGACCAATTATTTTGTCGGAAGACTACTCAAGGATTTCGATCAGGGTAACACCATCGTCGGTGGCATTTTAACGGCCGTCAACCGCGAAAACGGCATCGATTGGATGCACCGGAGCGCTTACTCCGGCGGACTTGATTTCCAGCGTTTTTGGAAAAACCGCTGGTGGTATGTCAAAGCAAACGCGCAGTTCAGCCACGTCGAAGGAAGTGAACAGGCTATTTCGGAAACACAAACCGGGTTCACACACCTTTTCCAACGCCCCAACGCCCGGCATCTTTCGGTGGACAACACCCGAACGTCGCTCACCGGCACGGGCGGAACCTTCAAAATCGGAAAAATCGGCGGCAAGCCCGACAGCCTCGGCGGGGTGTTCAAGTTCGAATCGGGCATCACCTGGCGGTCCCCGGAACTCGAACTCAACGATATCGGCTTTTTGCAGGCTGCCGACGAAATCAACCATTTTGCCTGGGCCGGCTACCAGATTCAAAAGCCATTTTCCATTTTCCGTAATGCCCGGGTTAATTACAACCATTGGGCACGCTGGGATTTTGGCGGACAGTTTTTGTATTCGGCGCTCAATACCAATATACACGGCTGGTTTAAAAACAATTGGCGCCTCGGCACCGGCCTCACCTGGAATCCGCTCGAGATTTCCAACAATGCCCTTCGGGGCGGCTCTTCGCTGCGCAAACCGCCGGGTCTGGGCAATTTCGTTTATCTGGAAACCGATAGCCGGAAAAAAGTTTTCTTTTTTGCCAATACGTTTTTTGCCTGGGGCTTTGATAAAACGGTCCGGGTGCAGGAATTTTCTACCGGTTTGACCGTACAACCGCTCGATGCCCTGCGCTTCAGCCTTTATCCGGGATACAGCCGGGCCTGGCGAAAACAGGACCAATTTGTGGCACAAACCAGTTTCGAGGGAGCGCAGCGCGTGATCGTCAGCGAAGTGGAGCAACGCAGTTTTTCGCTCACGACCCGCCTGAATTACAATATCACGCCCGACCTGACTATCCAATACTACGCCCAACCCTTCATTTTCAGGGCCCGGTATCAGCACTTCGGCCACGTGACCGATCCGCTCCACAAACAATACGATGACCGCTTCCACCGCTACGATGCGCAGCAACTGACCGGCACGGGCGACAGTTATTCCGTGGACGAAAACCGCGACGGGGCGCCGGACTATTCGTTCGACACCCCCGATTTTAATTTTATCCAGTTTCGTTCAAATCTTGTGGTGCGCTGGGAATACATTCCCGGTTCGGAAGTATTTCTCGTATGGTCGCAGGGCAGCACCCCGGATGCCTTCGGCGACCTCGAAACGCCACTGGTGCGGAGCCTGTTCGATAACGTGTTTGAACAACGGCCGCAGAATATTTTTTTGGTGAAATTTACATACCGGTTTTTGCTGTGAACGCACTGACTCGCGCTTTAGCCAGGCCAATAATATAGCCATCAACTTACCGGTCTTCTTCGCTTTTCACAACCGACAAAACCACCCCTTCCCGCAACCGTGTCTCCAGGGTATCGCCCGGCGCCAGGGCATCGGCGGACGTCAGCACCTTTCCATTTTTCAGGGTCAAACTGAATCCCCGCCGAAGTGCCGCTTCGGGGTGCAGGGCGGCGCAAAATGTTTCAGCCTGGTCCAGTTGCCGGACGGCGCCCAGCAAACGCCGGCGAACCAGCGCCGGCAAGGCATCGGCCAGGTGATCGATCTGCTGACGTGCCGAGCGGGTCAGGCCTTGCGCGCCCCAATGCGCGGCGCCTTCCAGGTTATTCAATTCCAGAGTTTTGACCTTCAGGTGATGGTCCGCGTTTTCACGGACATGGCCGGCTACGCGCAGCACATTATTTTCAAAAAACAGGTTGTGCTGGATCAGGAAATCGGCCACGGCAGTCGGGGTTTTGAGCGCCGTGTGCGCCACCAGGTCGAGCACGGATTCGTCCACGTCGTGCCCGATGCCGGTAATTACCGGTAGGGGAAGCCCGGCCGCGGTTTTGCACAAGGCCAACCGGTCGAAAGCAGCCAGGTCGAGCCGGGCGCCGCCGCCGCGCAGGATAACGGCGCAGTCGAAACGGTGGCGTTGCGCGGCGATGGAATCGAGAGCGGCAATCAGTTCTGTTTCTGCATTATTGCCCTGCACGGCAGCCGAAAACAACCGGCAATGAAACCGGAATCCGAACGGGTTGGCGGCTAATTGCTCCCGAAAGTCCTGAAAACCGGCGGCGCCCTCCGAGCTCACCACGGCTACGCGCTGCAATACGGCCGGCAAAGGGAGGGCGCGGTTGCGCTCCAGCAAACCGAGATTGCGCAGGGTTTCGATAGTTTGCCGGCGCTGGAGTTCGAGTTGACCGAAGGTATAGGCGGGATCCACGTCCGAGATCAGCAGTTTCAGCCCGTAGCGCTCGTGAAAATCTACCCGTACCAACATACGCACTTCACAGCCTTCCCGCAACACCTCGTCGAGGGCGAGGCCTTGGGCCAGGCGCAATTTCTGGTAGTCGCGCTGCCACACCACGGCCTGCGCCTGCGCCACGATGTCGGGGTCGGTGTCCGCGCCTTTTTGCACTACATTCAGGTACAGGTGCCCACGCGAACGGCTGATTTGGGCAATTTCCGCCGTGATCCACAGCGCTTCTGGGTAGTTGAGCGCCAACACGCGGCGGATATGTTCGTAGAGGTCGAAGAGCGTATATGTCTGCATTTTCAGGCGGGTTGCTGGTTGGAGGGTTGCTGGTTAGAGGGTTAGGGGCGCATCAATCCCGTTTTTCTTTAAAGGTAAAATCGCCGGTAAATCGAATTGTGAAGCCGTTTATCGGGTTTGAAATATTACTCACCAACAGCACATACCGTTCGCCGGTTTTTACCGCGGCCGGTTTAAGCCAGTTATTATCCCCACGATCGGAGCATCCGGCATCTTCTGTGAGATCCTTTTCTTTGTCGCGCAGCCCGGTTGGGCCCATGCAGGGGCTTTTTGAGCCCTTTGAATCGCCCGCCGCCATACAGCGCACAATCGTTTTGTCTTTGCAGCCACCGGTTGCGGGGATTTGAAACAACACAAAATCATAATCATCGTCGATACTGTCGGGCTTGATGGTGAAGCGCAAGTTACCCGGTTGATCGATCCCGAAACTGATCCAGGTAGAGTTTTCTTCGGCCTGCCCGAAATTTTCGCCGTTCATAAAGCAGGGGATAAGTCCGGCTTCTTCGCGGTCATGGCCTTCTCCGTAAGCCGCGACAAAATGGTTGTAATAATTGGTGCCGATCCAAAAGGCGGAATCACAATCGGCATGGTTTTGCGCCAGGCTGGGGTTGGCTGCATACAGGCAGCAGAAAAGGGGCAAGTATTTCATTATTTGTATGGAATTTTCATTTCTCCACAAACTTCGGCTAAAGCGGATGAAACGCCGCTCAAAACTGCCGTATTTTTACCCCATGAATATAAAATCAACCCTCGCCCTTCTCCTTAACCTCTTTTTCCTCGCCCTCCTCCCCGCCCAGGAAAACGTAGGTTGGAAACGTTTCCTTTTCCAGGAAAACGCCAACTACCACACCATTTGCAGCGAAGTAGAACGTTATTTCGAAACGCAAAAACGCGCGCCCGAGCCCGAGGACGCGGAATTTAACTGGAAAGACGAAGGCTCCGAATACAACCAGTTTATGCGCTGGAAATGGTTTTGGTCGTCCCGCATCAACGCCGACGGCAGTTTCCCGGACATTCGCGGCATTGCCACGTTGCGCGAAGGGCCGGACACGCAAAAAAAAGCCGCGGACCGCGGCGGCTCCGGCACTTCCTGCGGCTGGGAACTGATCTCTCAAAACACCTGCACCGGCGGTTACAACGGCATGGGGCGCACCACCGCCATCGCCTTTCACCCCACCGATCCGAAGATTTACTACGTCGGCTCGCCCAATGGAGGCATCTGGAAAACGACGGACGGCGGCGATTCGTACCAACCCATCAGCGAAGGGCTGCCCTATAACGGCGCCTCCAATATCCTCGTGGATTACAACAACCCCAATGTGCTGTATGCGTCCAACGGCGACCACTCGGGCTGGTGGACGTACAGCACCGGCATATACAAATCCGTCGACGCCGGCGTCACCTGGTTTCCCACGGGACTCAACTGGTCGCTGACGCAAAATGTGGCCGTACTGAGCGCCGCCATGGACCCGCAAAACCCAGCCGTACTGCTCGTAGCCGCCAGCAACGGCCTCTGGCGCACCGCCGATGGCGGTGGCAACTGGACCAAAGTGCGCGACGGCTTTTACTCCGACGTGGAATTTCGCCCCGGCGACGGCTCCGTTGCCTACGCGGCGCTGCACGATTACTGGGGCGTGAGCCAGATTTACCAGTCGGTAAACGGCGGCCTGAACTGGTCGCAACGCAGCGACTTTTCCTTCCCCCACAACTGGATCAGGCTATCCGTCAGCCCGGCCGATCCCAAACTGCTGTCCGCCGTTTGTATCTACGACGGCAACCGGAAATTTTACCTGTCCACCGATAACGGCGCCGACCTCACTTACCGCTCCGACTGCCCGGAAAGCGATATCCTGATGTGCTCGCCGGCCAACCCCAACGTCATCTACTGCGGCGCCGTCAATGCCTACCGCTCCAACGACCAGGGCGCCAGCTGGGTAAAAATTTCGCACTGGCACGGCGGCCAGCCGGAGCCGGAAATTCACGCCGACCAGCGCAATATTTCCTTCCAGCCCGGTACCAACCGCATCTTTTTCTGCAACGACGGTGGCATTTACGCCTACGACGAACCCGCCCAAACCTGGCAGGAACGCTCCAACGGCCTGTTGATCACTCAATTCTACCGGATTGCCGTGTCGCAAACCGATGAAATGTTTATGATCGGCGGCACCCAGGACAACGGCGGCCGCAAACGTGTGGGCGCCGGCGAATGGGAATCCACCAACGGCGGCGACGCTATGGAAGTGGCAATCGACTACACCGACCCCAATATCCTGTACACCACCTATATCAACGGCCAACTCTACCGCTCCATGGACGGCTGGGTGAACGACGTATACTACCGCATTAGCGACAACCTGCCCGGCCAAACGCCTGACCACGACCTCTCCGGCGCCTGGGTGTCGCCCTACCAGATCGACCCGCTGAACCCCAACGTGCTGGTGCTCGGCTATGCCAACGTGTACCGCACCACCAACCGGGGCGTCACCTGGACGCAGATCAGCAATAACCTGATCGGCACCGTGGGGGCAAAACTGGAAGCGCTGACCATCGCGCCGTCCAATTCAAATATCATTTATGCTGCTTACAGCAACAAACTATACAAAACCACTAACTTAGGCGGAAACTGGACGACCACCACCACACCCGGCGACGCGCCCATCACCTCCATCACCGTGCATCCGCAAAACCCCGATATCGTATATATCACCCGCGGATCATACAATGCCGGTTCCAAAGTTTTTCGTTCCGACAACGGCGGCGGCAGCTGGATCAATGTTTCCGGCTCCCTCCCCAACGTGCCCACCAACTGCCTATACCTCGATGTGGCCGCCGACGGCACTTTCCTGCTTTTTACGGGCAACGACCTCGGCGTCTGGTTTCGCAGCAGCACCATGACCGATTGGCGCAGCTTCAACCAAAACCTGCCCGTCACCATCGTAAGCGACCTGGAATTGCAGCGCTCGTCGCGCAAACTGCGCGCCGGCACCTACGGGCGCGGCATCTGGGAGTATGATATAAACCATTTGCCTGCGGCAAATTTTGCGATTTGTACCGGCGAAAGCCGCGCAAAAATCTGCCTGCCGCAAACATTCTCCACCACCATCGATGCCAATGCCTGGCAGGACCTGAACGGCCCCATCAACCTGTCGGTCGGCAACTTGCCCAATGGCGCGAAAGCCACGCTCAGTGCGGCGACGCTCCAGCCGGACGGCAGCGCCACCATTACGCTCGACCTGCCGGCGGGCACTGCCGAGGGTGAGTACCCGGTTGCGATTTACGGCACGGCCGGCGGCGATACCGCCCTGGCTTTTATTCGCCTGATCTTGGTTTCCAACGACTTTTCTGCGCTAACGCCCACGGCGCCCGCCAATGGCGGCTCCGGCGTCAGCCCCTTTCCTGTGCTGCACTGGAACAGCGTACCCGACGCTGACCGCTATGAATTGCAACTGGCTACCAGCCCGGTGTTCGATGCCGGTTCGATCGTACAGGCTTATACTAATTTGACTAAAGATTCCCTGCAGTGGACCGTCGCCCTCGACGAAGGCCGTGTGTACTACTGGCGCATCCGGCCGGTAAATGAATGCGGCGCAGCCGCCTGGGCCGATCCGTTTGTTTTTGTCACGGCTTCCAAAACCTGCCTCCCCGCCACGGCCACCGGGTTGCCAATAAATATCACGGCTAACGGAACGCCCACTATTGAATCTAAAATCACCGTGGCCGCCAACGGCCCGATCAGCGAACTAAAGGTTAAAAATTTTGAAGGGAACCACCAGTTTTTCAAAGACCTGGAGGTGCATCTCATCAGCCCTACCGGCACTGAGGTGTTGTTGTTTAAAAACAAATGCGCCAGTTACAGCGGCGGTTTCAAACTCGGCTTCGACGATGCCGCCCCGCAGGCTTTCGGTTGTCCGCCCCCGCAAAACAGCAATTACTACCGGGCAGAGGGCCAACTTGGCGCCTTTACCGGCGAAAACGCCGCAGGCGATTGGACGCTGCGCGTAAAAGACAACCAAATCAGCGGCGGCGGCCAACTCAAGGGCTTTGCGCTGGAATTTTGCTCCACCGTTGCGCTGAATCCACCGTTGATTATCCGGAATAACCTGCTGCAAATTGCCCCGGGCAATAACACGGTGGTGACCGCCGATTTGCTGAAAGCAGAAGACGCCAATACACCGGCCCCGCAACTCGTCTTTACGTTGGTTACCGCGCCCGAATTCGGTCAGCTACAGCGCAACTGGGCCGGCGAAATGCAGGTGGGCGAGCAATTCACCCAAGCCGACCTGGACAACGGGGCTATCCGGTATTTCGACTACGGCACGCCCAATGCCGGCGACCGTTTTCACTTCAGCGTGACCGACGGCGAAGGTGGCCTTGCGGCAGATGTGTTTCATATTCAGCAGTTTCCATCGGGTACGAACGAGCCGGGCAAAGCCTTGTCCTTTATGTTGGCGCCCAATCCCGCGACCGAAACGTTGCGGCTTACCTTGAACGAAGGACTGGATTCGGAGGCACAGGTATTGTTGTTCAACCTTTCCGGACAATTAATGCGCAGCCGGACGCTGCCAGCCGGTAGTTTAGCGATGGTGCTGGACGTGGCGGATTTGCCGGAAGGCGTATATCTGGTGACGTTGCAGAGCGGAAATGGAATGGGGGTGAGAAAGGTGGTGAAAGGCAAAATGTAAAAGTCAAAAGTCAAAATGTAAAAGGGCGGGATACGGCGTGTACCCAGCAACCTTCAAACCAGAAACCTTCAAACCATCCAACCTTCAAACCCTCAAACCAGCAACCTTTTTTATGCTGCAACGTTTTTTTCAAAAATACACCGGCTTCCTGCGCAGCCTGAAGTTGGCGTACGTCATCAATAATTTGTTGAATTTCAAGCGGCTGCGTCACAACCGCGACCTGTACCGCCGGTACGGCCTGCGAAAATCGATTTTCAGTGCCGTTGGCAGCGCCGATTTTCCGCAACATCATCCGGACATCCCCTGGATCGACCGGCCCGATGCTGCCGAGCAGCTGGAACGACACCCGGCGTTCCTGGCGATGGCGCCTGCCTTGCAAACGCAGGTGCGGCACTTTCTGACGGACGGTTACCTGATCCTGGAAAATTTCTACGGCGCTTCCGAAACGGATGCCCTTAACACCGAGGTGAATCACCTGTTGGAAGCGGGTAAGGCGGGATTCAACTACACCGGCCGAAAAATTTTCAACATCCACGAACAAAGCCGGCTGGCGAACGACCGGTTTTTCCGGCGCCCGGAACTCCTGCAACTGTTGTCTTTTTTGCTGGGCAAACCGGTTATTCCATTCCAATCGCTCAGTTTTGTGCAGGGCAGCGAACAACGCGCGCACTCCGATTCCATCCACATGACCACCGAACCGCCGGGCTACCTGATCGCTACCTGGACGGCCCTGGAAGACTGTACGGAAGACGGCGGCCCGCTATTTTATTACCCCGGCAGCCACCGCCTGCCATATGTGATGACGCCGGATTACGACTCCGGCAATACCGCGCTCACGATCGGCAACAACAGCAACCGCCGCTATGAGGACAAGATCGAAAGCCTGATCCGGGAACGCCGCCTGGAGAAAAAACTATTTCTGGCCCGCCGGGGCGACGTGCTCATCTGGCACGCCAATCTGTTGCACGGTGGAAGCGCCATTGGCCGGCCCGGCGCTACGCGACGCAGTATCGTCTGCCACTATTTTGCGGAGGAAGTGATTTGTTACCACGAGATGTCGCAACGGCCGGCGCTGATTTAAGCGTTTTAATTCCATACTTTTTTATACCAACAGCACGCAAACAGGCGTTTACCCCGGAAAATCCATCCCGCCTGCTGTGTTTGGGCAAAACCTGCCTACCTTTGCGCACGTTTTTTAAAGAAAACAAATCCGCAACGCCAACTTACTCCCGCCCGGCGCGGGAAAGGGAAACGCCGCGGCTTTTTCATTCCGGAAACTATGAACCATATCCGACGCTGCCTGCTGCTAAGCAGTTTTTTTCTGATGCTACAATCCATCGTATTCGGCCAAATGAGGGGCTGGGAATTGGGTGGATGGGCCGGTGCTTCCAATTACTTCGGCGACCTGAACACCAACTACCGCCTGAACCGCCTGCAACCGGCAGGCGGCATCGACACCCGGTATAATTTCAACGACCGGCTGGCTCTTCGCCTTGGCGCCAGTTACGGACGAATCAGCGCATTCGATTCCGACTCCAAAAACGTGTACGAACTACGGCGCAACCTCTCGTTTCGCAGTGATGTGGTGGATATCGCCATGTTGTTCGAATTCAATTTTATGCCCTACATGCACGGCCACCGCGATTATTTTTACACCCCCTACGTTTTCATGGGGCCGGCTATTTTCTTTTATAACCCGAAAGCCGAACTCGATGGCGTGACGTACAACCTCGCTGAAATGGGTACGGAAGGGCAGTTTCGCGGCGAAGAATACGGCACCACCCAGGGCGCCTTGGCTTATGGTTTCGGGTTCAAAGTGGATTTGTCGTACCGCTGGAGTGTCGGCGTTGAGCTGAGCGCCCGCAAAGTATTTACCGACTACCTGGACGATGTGAGCGGCGAATACGTCGACTGGCGCGATATCCGTTCCGTACGCGGTGAAGTTGCCGCCGCTTTGGCCGACCGCTCCGGGGAACCCAGAATCGGCGAACCCGGCCGCCAACGCGGCAATGGCAAAAACAATGACGCGTACGTTTTTCTCGGCGTGAGCCTGCACTATTATTTCGGTGAAATTCGCTGCCCGGCCATGACGCGGTAGGAAAGTCAAAATGTAAAAGTCAAAATGTAAAATGTAAAAGTCAAAATGTAAAAGTGGGCAGCCGAACCATGGCCCCACTTTTACATTTTGACTTTTACATTTTACATTTTGACTTTCTCTGATGCCGGCGCGTAATGCGAAAATTCAAGATTTGCTACCGCCCTGCCCGCGCTCATGGTACGCAGTGTCGTCATATAGCCAAACATTTCGGCCAGCGGCACTTCGGCACGCAAGGCAATAGCATCGCCGGAGCGGCTTTCCTGGCCTTGGGGCAGGCCGCGGCGGCGGTTCAGGTCGCCCAACACCGGCCCGAGGTATTCGGCCGGGGTTAGCACTTCCAGTTTCATCACCGGTTCCAGCAGTTGCGGCGCGCAAAGCGGCGCGGCGGCGCGAAAGCCGTATTTGGCGCACAGTTCGAAGGCGAGCGGCCGGGAATCGCCGGATCGCATGGCGCCACCCAGTACCTTTACTTTTACCGGCTCCAAACTATACCCGGCCAGCGGTCCGCTGTTGAGCATGGATGCAAACCCGGTCATGATGGGTTGCAGGTAGATTTTATCGATTTCGTCTTTTCCAATCGCCCATTCAAACTGGAGGCGTTGTTTGCCGCTTTTAAAAGCTTCACTTTCCAGAAATTTCTCGTCGGCCGGGCCGAGTTCGAATTCAATTTCGGCAAACAAATTGACGCCGCCGGGGCCGCCGCGCTGGTGCTCCAGGCGTTCGCGATGCCGCACTGTTTGGGTCAGCGCTTCCTTGTAGTTCACCCGGGGTTTGCCTTGGTTCACGGCCACGTGGAACTCGCGTTTCAGCCGTTCGAGCAGGATTTCCAGGTGCAACTCCCCCATGCCGCTGACGACGGTCTGGTTGGTCTCTTTGTTAAATGCTACGCGAAAAGTGGGATCTTCTTCTTCCAGTTTGGCGAGGGCATGTTCCAGGTTGTCGAGATCATGTTGCGTTTTGGGCTCGATGGCCAGGCTTACCACCGGTTCTGGAAACACCATACTTTCCAGGGCGATGGGATACTCCGGGGCGCACAGGGTGTCGCCGGTACGCATGTCGGTGAGCCCCACGACGGCCGCAATATCGCCGGCTTCCACGAGGGCGATCGCATTTTGTTTGTTGGCATGCATCTGGTAGAGGCGCGTGATACGTTCCTTTTTTCCGGTACGGGCATTCAGGACCTGTGCGCCGGCTTCCAGTTTGCCCGAATAAACCCGGATAAAACAAAGATGACCGACATGCGGATCAGTGGCGATTTTAAAAATCAGCGCACAAAACGGATCTTCCGCCGAGGGCCGGCGACTTACCGGCGCTTCCGTTTTAGGGTGGATACCTTTTACGGCGTCCAGATCGGCGGGCGACGGCAGGTAGTAACAGACGGCATCGAGACATGGTTGTACCCCCTTGTTTTTATAGGCCGAGCCGCACAACACCGGCGTGATGCCGCCTGCGCAGACTGCCGCGCGCAAGGCCCGGCGGATATCGGCGACCGTCACGGCGGCGGGGTTATCCAGCCAGGTCTCCAGGAGCGCGTCGTCGTACACGGCTACGTCTTCGAGCAGGCGTAGGCGGTATTCCGAGGCCTGCGCTTGCAGTTCGGCAGGAATGGGGCCGGCAGCAAAAGTATCCACCTCTCCGTGGGCGTTTTCAGTCCAAAGCAGCGCTTGCTGGGTCACCAGGTCGATCACCCCCTGAAAATGTTCTTCTTCGCCGACCGGTATTTGCAGTGGTACGGCACGGGCGCCGAGTTTGGTTTTAATTTCTTCCAATACCCGGAAAAAATCGGCGCCGGGGCGGTCCATTTTATTGACAAAAGCGATGCGCGGCACCCGGTAGTTGTCGGCTAAACGCCAATTGGTTTCGGACTGCGGCTCTACGCCGTCTACCGCCGAAAACAGAAATACCAGCCCGTCGAGTACGCGCAGGGAGCGGTTCACCTCCGCGGTGAAATCCACGTGGCCGGGCGTGTCGATGATGTTCAGGTCGTAGGTTTCGTCGTCGAGGGTCCAGGTGCATTTAGTGGCGGCCGCGGTGATGGTGATGCCGCGTTCGCGTTCCTGCTCCATCCAGTCGGTGATGGTATTGCCTTCGTGTACTTCGCCGATCTTGTGGATGACGCCGCTGTAAAAGAGCATACGCTCGGTCATGGTCGTTTTACCCGCGTCGATGTGCGCGGCGATGCCGATGTTGCGGGTAAGGGGGAGGGATTTTTTCATTTCCGAAACCTACGTTCCCTTTTTCATTTTGACTGTATAAATCGTATTCTCCAGCGAATCGAGCACCATTTTCCAGAGGTCCTCGTACGGGATGATTTCGATATCGTGCGACTGGTTGGCGAAGTCAAGCGGCATTTTAGCCAGCATTTTGACATATTTATCGGCATGCCGGATCACAGCGGTTTTGTGGAAGCCGGCGTCCTGGATTTGCAGCAGCATTTTGATAAAGCAGTTGCTGCGGTAGTTGTCGTCTTTTTTCAGGTAGCGGGAGGTGTATTTTTCGATGGCTTCGTTGCGGTCGATGACCTCGTCGTACCGTTTGGTGAGCACCAGGTAGAGGATATGAAAGATCAGGATCGGAATATTCATCCCGCGTCTGTCTTTGGCGAAGATCGGCACTTCGTTGAGGAACCGCATGATCCGGATACGGCTGATGATTTTTTCCGTTGCCGGGGGCTTGATCCGGTTTACATCGATGAGGTAGAACAGGTAGGCTTCGAATATTTTCCAGGTTTGTTTGATCCCGCCGGGCAGGCCGTTGAAGCGCCGGTGTTGTACGGTGACTTTATAAATTTCGTACGCTTCCTGGTGTTCGCCGGAGTGCAGGGAGAGCAGGAGGAGCAGCTCCTGGTATTTGAACCAGTTGAAGGAGCCGTTTTCCAGTAATTTGATCCCGCGGTTGGCCGCTTTGCGTCCGCGGGCGTAGTCGCGCAGTTGCACGTAGCACACCATTTCCTGGTAGAGAAAAGCCTGGAGGGGGATTTTGGCTTCGTAGGATTTCGACTCAAAAAACCGGATGGCTTTGTCGCAGATATCGATGGTTTTTTTGTAGTCGTTGATGCTGGTATAGATCATGATTTCGATCAGCCGGCCGGTAAAATGAAGCCGGTAGGAATCGTATTGGTCCAGCGCTTTTTCCAGTTGCGAAAAGTATTTTTTGGCGAGTTGGGCTACATCCTTTTTGGTGGATTTGTCGTTGACGAAGCGAATAACCAGGTCGGTATAGTATTCCTCGGCCAGGTTTTCGTAGCGGAATACTTCTTCGAGGTGGCGCACCTGTTTGCCGTATTGCTCGTATTTTTTCAGGTCGCCTTCGATGGAGCCGTAGTACAGGCGAAGGGTGCGGGTGACGTCGAGCGCCAGTTCCACCAGGTCGAAGCGGAGTGCGGTGCGGAGTACTTCGGCAGCAAGGGCGAGGGTGCTGCGGTGGGCATTTTTGCCCACGAGGATTTTAATGGCGGCCCAGTCTTTGTGGCAGTCGAAATATGCTTTTTGCCGGGTACTGTAATTGGGCAGGTGCAGGTCGATCACAAACAACATGCGCACCAGATAGTCGCGCAGCGATTTGCGGATGCGCAGGTAAGACACGGTGCGCGTTTCGCCGGGAAACAACACGGCCATAGCCTCTTCGTCGGTTTTCACCTTGCCGTCGGTCACCAGGTCGTATAACCGCATGGATAACGGACCCGGTTGTAAGGCTTTTACCGACAACATGGCGGCAGCCTTTAGTTTTTGCTTGGTAACAATAGAAACAAGTTCGCGCAATTCATCCATATCGGGCACCGGTTTTCTCGCGATTGGCGGCGGAAAGAACGGGGAAAAAATACAAGTGTTGTCAAAAATATGACTTCCCTGTCATTTTATCCTGATGATTACGCACAAACAGTTTGCCAACTTGTGATAACCGACCCTGTTATGGCATTTTTAAAATGACCGGCCCGAACAGGTGCTGCACAAAGGGTAATTATGCCCCCGTGATGTCGATGATAATAACGCCTTCGAATTGGTTGGCGTTTTGAAAGGAAGCGGTTTGGTTGGAGGAGAAAAGCGAGGTGTTGAATTGAGTTGCCATGATGACTTCGTTTGTTGATTACGAAGTCAAAAGTCAGGGCATCAGGCCACCGAACACTGGACAGAAACACGTGTTCGTTCGCGGGCTTTTTTTTGCAGTTTTATATCATTTTAAATTTCAATTAATTGTAAATCAATATTTTAATGTGTTTAAATTTTATGCAAAACACTTCGCTCGATGGTGTTTTAATTGAATAAAATGAAGCCATTTAGCACACAGTAATCTAAGGTTTTTGACATTTTGTGTTCCCCTTATATCCCTCCCCCAAACCCTAAAGCCCCCTTTCGCTTAAAATTTTGATCAAGTACGTAGAAGAAACAGAAGAAAGAAAAAGCCTTGGCCTTAACAAAGGACCAAGGCTTTTTCTTAAACCGAAATAATATCAGATACACTCACTTCCCGAACCTTGTCTTCGGCAACAAATCCAGCACGATACTCCACAAATCTTCGTACGGAATGATTTCGATCTCGTGCGATTGGTTGGCGATTTCGATGGGTACTTCACGCAGTTGCAGGAGGTAACGTTCTGCTTTCCGGTTGGCGGCTTCGCGGTGGAATGCGGCTTCCGGCAGTTGCAGGAGCATTTTCAGGAAACAGTTGCTACGGAAATTATCCTGCTTTTTCAGGTAGCGGGCGGTATATTTCCCGATGGCTTCCACCCGCTCGATGCAGGTATCGTAGTTTTGGTCGGCAATGCCGAACAGGATTTGAGCGATCAGGATGGGAATATTCATCCCGCGTTTGTCTTTGGCGTACACTGGGGTTTGGTTCAGAAACTTACCGGGTTTAAAACGCCGGGTCGGCAGCCGGTCGACGCGGCGGGCGCGTACGAGCAGGTGCGTATAGGCCTCGTATATTTTCCACATTTCCCGGATTTGAGCCGGTTGTTTTTCCAGATCGGCGTGTTGCAGGATTTTTTCGCAGGTATCGAAGGCATCGTCGTAGTGTTGGGTGTGCAGGGCGAGCAGAAAATACAGTTCCTGCACTTTAAACCAATTGAAAGAGCCTTCCTCGTAAATGGTATGGTAGCGGCGGATGATATCCTGCCCGCGGCCGAAGTCGCGAAGATGTACGCAGCTGACCACCAACTGGTAGTAGAATACCTGGAGCGGCAGATTGCTTTCGTACGGTTTGGCTTTGAAAAAACGAAGGGCATCTTCGCACAGGTCGGCCATTTTGGCGTGGTCGCCGCGGCTATTACAGGCTTGAAGTTGCAAGAGACGTCCGCTCAAATGAAGCCGGAAAGAAGAACACTGGTCCAGGTAAGGGGCAATTTGCAGGTAGTACGCCTCCCCCTGATCCGCCGCTTCTTCCTGCGGCGCCCGGCCGGCGATATACCGGCTGATGAGCTGGGTGTATAGTTCTTCCACCTCGTTTTCCATCATCCAGATGGATTGGTATTGCCGGTACAAATCGCGGTAGAACTCGTACTTTTTCGGATCACCCGCCACGGTGCCGTAATGCAGGCGCAGATAGTACAAGGCGTTCATACTGAGTTCTGTAAATTCGAAATGCCGGGTGTGGCGCAACACCTGTTCGAGCTGTTCGATCGCGGTATGTTTCACGTTTTTGGCCAGCAGCGTCATGGCCGTCGCCCATTTTTTATTGCATTCGAAATGCGCTTTTTGCCGGTCGGTATAGCCCGGCTCGTTGTAATCGAGCAGGAAGACCACGTCGAGCAAACGTTCTTTCAGGTTGTTTTTCAAGCTATGCAGTTTAGCGACAGCCTTAGGTGAGCCGTACAAGGCGGTGGCAGCCTCTTCGTCGGTGGCGGCTTGTTTTTGTTGCGCCAAATGGAAGAGCTGGCTCATTTTAGAGCCCGGTTCAAGGACGGTATCCCACACGGCGGTAGACTTGAGTTTGCTCCATGGGAGCGAACCCGTCAGTTCGATCAGATCACGCATACTTCTTTTGGTTTGGAATGTTACCCAATAGGGGCAAACCGGATACTGCTGCGACGAGCAACTCGCACACCATGACCTGTTTCCTTATCCGTCATGACAACGCAAAGGAGATGCAGGGCATCCGAATGCCAGTGAAGTTTAGAGTGGCCTGATCAGGCCGAATCGGACTTGTACGTTCGAAAATTGTAGTTGGTAGGTAGACCGGGCGGGGTCAGCCATGAGGTGTGAAAACTTTTCATAGGCGATTATAAAATTGTGCATTAAAGATTACAGGAGGGTGGGATTAAATCGCACAGATTAAACCGTATAAAAAATACCGAAAAGGAACGGTCGGGAGCAAATGTATGATATTTTTTTTAACTGCAATAGCGCTCGATTTTTATTTGAAAAACAAAATCGCGATCTATAAATGTCAGCGCTGCACCATTTCCGGATTTCGGTTAAACGAGTTCGGCTGAATTTCTACCTTTGCTGCCGGCCTTTTTTAACGCACCGGCGCCGCCTTGACAATAATAAGAACACCTGCTCCCGTCGATTAACATGAAACAATTGTTACGCACTTTCCTGCCCTTATCCCTGATGTTGTTGCTTTCCGCGCAATCAGATGCTCAAAACGCGCCTCGTATTACCGGCAACCTGCAAAGCAACGGCAACTTTTTTATCCGCGATTCCGCCATCGGGGCGGCCAATACGCCGCAGTACGACAACCAAAAATTCGGCGCAGAAAGCTGGCTGACCCTCAACTATTCCAATTGGGGGTTCGATATGGGCATTCGTTTCGATGTATTTAACAATTCCAACCTGCTCAACCCGACAGGCTCTTTCACCGGGGAAGGCATCGGCCGCTGGTATGTCCATAAGGAAATTTACGGCTTCGATATTTCGGGCGGCTACCTGTACGACCAAATCGGCTCGGGGATTATTTACCGGGCTTATGAGGAACGGTCACTGCTGATCGATAATGCGCTGAAAGGCGTCAAAATCGGCTACCAAATCAATGATAACTGGAAAGCCAAGGTATTTACCGGGCGGCAAAAGCAACAGTTCGACTCCTATAGCTCCGTGGTACGCGGCGCGGCGCTGGAAGGGTTTATAAAACCGGATTCCACCAAAAACTTTTCAATAGCCCCCGGTTTGGGCGCCGTGGCCCGCGCGTACAGCCGGGAAACCATCAACCAGGCGCGTAGTGAATTTAACCGGTACAAACGGCAGGATAGCATTCAGTACAATGCCTACGCCATGACTGCATACAATACCCTGACGGCGGGTAACTTTTCCTGGTATATCGAAGGCGCATTCAAAACTAAGGACATCATTTTCAACGAATTTGACAGCCTGCACGTGCCCATTACGGATGCCACGGGAACTCTTATCCGGGTAGATACCATCGAAGACATATTGGTCAATACCAATGGGGTGATGGCATACACCAGCATATCGTATGCCGGCAAAGGCCTGGGTATTACGCTGGAAGGGAAATACACGAAAAACTTCCGCTTCCGCAACGATCCATTTCAATTTGCCGTTCAGGGGCCGATCAACTTTTTGCCCCCGATCGCCCGCCAGAATACGTTCCGGCTACCGGCGCGTTTTTCGCCAAACACCCAGGAAATCGGCGAGCAGGGGCTTCAACTGGACATGCGATATGCGATCGACAAAAGTTTATCGGTAGGGCTGAACGTTTCCAATATCTACCTGCTCAACGGGAAGGAACTGTACCGCGAATTCGCACCGGAAATTACCTATAAACACAAGCGCAAATGGCAAGTCCTGTTGGGGATGCAGTTCCTCAATTACAATATCAGCACTTACCAGTTTAAAGATGATTCCGAAGACCTGAACGACGTAATCCCCTGGGTAAAAAAGGGTAAACAGGGCTACGTAGACGCCTTCACCCCGTATGCGGAGTGGCTCTACAAATTCACCCCCCGGAAATCGGTGCGTGTAGAGGCACAATATCTGCTGACCGACGATGAGTTCGGCTCCTGGATAAATGCCCTCGTGGAAGTCGGTTGGGCGCCCCACTGGCTCTTCTATGTTTCCGACATGTACAAACTCGGGCACTCCAATCTGGACAGGATACCGGCAGGCGAACGCGCCGAAAAAACAAAATACGACGGACTGCATTATCCGAGCGTTGGCATCGTTTATACCCACCGGGCCAACCGTGTTTCGCTGGCCTACGTCAAGCAGGTGGAAGGGATCAATTGCGCCGGCGGTATCTGCCGTTACGAGCCTACTTTTTCCGGCGTCCGCCTTCAGGTCAGTTCTTCTTTTTAAACAATTGATAACTTTAACCCCCTGTCTCCTTTTTAAACACGCATGATCAAAAGAAAAATGATGAAAAACATTCTCTTTTTGGCTGTCTTTACATCCGGTATGCTCCTGTCGGGCTGCACCGAAGAATTGATATACATCAACCCTGCCGGCGGCCCGACGGACCCCGTTGACCCGGGCATCACCACCCGCAATGTGCTGGTGGAGGAACTCACCGGCGTCCGGTGCCCCAACTGCCCGGAAGGTACCGCTACCCTGGTTGACCTGGGCCAAACCCTTGGCGAAAAACTAATCGTTGTGAGCGTCCACGCGGCGATCGGCTACGACAGCCCCTACCCCGAAAGCAAATACGACTTCCGTACGGCGGATGGAACCGAAATGGCTAATTTTATCGGCTCTCCCATCGGGTTCCCCTCTGCCTCCGTCAACCGCCGGATTGTGCCACCGGATTCGGATCCTTTTTTACCGCGCACCAAGTGGGCGGGCATCATCGAGGAGGACCTGGCGGAAGCGCCGCAAATCGGCATTCAGTTAAAAACCGCCTTTAACGCTGCTACCCGCAAATTGGACGTTACGGCCGATCTGCTGCCGCTGGTCGATTTAAACGGCGAACACCGCCTTACTGTGCTGATCACTGAGGACAGTATTGTGGATTACCAGAAAGTAGACCTTGTAAAAGTGTCCGACTATATACACCGCCACGTATTGCGCGATGCACTCTCCCAAGCCACCGGCGACGTGATCAGCGAGCCGCTTGTTGTCGACGCTACCATCAAAAAGACGTTTTCCATCACGCTGCCGGCCGCATGGAAGGCCGAACATTGCAGCGTGGTAGCTTTCGTACACCACGGTACCACACCGGATAAGGAAGTGCTGCAAGTGGTGGAGGAGCATGTCGTTAAATAGCTGTTAGCGTTTAATCCACACCCACCCAAAAAACGCCCTATCGTCAACATTCAACCACCACATTATTATGTTCAACCTGACTGAAGAACATCTGGCCGTAAGAGAAGCGGCCCGCCAGTTTGCCCAAACTGAATTAAAACCCGGCGTCATCGAACGCGACACCAAAATGCAATACCCCTACGAACAGGTACGGAAAATGGGCGAGCTCGGCTTTCTGGGCATGATGGTGCCGCCCGAATACGGCGGCGGCGGCATGGATACGCTGTCCTATGTGCTCGCCATGGAGGAAATCAGCAAAGTCGACAGCTCCTGCTCGGTCATCATGTCCGTAAATAACTCCCTGGTTTGCTGGGGTATTCTGGAATACGGCAACGAAGCGCAAAAACAAAAATACCTGCCGCTGCTGGCCTCCGGCGAATGGATCGGCTCCTTTTGCCTGTCCGAACCCGAAGCCGGCTCCGACGCCACAAGCCAGCGCACCACGGCCGTGGACATGGGCGATCACTACCTGCTGAACGGCACCAAAAACTGGATCACCAACGGCGGCACGTCCAAACTGCACCTCGTCGTCGCGCAGACCAACCCGGAAAAAGGCCACCGCGGTATCAATGTCTTTATCGTGGAAACATCCTGGCCCGGCGTGGTCATCGGCGCCAAGGAAGACAAACTCGGCATCCGCGCCTCCGATACCCACACCATCATGTACAACGACGTGAAAGTGCCCAAGGAAAACCGCATCGGAGACGACGGTTTCGGCTTCAAATTCGCCATGCAAACCCTGTCGGGCGGCCGTATCGGCATTGCTTCGCAGGCACTCGGCATCGCAGCCGGCGCTTATGAGTTATCTGTGGCCTACTCCAAAGAGCGGGAGGCTTTTGGCAAACCCATCAGCCAGCACCAGGCTATCGCCTTCAAATTGGCCGATATGGCCACCGAAATAGAAGCGGCCCGCCTGATGGTGTACCGGTCTGCCGTGATGAAAGACCAGGGGCTTGATTATACCGCGGCCTCGGCCATGGCCAAGCTCTTCGCATCCGAAGTAGCCATGCGTCACACCGTGGAAGCAGTGCAAATACACGGCGGCTACGGCTTCGTCAAAGAATATCACGTGGAGCGCCTGATGCGCGACGCCAAGATCACCCAGATTTACGAAGGTACCTCGGAGATACAACGGATCGTCATTTCACGCAATCTGTTGAACGGAGAGTTGTATTTGCCGATGCCGGCGATGGTGGAGCAGGTGTAATTTGCGCTGTTGTGTCAAAAGTCTGTCCAGATAAGACCTTACCCAACACTCACTCCACCTCCCACCAACCCTTCAACCTCTTCCTGATTCCCTCTACGAACCTCGACATAGTGCTCTGCGCCGAGAGTGTCATATCCGGCGTTGCATCCGGATTTCGTTCGTAGCGGCCCACCGGAAGGGCATAAAAGGTGGATTTGCCATTGGCTTTTTTCTCCACATAGCGCCACACGGGTATGTAGCCGCAGCCGCTCACTTCGGCATACGGCACGCCTTTGCGATGCACCAAATCTACCTGAAACAGAATACCGCCGTCGGTGCCGGGTTTCTGCTGGTTGGAGATAAAGTTGCCGAGCGAATAAACGACCAGCGCCTGCTTGTTCGAGCCATCGGGCAGTGTGGCCGTTTCGGTGCGGATAGGCTGCACGACGTGCGGGTGTGCTCCAATGATCATGTCGGCGCCATGGCGGATCAGAAAATTGGCTTGCCGGCGTTGTTCGGCATTTTCTTCGAGTTGATATTCCAGGCCCCAATGCATCACCACGATGATAAAATGTGGCTTGCGGGCGCGGGCTTCGGCCAGGTCTTTGGCGATTTGTACCGTGTCGATCAGGTTTACGATGGTGGGCGCCTGGGTGGGTACGCCGTTGGTCCCGTAGGTATAGTTGAGCAGGGCTAATTTGAAACCCTCTTTGTACACCATAAGCGGGTAAAAGGCATCGCGGTCGCGCTGGTTTTTGAAAGTGCCAGTTTGCTGAAAACCCAATTCGCGCAGGGTTTCAATCGTTTTTATCAGGCCCGCGCCGCGGCTGTCGTTGGAGTGGTTGTTGGCCGTCACCAGGATATCGAAACCGGCATCTTTGAGGGCGTCTGCGAGGGCGTCGGGGCTGCGAAACATCGGATAACCATTGTAGGGCGCCTTGCCGGGTAGGGTCAGTTCGAGGTTGCCGATAGCCAGGTCGGCGCCTTCCAGGATGGGTTTTACATATTGGAAGCAGGGGCGGTAGTCGTATTTCCCGGGACTTACCTCGGCGCTTTTGATTTGTGGCAAATGGCCCATTATATCGCCGGCAAAAATCAGGCGCAGCGTATCCGTTTGGGCGTTAACGGAAATGATAAATGAAGAATGGTAAATGATAAATAACAGGGTTACGGGCAAAAAACGCTGCGGCATAGAGCAAAAACTTTAGCGTAAAGGTAGGTCGTCATCTGCTTTGTCCGATTTTTTTCTTCACCACAGCGGCGGCGTATGTTTAACTTTGAGTCTTCAATGCAATCGCAACCCATGTTAAAACGATTAATACTTATCGGCGTTATTGCCCTCGCTTTTATCCTGGGCGTTTGGCTGGCCTACCGGTATTTTGCGCCCTCATCCAAGCCCGTGGAAAGCGCCACCGTGTTACTGGAAAAAATCCGGCAAGTCATAAAACTGACCACCGTGGAAGGCGAATTTTCGGAAATTTACAGCTACAGCGAATATTCGGGGTACTTCACCTGGCTATGGGACAAAAAAGCGCTCGTGCGGGTAAACGCCACGGTAGCCGCCGGTTACGACCTCAGCACGCTGAAAATAGAAGCCGACTCCAGCACACATACCCTGCGCATCGGGCCGCTGCCCGAACCGCAAATCCTGAGCATCGACCATACACTGGCCTATTACGACGTGTCGACGGGGGTGTTCAACAGTTTTGCGCCCGAAGATTACAACCGGATGAACCAGCGCGCCAAAGACCTGATCCGGGAACAAGCCCTGAAAAGCAACCTGCTCCCTTCTGCCAAAGAACAGGGCGATAAAATATTCGACATGATCCGTTTTATGGCAGAAAGCACGGGCTGGCAGGTTGTTATTTTGCCGGGAACGGCGCCCGAGCCATCTAAGGGCTAGTTTTCATTTGATCAAAATAAATATTCATACACCATGAAACAGATTTTTTTGCTGCCTTTTCTTTTTGTCGGAATAATGGCTGTTACGGCTCAATCGACCACAGCCGGCGCACCGGCCAATCCGGCTACCGGCAACGTTGCCGACCCTGCCCGTGAATCCGCAGGCCGTTTGGCTGCCAAATACAAGTTGAATGCCGCACAAACGCAAAAAATGCACACCATTCAGACCCGGAAACAGCGGAATCTCGCTGAAATCGAGGTGTTTAAAAGTAGTAATCCGGCCCTATACCGGGCCAAACTAGAAAGTATTCAAAAAGGCACGCAAAGCAGCATTCGCCGGCTGTTGAAAACGAAGGAGCAGCAGACGTTGTTCCAAAAAAACCAGGCAGAGCAACGCCGGCTGCGTCAGGCCAAACGGGAAGAAATGAGTGCTCAGGGTGCTTCGAGAGAAGCCATTGAGGCGGCGGTTTTGGAAATTTATGTAGAATAAGGGTCAAAACTGCCGCCCGAACGATAGTTTTGGTAATTAATGAAAACTTCATTGGCGTATTTCAACGGGCTGCCTAACTTGCGTCGATTCTGTCAACCCTAATGTTGGACGTTATTTACCGGTACGCTTATGCTCATTTTCGCAGTGCGGCTTATAGTCGAGGAGGATGGAAAAATGCTTTTTTTGCGGCAAACGAAAAAGAACGGCGGGCGCTATTCTCTGATTGGAGGCAATGTGGAAGAAAACGAGTTTGCCCGCGAAGCCCTGGCGCGTGAAGCCAGAGAGGAAGCCGGTATCCACGTCGAGCCGGTCGATTTGCGGCTGATCCACGTGTTGCATCGCCATAAACTGAAGAAGGACGAAACGCTCCTGGTTTTGTACTTCAAAGCTTACCGGTTTGAGGGCGAACCCGAATCGCTGGAACCTAAAAAGTTTAAAGATGTGAAATGGTTGCCGGTAAGAAGTCTGCCCGAGGAGGTCTCCAAAGCAACAAAACATGTGCTGGAGGGTATTCAGCGCGGTGAGATTTATTCAGAGTTTCCGGCGCGTAATAAAGTATTGGCCTTTTGGGAGCAGTTTGGCGACCGTTGGGCCGGATTTTCTGATTTTTGATAGCTGGCTGACATTTCTCCAAAAAAAGATTTTCGGGTTGCCGGTTTTACTTTTTTTTCCTTATTTTTGCCTGCGTTACGTTTAATCCTGGTGCTGATTTATTCCGATTACAGTTTTACAAACACTACATCCCATGAGCAGATTTACCGATGCCCTTAGCAGGCTGTGTTCTTCGGCGTACTTTCCTGATTTTTCCCTTTTTCCAATACGGCTTTATTTCCGGCTGCGTGAAAACATCACGTTCAGTCCGGCTTTTTTGCGTGTTGGCGGCACAGACCGCCTCCAGCGCAGGGGTTACTGATATTCTGGCATCCCCATCAAGCCAACGGCGCCCACCCGATGTTGACGGAACATTTCTCTTCGTTTTGATTGAGTTGAAAAGGTTGCGTTTTCCGGGCGTTGTATTCCTATTCAGATGTCTTATGCTTCATAGGCGAGAACCCCGGTTCCGAAACGTCGGAGCCGGGTATTTTTTTGCCCAAAATGATCACCCCCTTACTTCGGGGCATACCAAAAAGGCACTACGCCGTAGGTGCTGAGTGAATCGGCATTTTTTTCGGACGGAACCTGAATCATCAGTACATTTTTACCTTGCCGGAATTGCCCGGTGGGCAGATAAGTCAACAGCCCCCTGGTGTTTTGTATAGGGTGTTGGTGGAATATCCATTCCGCCGGCGCATACGTCGAATCATTGACCGAAATTTGAAAAAACCGGGAAAAACATTCGAGGTGCGTACTGTCGGTTAAATGGCTGCCAGCTCCTGCAATTCGGTCTGGCGTTCTTGTTCAGGCAGGTTTATCATAAATTAGCCGAAATTTGCGCCGCAAAGTATTTACAAACAAACAGAGGGAGCCGGATTTATGAAATAATAGTTCTGAAAATCCTGGCAAACCTGTTGATCCTGTCCAGAAAAATGATACTTCCCGATCTTTCCGATACCATTGCCGCCCTGGCCACACCGCCCGGCGTGGGCGCAATTGCCGTGTTGCGGCTTTCCGGCCCGAGGGCCCTGATCATCGCCGACGGCGTGTTTCGCGGCAAACGGCTGGAAAACCAGGCATCCCACACCGCCCACTTCGGACGTATCGAGGATGAAAGCGGCCGCACACTGGACGAGGTTCTGGTCACGCTCTTCCGGGCCCCCAAATCGTACACCGGTGAAGACCAGGTGGAAATTTCCGTACACGGTTCGCCCTATATTCAGCAGGAGGTGCTGCAATTGCTGCTTCGCCGCGGCGCCCGGCTGGCGCAACCCGGTGAGTTTACGCTGCGCGCCTTCCTCAACGGCAAAATGGATCTCAGCCAAGCGGAGGCTGTGGCCGACCTGATCGCCGGCGAAAGCGAGGCTGCGCACGCGGTGGCCCTGCGCCAGTTGCGCGGCGGCTTCAAAAGCGAGATCGCCCAACTGCGCGAAGAACTTATCCACTTCGCCAGTCTCGTGGAACTCGAACTCGATTTTTCGGAGGAAGACGTCGAATTTGCCGATCGCGCACAGTTGAAAAACCTGGTGCAAAAAATACAGGGCTACATTCGCGCCCTGCTCCAATCATTTGCCCTGGGCAATGCGTTGAAAACCGGCGTCGCCACCGTCATTGCCGGGCGGCCCAATGCCGGCAAAAGCACCCTGCTCAATGCCCTGCTCAACGAAGAGCGCGCCATCGTGAGCGAAATAGCCGGTACCACCCGCGACACCATCGAGGAAGTGTTGAACATCAAAGGCGTACAATTCCGGCTTATCGACACCGCCGGCATCCGCGAAGCGCAGGACCAGATCGAGGCCCTCGGGGTGCAACGCACCATGGAAAAAATACAGCAGGCGGCTATTTTAATGTATGTGTGGGATGTGTCGGCGATGACGCTGGCGGAGGTGCATGCAGACTTGGCAAACCTCTCCCCCATCCTCCCGACTGAAGTACGGGACAGGCTCTCTCCCAGGGGAGAGGGGGGCTTGATTCCGGGTAAATTGAAGTTAGTTGTAGTGTGCAACAAAATGGACAGAAACCCGTACTTTCAAACGGACTGGCTGCTCAACCCAACCGATCCGAACATTCCCCCTTACCTGCTGGAAGGCGCGCTCCCGCCCCATTCATCATTCATCATTCATCATTCATCATTAATCCCTATTTCCGCCAAAAACCAGATGAACATTGGATACCTCAAAGAGAAACTTTTCGAACTCGCCATCGGCGAAGAGGTACAAACGGAAGGTACCGTAGTCACCAACGCCCGCCACTACGACGCCCTGCAACGCGCCGATAATGCCCTCACCGACGTGCTCACCGGGCTGGATACCGGCATCACGGGCGATTTTATTGCCATCGATATTCGGCGGGCGCTGAACTGCCTGGGGGAAATTACCGGGGAGATTGGGGTGGAGGACTTGTTGGGGAATATTTTTGGGAAGTTTTGTATTGGAAAGTAAGCCCTGTACTGCACGAACATCCATACATATTAAATTGAAAAAAATGTATCGATAGCATGGCCTCATAATATGCAAAACAAAAAGTTGCAGTACTTTTCACCAGACTTTTACAAAAAAATATTCTGTGTGAAATGGAATTACAACTGATCCGTCAAAAAATATATGAGGTTCGGGGCCAGAAGGTGATGCTCGATTTTGATTTGGCAGCACTTTATGAAGTGGAAACCCGCGCGCTAAAACAGGCGGTGCGGCGGAATCTAGAGCGATTTCCTGAAGATTTTATGTTTGAATTGGATGAAACCGAAGTGCACAAGCTGGTATCACAAATTGTGATACCATCGAAAAGCTACTTTGGAGGAGCCTTACCTTTTGCTTTCACAGAACAGGGTGTGGCAATGCTTTCCGGTATTTTAAAAAGCAGGAAGGCCATTCAGGTCAACATAGCCATCATGCGCGCTTTTGTCGAGTTTCGCCGATACGCCCTCACCTACACCGAACTGGCACAAAAAATAACCGAACTGGAAACAAAATTCGAGCACGAATTCGCCGATGTGCATGAAGTACTCCGGTGGCTGGGCGAAGAAAATCAGGCCAGGGCTGATGATATAACTGCGCTGCAAACGGAAAACCCGCGGGTTGATGCGTGGGAAAATCGCCCGCGCATCGGGTTTAAAAAAGAACCGTAACGAACTGTTGCAAAAAATGCAACTGTTCCGAAATACCGAATAGTTGGAACCTTCACCCCTGGCAGTCGTTGCATTTTTTGCAACAACTGCACCTAGAAAACGGGGGGGGAAGTGTAAAGGAATACTTGACAGTTCCCGGCACAACAAAGCATTTGCCACCTACTTACCCAAGCCCCCCTCCCTGTCCATCTCCGCACGCCCGCGTGTACGAAAACGAACATGCGGGCCTCGCAAACCAATTCCAAATATTTGATTTTCAGCGCCATATCCGGATGGCATGGCAATTGGAGCAGCCGGGAGACACGCCAGTCTTAATTCTTCCGCTATGCTGAAAAACTTCTTCACCCTCAGTTTCCGACGGCTCTGGAAAATGCGCAGCTATTCGATCATCAACATCGGCAGAATGGCCGTAGCCATCGCCGGCGGACTGCTGCTTTTTAGCCATATTCAGCACGAACGAAGTTTCGATACTTGGCATACCAATGCCGGTCGTATCTACCGGCTGAACATCGGAAGTTTTGACAACGATGCCCGCAGCGCCGTGTCGTCGGGTGCAATGGCCCCGGCTTTTGCGGGCGATTTTCCAGAAATTGAACATTTTACGCGCTTCCGGCAATTTCCTTCGCTCGTGAAAAGCGGCGGTACCCGGTTCTATGAAGACGGTTTTTATTACACCGATTCCACCGTTTTCGACGTATTTGATTTTAGATTGAAAGAAGGCAATCCGGCTTTGGCGCTGGCACAGCCCTTCAGCATTGTGCTGACCGAAGCAGCCGCCAAAAAATACTTCGGCGACCAACCGGCCATCGGGAAACAGTTGGAAATCGACAACCGGTTTTCGTTTCAGGTCACGGGTGTTTTAGCGCCCGTCCCCGAGAATTCTCATTTCAAATTTGATTTTTTAGCCTCCGTTTCTTCGCTGCGCCAGCACCCCGACTAGTCGGTTCGATACTGGCAACTGAACTCCTGGTTTTCGCATTATTACCACAGCTACCTGCTGCTGAAACCCGGCGCGGATGCAGGTTTTTTTTTGAAATTAGTGCTGGCTGCTCTCGTCATAGCCTCGCCCTTAGCCTGGTTTTTTATGGAAAAATGGTTGCATGATTTTGCGTACCGGATCGGCATGCCCTGGTGGGTATTTGCCGCGGCCGGTGTGACCGTGGCGGCGGTGGCGTTTCTGACGGTGGGTGTGCAGGGGGTGCGGGCAGCGCTGGCGAATCCGGTGCAAAGCTTGCGAAGTGAATAAGGTCCTTTCTCATTTTTCCTTTTCTCCTTCCACATACGCCATAGGCGCCGTGAGAGTTAATCCACCTGATTGGACAGCGTAGGAGTGCAAACACAGAAATTGAAATCGACAAATGCCCTAACACTCCACTAACCCCACCGAAAACTGCACGGCCAATCCGCCATCGGCGGTTTCCTTGTATTTGTGGTGCATATCTTCGGCTGTTTCCTTCATGGTTTTGATCACGGCGTCGAGGCTGACTTTGGCTTTGGAGGGGTCGCTTTCCAGCGCTATTTGAGCGGCGGTAATGGCCTTGATAGCGCCCATGGTATTGCGTTCAATACAGGGAATCTGCACGAGCCCGCCGATGGGGTCGCAGGTCATGCCGAGGTGGTGCTCCATGGCGATTTCGGCGGCCATCATGGCTTGTTCGTAGTTGCCGCCGAGGCCTGCGCACAGGGCGCCCGCGGCCATGGCGGACGATACGCCGATTTCGGCCTGACAACCGCCCATGGCCGCCGAGATAGTGGCGCCTTTTTTGAACAGGCTGCCGAATTCGCCTGCCGTGAGCATAAAACGAACGATATCGTCGTCGCCCCCGAACTCCGGGCAAAAACAGGCATAGTACATCATCACGGCAGGAATGACGCCGGCAGCGCCATTGGTGGGGGCCGTGACCACGCGGCTGAAAGCGGCGTTTTCTTCATTGACGGCCAGCGCGAAACAGCTCACCCATTTCAGGATATGCCGGAAGGCGTGATTGTCTCCACGGATTTGATGCATCCATTCATCCACGTTGGAATAGGGCTTGCCGCCCAGCAGTTTGATACTGATGGGATGGGCGCGGCGTCCGACTTCGAGGCCGCCGGGCAACACCCCGTCGGTATGGCAGCCGGTGTACACGCATTGGCGCATCACATCCCAGATATCCAGCAATCCCTGCCGGATTTCTTCCGGCGTGCGCCAGGTGCGCTCGTTCTGGAATACAATCTCGTCGATGGTTTTGTTTTGTTCCCGGCACCAGCGGGCCAGGTCGGCGCCGCGGTCGATGGGAAAAGGCAGTATAACCGTGGCGGCCAGATTTTCCTCGCCTTGTTTTTCTACAAAGCCGCCGCCTACGGAAAAGTAAGTTTGGCTGATGCCGGCGCCGTTGCGAAAAAAAGCCCGGAAGCTGAGCGCGTTGGCGTGGTAGGGCAAGGTTTCGTTGTACAGGAAAACCACGTCGCGCTCCGGGTCGAAGGGCAGGTTTTTTTTGCCGGCCAGGCAAATGGTTTTAGTATTTTGGATGTGTTCGAGGGTGGGCTGCACCTGTTGCACGGGAATAGTCACCGGGTCGTCGCCGTTAAGGCCCAGGATGACAGCCAGGTCGGTGCCGTGGCCTTTGCCGGTTTTGGCCAATGAGCCGTATAAATCCACCTGCACGGCCTCCACGTGATCGAAGGAGCCGTCGCGCCCGATCTCGTGCAGGAAGCGCTGCGCGGCGCGCCAGGGTCCCATGGTGTGCGAACTGGAGGGGCCGATACCGACCTTGAAAATATCGAAAACGCTGATTCTTTCCATAAATGCTTATGGGTCATTGGGCGTAATTAATCGTCATTGGGCGTCATTAGTCGCCATTGGGCGCCATTGGGTCAATCAATGACGATTAATGACGCCCAATGACGAAACCAATGACGCAAATTTTGACCGTCAAAGGTGCGGAAAAGCGCGGATTTACTCCTGAAACATTTTCACTGGAAACCACCTATTTTCCGGTACCGCCGAGCCTTGACTTCGCCTAACCAGTGAGAACAATCTACGCTCATTTTTCTCCCCCCGCGCTTGTCATTCCGTAGGAACCCGTCCACTCTACGAGTGCATCTCGTGTTTTTCCCTCGTAGGGTGGACAGATTCCTGCGGAATGACAAGTGCCGGGAGGAGTGAAAATTGGGTTCGCGAGTTATATACAGCCCACGCCCAGTGGCGCCCTGGAGGGTGTGTCAAAAGCCTTTTGCTAGAAAACTGCGATAAATTTTTCACCACGGAGAATATCGAATATCGAACAAGGAATATCGAATGTCGAAATACCCGTAGTGCGTTCCGTGATGCGGTGTACTCTACGCAACTTCGACATTCGATATTCCTTGTTCGATATTCGATATTCTCCGTGGTAAAAATCTACTCTACGGCGGGAAAAATTTAGCATACCCTTTTGGCACAACAGCGCAGTGGGTTTTTGCCACGCAAATAATCATTAAAAAAGGAACTCCTTTTGGGCGCCCCCCAGGATTTACCCCCGAAACATTTTTCCCAGAAACCACCCTGTCACTACGCCCACGGTAAGGCCCATCAGCAGGCCGGAAACAACACCGGAAAGCACCAGTATCCAAATTGGCTCACCGCCCTTGGGCCAGGACGCGCCCAGGTATACCCACCAAAGTCCGGCGCCCCAAGCCAGGCTGTTGGCTACTATCCACCGATTGGAATGGCCGATATATCGCCGCAATACCCGTTGTTGCGCCAAGCCGAAAATGGCGCCGAGCACCAAACCCATACCTACAGCTCCCAACGCCACCAACCAAAGCGGCGGCTCGGCCGGTGGCAGGGCATTGTCCGGCGTCACCTGACCCGACATTAGGGTGGAGGGCAGCATGCCTAAAAACCAACCCGCCACCGCCACGGCGACGGTGGCTCTAATCCACGCCGGGCGGGACAGGTTTGGGATTTTTTCGAGCAATACCTTCGATTGGAAAGCGCCCACCAGCCACCCTTCCGCCGCGCCGGCCAGCATCATGGCACTGAGAACGACTATTTTCTCCGGCCATGATTCCGGTTCGCCAATCCAGTACAGGGTTAAGCCGGCGATCAAGCCGGCCAAACCGATACCGCCGAATTCAGCGAGCCCGCAAGCCAAAACCCAACGTTGGAAGAATGTATTTTTCATTTTAAATAACACCCAATGACGAATGACGATCAATAACGAATGACGATCAATGACGAATGACGCCCAATGACGATCTCAATTCGCCTGCTTATCCAAATACCGTTCGATCAGATCGGGTACTTTTTCAAAAGCAGCCGTCAGGCCTTTGCTGTTTTGCGCCGGAATAAAAGAAATTTCACTGCCGCGGGTCACTAAAAAACCGATAGGCTGCACCCCGATCCCGGCGCCGGCGCCACTGCCTTCGCCATGCCCTTGTTTGGTATCGCCGCCCTCGCCGCCGCCATAGCCGAAGCCCAGGCCGACGCGAATGACCGGCACACAAGTAAATTCGCCGAGTTTAAATTCTTTGCCGATAACCGTTTCCGTTTTGGCTTCCCCTTGCAGGAATTGGGTTACTTTGTTGAGCACATCATCAAAATTTGTTTTCATGATCTTGAACGTTTGGTGATGAAAGTATGCAGAACGGCCCAGAGCATACGGCCCGGACGATTTTCCACGATCAGTGCCAACTCGCGCCGGCCCGTGAAGTTAATCCAAACCCTCCCGATGCCCAACGTATTGACTACAGAGGCAAGGGGATATACCCGGGCATTCCAGATAAAATCGTCGCTGTCCCACCAGATTTGCAGGCGTTTGATTTTAAACGTGCGCAGCAGATTGCGTCCGAGACGCCACATCATTTTGGCGGAAAACGACTGTTTCTTTTTCGACGGCCGGACAGGTTTTGTTCCTTCTTCTTTTTGTTTTGGACGATTCTGTGGTTTGGAAAGACCGGATAGTTGAACGGTACGCCTGAAAAACGGCGCTTCTACCCGCATCCGGTCGAACCCTTCTTCCGGTAGCCACTGAACGGCGCATAAATGCCGCCACTCGGCCCGGAATATGCCGTTTTCGCTGTCGATTTCGACCCGCAGCGGCGTCCACAGCAGCCATGCAAAACCCAACAGACATAAACCCAAAATTATCCAACCGATCATCTTCTGGTTGTTTTCGATGCAAATTTGATCCGTTTCCGATCTGTGATGCGTTGATAAAAGTCAGGGTGGGGCATGATTTTTTTTGAACTTACTCTAACCCTCATCTTTGCCAACCCCTGCCATTTTGAGCATTTCGGGAATCATATCCATCTTTTCTGCCCGAAATTTGTTCTGGATTGGCAAATCGCGCCGCGCCGGGCAACCTACCCCGCCCGATGCGCGCCAATTGACGAAACACACCCAATCTGGTTTTAATGATGAAATACCGGCTTACACTCTTGCTCGCGCTTTGCGCAGCGGCGCTTTCCGCCCAAACGTCTTTTACCCTTCAACACACCCTTAACTGGGCTGCCGAACCACGCCTGCAAGCGTTGCCGAACGGCGAAACAGTAGAAATATGGGGTTTCGACAAGTGCCTGTACGGCGATAACGCCCCGGGCATTCCCTTGTTCTCCGAACGGTTTGCACTGCAGGGCCGCTCCCGGATAACCGCGGAATTCGTTTCTGCACAATACGAGCCGTTCGCGAAAAAAGCGGGCACCGGGGATGAAGCGCTGGGCAACGGCATATCGATTGATGCCTCGGTGGAACAGGAGCGCAGCCGCTTTTTCGGTCGGGTGAAGTTTCACCCCATCCGTAAAGCGGGCAGTGGCTACGAACGGATCACGTCGTTCACAATCCGGGTGACCGTTTCGCCCGAAGCAGAACCGGTAAAGCCGCGCGGCGGCCCCTTTACGTACACTTCGGCATTGAGCACCGGCGCCTTGTACAAGTTTGGTATCAGCCAGAACGGCGTGTATAAGCTGGATTTCAATTTTTTGAAAAATGAATTGGGCATCAGCAACTTGGAAAGTATCGACCCGCGTACCATACGCCTATTTGGCAACGGCGGCGCCATGATGCCCGAAAGAAACGGCGATCCCCGTCCCGACGACCTGCTGGAGAACGCTATCGTCGTGGTGGGCGAAGCCGACGGCAAATTTGACAACGGCGACTATATCCTGTTCTACGGCACAGGTATTGCGCCCCGGTCGCACCGCCCTGCCGATACCGATATGCCGCTGACCATTACCCAGCATTTATACGACGCCAATGCCTGGTATTTTATCAAAACCGGCGACGGCCAGGGCTTGCGGGTCACCGAGCAAACCAACGTGCCGGCCGGCTTTGTCACGGAAGAATTTGACGATGTAAAACGCCTCGAAACCGAGACGGTAAACCTGCTGGATTTTTTCAACTCCGCCCAGGGCTCGGGCAAACGCTGGTTCGGCGATTATTTTTTCCAAACCCGCGAACGCACCTACAGTTTTGATTTTCCCAACCTGGTCAATGGCTCTACGGCGCGGTTGCGCTCGGAATTTGCCGGGCGCTGCGGCGTCAATACCACGTTGCGCATACAAGCCGGCAGCGCTACTTTTACCGGATTGGTGTACAGTGTGGTCATTAGCAACAATGAAGCGCATTATGCCTCCAACGTGACCATCAACGGCGGTTTTCAGCCTTCCGGCGACAAAGTAGAGGTGAAAGTGCAGTACTTGCCGGCGGCCCAGTCCAGCGAAGGCTGGCTCGATTATATTGAGATCAACGCCCGCCGCCGCTTGCAGATGGTCGGCCAAAGCCCGCTGGAATTCCGCGATCTTCAAACGCTGACGCAAGACGCGGCCACGTTCCGGTTGGGCAATGTGAACGGCCCGCTGACGATCTGGGATATTTCCACGCCGCAAGCACCCAAAAAACAGCAAATAACCGTGGCCGGCGGCGCGGCTGAGTTCGGCGTTGCCACGCAGGGTGTGCTGCGCGATTTTGTCGCTTTTTACGACAATTTCGCCTTTCCAAAGCCGGAAAAAGCCGTTGGAAAAATAGAAAACCAAAATGTACACGGGATCGACAACGTACACATGGCCATCGTGTACCACCCGGAATTTGAAGCCGCCGTGCAACAATTGGCTGCCCACCGCCGGGCATATAGCGGTTTCGATGTCGTAACCGTGCCGGTAGAGCAGATTTTCAACGAGTTTTCGTCGGGCGCCAAAGACCCGACGGCCATCCGCGATTTTGCCAAAATGCTGCTGGAGCGCAATCCGGGCAAATTTAACCACCTGCTGCTGTTTGGCGATGGTTCGTTCGACCCCAAAAACAACACCAAAAGCGAAAGTAACCTGGATTTTATCCCGGTATTTGAAACCTACCAATCGTTCAGCCCGATTTATTCTTTCCCTTCCGACGACTATTTCGCCCTGCTCAGCGACGGCGAAGGCGGCGCGCTCAAAGGCGCCCTCGATATCGGCGTGGGCCGGGTAACACCCCGCACGGCCGCCGAAGCGCAGGCCATCGTGGATAAAATTCTCGCTTACGACCAAAGTCCCGATCTGCTGGGCGACTGGCATCTGCGGCTGCTCTATTTCGCCGACGATGAAGATTCAAATTACCACATTAACCAGGCCGATAAATTAGCCACGGAATCGGAAGCGCGGGAGAAATGGTTTAACAGCGAAAAAATTTATTTCGACGCCTATCAGCAGGTGGCGACTTCGAGTGAAAAACGGATCCCGGACGCCAAAACGGCCATCAACTCCAATATTTTTAAAGGTGGACTGATTGCAAACTATATCGGCCACGGCGGCCCGCGCGGCTGGGCGCAGGAACGGGTGATCGACAACAACGACATTGCCGGCTGGGAAAACACCAACCGTTATCCCCTCATTATCACGGCAACCTGCTCTTTCGGCGGTTACGACGACTATGCCTCCCTCACCGGTGGAGAACAGGCCCTGCTGAAGGTCAATTCCGGCGCCGTGGGTTTATTTACAACTACCCGCGCCGTGTATATCGACGGCAATAATGCACTGACGGATGCCGTGCAAAACGTGATTTTTGAACGCGTCGATGGCGGTCAGTACCGCACGATCGGCGATATTTTGACCCATGCCAAAAACGCCCTGGCCAGCAGCGACGAAGAAAACGCCCGGCGGTTCACCCTGCTCGGCGACCCGGCCATGCACCTGGCTATGCCCGAATACCGCGTGCGCACGACGGCCGTCAACGGCAAACCGTTTAATCCCGCCCAGCCCGATACCCTCCGGGCGCTGATGAGCGCTACCCTGGACGGCGAAGTGACGGATACGCTCGGCAACCTGCTGTCGTCGTTCAACGGGCGGGTGTTCGTCACTTTGTTCGACAAAAAACAAACGCTGCAAACGCTGGGACAAGACCCCGGCAGCATCGTGCGTTCATTCACCGTGCAGCGCAATATCCTGTTTAAGGGCAGCGCCACAGTCACAAACGGCCGCTTCAGCGTCAGTTTTGTGGTGCCAAAAGATATCAACTACGCCTACGGCTTTGGAAAAATCAGTTACTACGCCGAAAACGGCACCCCGCTCGACGCTGCCGGCGCCGATTCGGAGATCGTTATCGGCGGCACGGCCAATTCCATAAATGACGATACGCCACCTACGATCCAGGTGTTTTTGAATACACAAGATTTCGCCTTTGGCGGCATTACCGATAAAAACCCGAAAATCCTGGTGCAATGTGTCGACGATTACGGCATGAACGTCACGGGCACCAGCCTGGGCCACGACCTCACCGCCGTGCTCGACGACAATGTGCTGGAAACCATTGTGCTGAATGATTTTTACGAAAGTGAACAGGACAATGCGAAACAAGGAAAAGTGCTGTATCCCTTGCGCAACCTGACACCCGGGCGCCACAAATTGCGGGTAAAAGGCTGGGACATTGCGAACAATCCCGGTGAAGGGTACACCGAGTTTGTGGTAGCTGAAGACGGCAAGGCCGCCCTCGATCACGTGCTCAACTACCCGAATCCATTCACCACAAATACGTCGTTTCAGTTTGAGCACAACCTGTCCGGCCAATTACTTGACGTGCAGGTCAGCATTTTTTCCGTGTCTGGCAAATTGGTTAAAACCATTCTGCACTCGGCTGCGGCCGAAGGGTACCGGATTACAGATATCAACTGGGACGGCCGCGACGAATACGGCGATACGCTGGCCCGCGGCGTTTACCTGTACCGGGTGAAGGTGCGCGGCACCGATGTCGGCGGCGGCCAGGTGACGGCGGAAAGCGAGTTTGAGAAGCTGGTTATACTTAAATGAGGGTTTGAAGGTTGGAGGACTATCGATTACCCACAAATCCAACATTTTTTAGCAGATGTCTCGCTGCGCTCGACATGACAAACAATTGAATATGAACTGCTTATCCAGATTTCTCGCTGTGCTCGAAATTAACACGGGAACACATGGCCTCACTGGGTTAGGGATGCCAAACGTATCCGGGAAATTTCGAGCGCAGCGAGAAATCTGGGTAAAATTTTGATTATCAAGAGATTGTCATGTCGACCGAAGGGAGACATCTGATGGATCAATATGCGGATTTGTGGGTAATCGATAGGGTTTGAGGGTTTCTGGTTTGAAGGTTTGAAGGTTCCTGGTGCCCATGGGTGATGTTCTACCAGAAACCTTCAAACCCTCAAACCAGAAACCTTCAAACCCTCCAACCAGAAACCTTCAAACCCTCAAACCAGAAACCCTCTAACCCTCAAACCTTTTTTCATCCGGCAGACAACCACAATCCGCCAATCCGCGTCAATTCTTTCCGATAGCTGGAATGCCGCGCAGAGCACGTACTTTTGCACGCTTTTTGCTGTCAACCGGAGCTGTTCCGGCAAAGCAAAACATTTTGCCACTAAAAAAATTTATTTGTTGTTATGAGAAAGGCCTTTGCACAATCGCTGCTCCTGTTCTGTGTGGTTATGGCAGCAACTGCACTTCAGGCGCAACCAGCCGGCGGATTTAGATGTGTTGATGGAAAGGGGTTTTATTACGACCCAAACACCGGACAATATTTCGAGTCATTCGATAGATGCGCCAATGCTGTAACCTCTGCCGTACCGTTTCTGCGTATCGTACCCGACGCCCGCGGTGGCGCTATGGGTGATGTGGGTATCGCCACCTCGGCGGACCCGAACGGCATGCACTACAATCAGTCGAAACTGGCTTTTGCCAATAAAAAAGTGGCCATTTCTGCCACATACACGCCTTGGATGCGCAACCTGGGTCTTCAGGATGTTTATTTGGCCTACCTGTCGGGCTACGTCCAGTTGGATAAATTCCAGACCATCGGCGCGAGCCTGCGATACTTCTCGCTTGGCGACATCGAGTTCACGGATGAAAACGGCGGCTCGCTCGGGCAGGGCCGTCCCAATGAATTCGAATTCACCGGCGCTTATGCCCGTAAACTTTCGGATAAATTATCGGCTGCCATCGGCGCCAAGTTTATCTACTCCAATCTCGCTACGGGCCAGGTGGTGGAAGGCAACGAAATCCGCCCCGGCGTAGCCGGGGCAGCCGACATGTCGCTGACGTACAAAACGCCGGTGAAAGTCACCAAAAACGGCAGCGAACTGACCGTGGGCGCCGCGGTAAGCAACCTGGGTTCCAAAATCACGTATACCAACTCGGTGAACCGCGATTATATCCCCACCAACCTTGGGATCGGTCTCGCCTGGAAATTTAACTTAGACGAGTACAACACGCTGACGTTCACCAGCGACTTCAACAAACTCCTGGTGCCGACACCGCGCCCCGACATTGATGAAGACGGCGACCAAATCCCCGATTACAAACAGTATTCCTCTGTGCGCGGCGTATTCAAGTCTTTCGGCGACGCGCCAGGCGGTTTCAGCGAGGAATTGAAAGAAATCACGACCGGCATTGGCGCCGAATATTGGTACGACGACCAGTTTGCCGTACGCGCAGGCTATTTCTTCGAGCACTACTCGAAAGGCAACCGCAAATATTTCAGCCTCGGTCTGGGTGTTAAATACAATATTTTCGGACTGAACTTCTCCTACCTGGTACCCACCACCAACCAACGCAACCCGCTCGATAACACGCTGCGCTTCTCGCTGCTGTTCGACTTTTCTGCGTTTGAAGGGGACGAATAATAAAAGGGTTTGGAGGTTTGGAGGTTTAGGGGTTTGGAGGTTTAGGGGTTTGGAGGTTTAGGGGTTTGAAGGTTAGAAAGTTAGAGGGTTTCCGAGTGCATGTACGCTCGGAAACCCTCTAATTTTCTAACCTCCAAACCCCTAAACCTCCAAACCCCTAAACCTCCAAACCTCCAAACCCTTTTATTATTCCTCCCCTTCAAACGCAGAAAAGTCGAACAGCAGCGAGAAGCGCAGCGTGTTAT